>NZ_KV836280.1:0-233964 GCF_001838325.1 Corynebacterium sp. HMSC074C05
GTGATGCATTCACCGCCTGAACCTACCGGCTCCAAACTGTCATAAACGGGGTCAGTAACTCCCAACGAGCCCGATATCCGACCTGACAAGTAGCCTATTGAGTGTGAACGACAACCAGGACACCTCCCAGACTTCGCACGCTCAGGGCACCAACATCACCAATGCCGCCGGCACCGATGCTGGCACCCCAGCCTCGGCAACCGACGCCACGCCCCACACCTCCGCAGCCCATACAGCCCCCGCGGCCCCATCCGCAGTGGTAGCGGGCCTCATCGTCGATGAGCTGCTGCGTCTCGGCATGGTCGATGCCGTGGTGTGCCCGGGTTCCCGGTCCGCCCCGCTGGCCCGCGCTCTGGTCCAGGCCGCCGATGCGGCGAAGGTTCGCCTCCATGTGCGCATCGATGAACGCTCCGCCGCCTTCCTCGCCCTCGGCCTGGCCTCGCGCACCCGCAAGGTGACCCCGGTAATTACAACGTCCGGCACAGCCGTCGCAAACCTCGTGCCCGCCATGGTCGAAGCCACCGCGGCGGGTATTCCGCTGCTGGCACTGACCGCCGATCGCCCCGCGCATTATCGCGGCACCGGCGCGAACCAGACCATCGTCCAGGACCGCCTGTTCGCCGATGCCTCCGTCGTTGAGTTCGATCTGGACGGCACCGCCCCGGTCACGAATGCCACTGCCGCGCAGATTCGCGCCCGCATTGATCGCGTTGTTGCCGCCATGACATCCGGGGCCGGCCACCTCAACGTCCGTTTTGTCGAACCGCTCGTGCCTGGCGACGACTCCGTTGCCGACATCCCCGAGGGTCGCGCAGACGGCGGCCCCTGGACCACGATTGCGCCTACCAACAGCAACAACGTCGGCGCAGCCGCCATCGCGGCCAACTCGGCCCCTACCAGCCCGGCCAACGCGGCTAGCACAGCCACAATTGACATCAGCCGCCGCACACTCGTGATTGCGGGCTCGAATGCCCCGCATCTGCCAGAGTTGGAGGATTTGCCAACCATCGCTGAGCCGAATGCATATGCGCCGGCGCACCCGGTTCACCCGCTTGCGGCGGGTACTTTTGCGCAGATTCCGCCGGAGCAGATTGTGTTGGTCGGCAGACCGACGCTGCACCGAGGGATCTCTAAGCTGCTGGCCAATCCTGATATCGAGTTGACGGTTGTCTCGGATGCGGAAAACCACGGCTTTGGGGCGGAGTTTCCGGATGTAACGGCGAACGCAAGGGCCGTCGTAAAGCATGTGCAGACTATGGGGGACCAGGACCCGCAGTGGACGAAAATCTGTGAGGCTGCCAGTGAATTGGCGGTGAAGTCCGTGCGGGAGACGATTACCGAGTCGATTGAAGCGGAGGAACCGCTGACCGGATTTCATGTGGCGGCGGCTCTCACGGATAGCCTGCGCACGGGTGACAATGTGGTGTTAGGCGCGTCGAACCCGGTGCGCGATGCGTCGTACACGGGCCTGCCTTTCCCGGGGGTGAACACGTATGCGGGACGAGGTGCCGCGGGCATCGACGGCACGGTGGCGACGGCGATTGGTATTGCGCTGGCGTCCGACCGCGAGCATGCCGACGAGATCCGCCCGCCGCGGACGATTGCGCTCATGGGGGACCTAACGTTCCAGCACGACTCCGCAGCGCTGGCGATCGGGCCGCTGGAGCCGAGGCCGGAAAACCTCACCATCGTGGTGGCCAACGATGCCGGTGGCGGTATTTTCGAGACGCTGGAGGCGGGCAGCCCGGCTCTGCGGGGAAGCTTCGAGCGCATCTTCGGCACACCGCAGGACGTGGACTTTGAGGGCATCTGTCAGGCCTACGGGGTCGAGCACGTGCATGTTGACCGCCTCCCAGATCTGCTCGCGCAGCTGCACCCGGATACCGACGTCGATGGCATCCGCGTCATCGAGGTGGCGACCACGCGTGCGACGCGGAGACAGTTGCACCACAAGCTGGCATACAATGCGGAGATTGGGGTGCTGGACAAGCACTAGCTGAACAAGGCTTGCTGGATAAGGACTAGCTGGCCGGCAGCATCAGATTAGAGCTGGAAACAATCAAGGACAGAAGAATAAGGAGGTCGCGACCGCCATGCAGTGGAAAACTGCCCTGGCCAATTGGCCGCGCCTCCTTCGTCAGGTGCTGCTCTTTGTAATTATTTGCCTGTTACTTTCGTGCCTGGCCATGGTGGTTGGCTGCTTCATTAATGACCGCAATATCGAGTCGAACATGGGGCAGTCCGTAGCCAATGTGCGCTCGGTCGAGCTTCTTCGCACCACGGTCGATTTCGTCGACGAGAATGGTGATTTTCAGTCGCCACCAACCGGCTTGCTCTATCCCGTTGGTCTGGAAGAGGGGCAGCGCGTCCGCGTCGAATACGACCGCACGGACCCCAATGTCGCCCGCGTCGCCGGACGCACTTGGACGCTGTCGTTTCTCCCGGCTGCCAGCATCGCTGTGGTTGCGTTTATCGTCGTCACGCCGTTGTGGTGGTTGTCGTTGCGCGCAACCCGTCGTTTACAAAGAGATCCCCAAAAGGTAAACAGAGGGTCACTTTCGCTTTCCGACGAGATGGAAAACTAGCACCATGCGCGTTGCCATCATTGCTGAAAGCTTCTTGCCCAACATCAATGGAGTGACAAACTCCGTGCTGCGGGTGTTGGAACACTTACGCCGTGGGGGACACGAGGCGCTGGTGATTGCGCCGGGTGCTCGGGACTGGCAGGAAGAAGCAGAGTTCTACTGCGACTACCGCATTGAGCGTGTGCCCACCGTGATGGTGCCGTTGATTGATTCACTACCGATTGGTGTGCCGAACCGCAGGGTAGCGTCGGCGCTGACGCAGTTTAAGCCGGATGTTGTCCACTTGGCTTCGCCATTTGTGCTCGGTGGTGCCGGTGCTTTGACTGCTAAGGCGCTGGGCATCCCGGCTGTGGCTATCTATCAGACGGACGTTGCGGGTTTTGCCAAGAACTACAAGTTGGCGGGGCTCTCCACGGCCGCGTGGTTGTGGACGCGCGTGATTCACAACTCCTGCGCCCGAACGCTGGCGCCGTCGTCGCCGACTATTGAGGACCTGCAGAACCACAAGATTCGTGACGTCTACCGCTGGGGTCGTGGTGTTGATGCAGTGCGCTTTACTCCGACGAAGCGCAGCGAGGAGCTCAGGAAGCAGTGGAGCCCGGAGGGCAAGCCAATTGTTGGTTATGTCGGCAGGCTGGCGGCGGAGAAGTCCGTAGAGCGGCTGGCGGCGCTGAATGGCCGCGACGATATCCAGGTGGTCATTGTCGGTAATGGCCCGGAGCTGCCGAAGCTGCAGAAGCAGATGCCGAATGCCGTCTTCACTGGGCAGCTCACCGGCGATAAGTTGGCAGCGGCATTCGCCAGCCTGGACGTGTTCGTTCACACCGGTGACTTTGAAACCTTCTGCCAGGCCGTACAGGAAGCCCACGCTTCCGGTGTTCCGGCCATCGCTCCGAACGCAGGCGGCCCGCGCGACCTGATTACTAACGATGTCAACGGCTATCTGCTGGAGCCCAAGACTTTCACCCGCGATCTGTCTGAGGCGGTCGACAAGCTGCTGCTCGTCGACGATGAGCTGGCACGCAAGCAGCTGCGCAACCGCTGCCGCGACACCGTGACCGAACGTACCTGGGAAGCACTGTGTGCAGACCTTGTTCGCCACTACGAGGAGGTTTCTGGGGTCTCCGCGGCCGAGACGTCAAGCAAGGTCGCAGCAGATACGATTGACGCTTCCCGTACAGGTGCTGCTACGCGTCAGAAGTCGGTCGCGTAATCTGGACATCGTGTCTAGGGCTGATTTAACGAAAAATCCCAGCGAAGTCGCCTCGATGTTCGACGGCGTGGGGAAGAATTACGACATCACTAATACCGTGCTCACTGGTGGTATTGACCACTACTGGCGCGTGCACACGGCAAAGCGCCTGAACCTGCAGCCTGGCCAGAAGGTCCTCGACCTGGCCGCTGGTACGGCTGTTTCCTCAGTGGAGTTGGCAAAGTCTGGCGCATACGTCGTTGCCTGTGACTTCTCCCGAGGCATGCTCAAGGCCGGTGCACATCGCGATGTTCCCAAGGTCTGCGGTGACGGCATGAAGCTGCCATTCCCGGACAACACCTTCGACGCGGTGACCATCAGCTTCGGTCTTCGCAACATCGTGGACTACAAGGCGGGCCTCGCCGAACTAGCCCGCGTGACCAAGCCCGGAGGCCAGCTGACAGTCTGTGAGTTCTCCACCCCTGTGGTGCCAGTGTTCAGCACCTTCTACAAGGAGTACCTGATGCGGGCACTGCCGCAGATCGCCAAGGTCGTCTCCTCGAACCCGGAGGCCTACGTGTACTTGGCGGAGTCGATTCGCGCCTGGCCGAACCAGCCGCAGCTTGCCCGCGACATCAATGCCTCTGGCTGGGAGGATGCCGGGTGGCAGAACCTCACCTTTGGCATCGCGGCGCTGCACTCGGCAACCAAGCCCGCGCAGTAGGTCGATAGCTCGCGACCGGGCTCGGGCGCTGGGCCCGTCGTAAAGCAGTTTTTACTGCCAGGGCTGGCGCCCGAACCACTTATCGGAGGCCAGCGCCGCCTGCCCCGAAGCGCGCCACAGTCGCGCCACCACATCGCGGTCGTGTTCCGTGACCAGGTTTCCCATCAGTCGTGCGGCAACGCCCATGAGCTGGCTGCCCCACGGGGCGCCGATAGTCAGCGGGCCGACCGTGGGAAGGAAGCTCGGGTACGTCAACGTCAGCGCCAACTTGCGAGCCAGCGAGAAGCCGGTCCCGTAGTGCTCGCGAAGCAGGGCGGGCCAGGAGTGAGTCAGCCCATCGTGGCTCGCACCAATCGAACTAATCAGCTCCACCGCCAGCCGCGCCGACTCCATGCCGTAGTCAATGCCCTCACCGTTGAGCGGGTTGACCAGGCACGCAGCATCACCGAGCAACGCCCAGTTCGGCCCCGCCACATTCGATACAGCACCACCCATCGGCAACAGCGCCGACGTCACGTGCTCCGGTTCGCTCATCTGCCACTGCTCACGCACCTGCCCGTGGTACTCGTGTAGCAACTTTTTCACGTTCGTGCGCGCCGGGCGTGCCGACGTCGCCAGCGCCCCACACCCCACATTCGCCTGGCCTGCTCCCAGCGGGAAGATCCAGCCATAGCCCGGGTGCGTATGCCCCTCGGAGTCGCGCAGTTCCAGGTGCGAGTGAATCCAGTCATCCGCTACGTCCGCGCTGTCGAAGCTGACATATGACCGCGCGGCCACGCCAAAGACGCTGTCGCGATGCCACGCACGCCCCAGCTGCTTGCCGACGGTACTTCGGACCCCATCGGCCACGAGCAGCCAGCGGGCCGAGATGGTGTGTGGCTTGCCTTCGCGGTCGGAAAGTTCCACCTCGCGCACGCCGTGGCCCCGCGTGCCACCACTGCTCAACGCTCCGAGAACCACCTTCCGCGCAGCGACCCCATCAAAGACTTGTGCACCGGCATCAGCGGCGGCATTGAGTAAGAAAGTGTCGAGCTCAACACGCGGCATCGCGGATCCGACAGCGGGAAAAGTGCCGGAGGCATCATCTGGCCAAGGTGCGGTGATGGAGCCGCCGAAGCCGTGCAGCTTGAGTCCGCGGTTGCGGTTGCGGCACAGGAGCTCGTCGTCAAGCCCTAGGCGACGTAGCTCAGCGATAGCGCGAGGAGTGAGTCCGTCGCCACAAGTCTTGTCGCGCGGGAAGCGCTGCGAGTCGACCACAGTGACCGAAAAACCGGCGCGGGCGGCGTGAATTGCGGCTGCGGATCCGGTGGGGCCAGCGCCAACAATGAGCACGTCAGTGCTGCTGGGTAGAGCGACGGCGCCGTCGAACGTGGGGGAAACTCGCGAAATCGGGCTTGAGGTCATTGCCCCAGCGTATAACGACGTTGAAACAAATATGGGAACTGGTCTGCTAGCCACTATGCTCGTAGGGTAGTTTATTTAGCAGTTTCTTATCTTTTATCGTCAGTTAGGCAGGTCTCGAATGCGTACTGGAGACTACTCCGGGCTTAGTTCCGGAAGTGCTCAGGGCACTGGTGAGCACACCGCCACTAGTTCTCACTTCGTTGATGAGGCGTTGGAAGCAACAATCACCGAGGGAATGCGCAAGAGCGAGGACCTCCTGATTACTGAGCTGGGGCGCGGCGAGGACTTCCTAGCCGAGCGGGTTTCCCACCTAGCTCAGGCTGGTGGTAAGCGCTTCCGCCCAATGTTTACCATGCTTGCCGCGCAGTTCGGTGAGAACCCGGAGAGCGATAAGGTCATCACCGCCGCGACGGTGCTGGAGCTGACGCACCTGGCGACGCTCTACCACGACGATGTCATGGATGAAGCGGATAAGCGCCGCGGTGTGCCCTCCGCAAACTCGCGCTGGGACAACACCGTCGCCATTCTGGCCGGTGACTACCTCTTCGCTGCTGCATCCCGCCTGCTGGCGGAGCTCGGTTCCGAGAGCGTAGCCCACTTCGCCGAGACCTTCGGTGTCCTTGTCACAGGTCAGATGCGTGAGTGCCTCAACGACTTGGACCTGCCGATTGAAGAGCGCATCGAGCGCTACCTGAAGGTCATTGCCGAAAAGACCGGTGTGCTCATCGCATCGGCTGGTTATCTCGGTGCCTATCACGCCCGTGCGTCCGCCGATATTTCCAATGCGCTGCGCCGCTATGGCGAACTAATCGGCATCGTTTTCCAGATCGTCGACGACATCATCGACATCTCCTCCAACACAGACCAGTCCGGCAAGACTCCGGGCACTGACTTGCGCGAGGGCGTCTTCACGCTACCGGTTCTCTACGCGCTACAGGAGGACACTCCAGCAGCTGACCGCCTCCGCGAGATTCTCGTCGGCCCAGTCTCCGAAAATGCGCTTGTCGACGAGGCCCTCGAGCTCCTGGCTCAGACCAACGGTGTGGCTCGCGCGATGGAGAAGGTCAATGAACTGCTGGATGAGTCCGACCGCGTCATCGCTGACCTTCCCGACTGTGCGGCCAAGGACGCTCTGCGCCACGTTGCTCGCTACACCGTGGAGCGCGTGGGGTAGTGGATTGAGCTCCACTGTCGAGATGAACCTAGGGGCGAGCTCTGCTCTGGGGTGATTTCTGCTGAGAGTTGAGCTCTGCTGGGGGGTGAGCTCTGCTGAGGGGTGAATCCAAGTAGGAAAATATCCTCTTTACCTGGCGATTTGTGTAAATGACAGAGTAGTGGGTAGCATTCCATTCGCACCGTTTAAGAGTGCACGCCAGATTGCCCGAGCGGCCAAAGGGAGCGGATTGTAAATCCGTCGGCATTGCCTTCGTTGGTTCGAATCCATCATCTGGCACAGTGAAATCACCGCGAGAATTTTCTCGCGGTGATTTTTTGTTTGTAGGGGCTGTTGGTGGGGATACGGGGCAGGGTTTGGGTTAGGGGTTCGGGCTAGGGGGTTGGGTTAGGGGTTTCGGGTTAGGGGCGGCCACCCATCGATGAGCTATTCACTTATGGTTCCGCTGGGGCTCATCGATAAGTGAATAGATTATCCATAAGTGCGCGCAAAAATGTCAGCAAACGTGACAAGAAATACCGCTGCCTACCTGCTGATTTGTGCTCAGCGGTGATTTCGGGTTAATCTTTGCAAGGCTTCACGGAGAGCACAGAGCGAAACGAAGCGGTCAACAATTGGCCCGGAGTTACGTGCTGAGTTCAATGGATGCTGATGCCCCCTTAGCTCAGTCGGCAGAGCGTTTCCATGGTAAGGAAAAGGTCGACAGTTCGATTCTGTCAGGGGGCTCTGTTCTTTTATACGGACTTATGTCCGGTAGAGAATAGGGGCGATGTAGCTCAGATGGTGAGAGCGCACGACTCATAATCGTGAGGTCGGGGGTTCGATCCCCCCCATCGCTACTACGGACAGTGATGTTCGTCGAACCCCGCCTTGATAATGCTTCAATGCAGTAAGGTGGGACATTGTCAGCTAAGGGCTGGAAAGTTCTTTTGCTGGTGGTGAAGGGGCGTGGCTCAATTGGTAGAGCAGCGGTCTCCAAAACCGCAGGTTGCAGGTTCGAGTCCTGTCGCCCCTGCAAGTACCCGTCATCCAGGGCGTATGAAAAAGCGTCTGGGTGGCGGGTTTTTCGTTTATATTCGGCGGCGGTGGGTCAATGCGAGTTACTGACTGCGGTTATGGCAAAAATGGCTCGAAAAATGGCTTGAAAGTAAAAATGGCTTGAAAGTGCCACAAACTCGCACAGTTTCACATTTGCAGCCCGTAGTCTGGTGGGTCGTCGTTTTTGCAGCCCGAGCCAGCAGCCCAAGCTTGCCGCACGAGCGAGCAGCCCAAGCTTGCAGCCCGAGCTAGGGCGAAGCAGCAGTGACGTGGCCGTCAGTGAGTATCGCTGCAAGGCCAGCAGCGGAATCGAATCTCGAAGCCCGCGGTTCCCACGAAGGGCATTTCTTCGATAGTGTGGAGAATCGGCTAGAATTTACGCACTGAACCAGACTTGCTCTGCACAGTGGGGGGCTCGGCTCCGGAGAACATCCCTGGAGTTTGCCCTTGGAGAATTCACGTTTGAGTTTCACTGTGCAGTATCTTTAGGTCTCATATGCACGAAGTAGCGAAGGAGCATCGTGTCTGAGGAAAACCAGACTTTCCAGGCGGCGGCTCGCCCGTCCGGTAAGCGCCAGGCGACGGGCGCGCAGACCACCGTGGCGAAGAAGCCTGCGCGTGAGAAGGAGACCAACGAGCTTTCGACTCGTAACCCTTTGGTTTTCATCAAGCAGGTTGTTGACGAGCTGCGCAAGGTGATTTGGCCGACCGGCCGCCAGATGGTCACCTACAGCATCATCGTGATCCTGTTCCTGATTGCCATGATCGCTCTCGTGTGGGGTGTGGACACGCTGGCCGGTCTGGGTGTCCGATCGGTGTTGGGCAAGTAATCGGTTATACTGTTTCGCAGTGATGCTTTTCATCCCGCCTCCGAGTTCCGGACGGCGGGATTATTCGTTAGCGCAGCTGGTGTCTTGCTGTGCGAAGTGATTGCGGATGGCATATTGGCTCTTAAGGCTCTTTGAGCGAAGATGCCAATGTCGCGAACCGTTGATGTAGATACAAGAGGGGTTAGCACGACATGAATGATGGTCAGAATATTTTCTCCGACGCCCAGTCCGCGGATGCTGCCGCAACTGAGCAGGATGCGCAGGGCGCACCGGCTCAGGTAGAAGCTCCGGCCGAGGGTGCAGCCGCAGCCGACGCAGCCGCAGCTGACACTGCTGCAGCAGAAGCAGCGCCGGCAGAGGAGACCGCCGCTGACGCTGAGGCGCAAGCAGCTGCTGACGCAGACGCCGAGTACCGTAAGCGCCTGCGCGAGTTCCAGCGTGAGCTCAAGCGTCGTCCGGGCGACTGGTACATCATCCAGTGCTACTCCGGCTACGAGAACAAGGTGAAGACCAACCTGGAAATGCGCGCCCAGACCATGGGTGTCGATGAGCAGATCCACGAGGTCATCGTTCCGGTTGAGGAAGTCGAAGAGCGCAAGGACGACGGCAAGAAGAAGATCGTTAAGCGCAAGCTGCTGCCGGGCTACGTTCTGGTCCGCATGAGCCTGGATGACCCGTCCTGGTCCGTCGTCCGCGACACCCCGGGTGTTACTTCCTTCGTCGGTAGCGAGGGTCAGCCGTCCAAGGTCAAGATTCGCGAGGTCGCTAAGTTCCTCATGCCGAAGGAGACCATCACCGCGGACGCCGCTGAGGAAGCTGCAAATGCCGACGGTGAGCTGGCTGTCGCAGCGGCGCCGCAGGCGGAGAAGAAGGCCGTAGCCATCGACTACGAGGTCGGCGAGTCCGTCACCATCCTGTCCGGCCCGTTCGCATCTGTGGCTGCGACCATCTCCGAGATCGACCCGGACACCGGCCGCATGAAGGCCCTGGTTTCCATCTTCGGTCGAGAGACCCCGGTCGAGCTGGGCATCGATGAGGTCGAGAAGCTGAACTAGGCCTCGCACTAAGCGGGCCTCGCACTAAGCCGGGCAGCAAGCCAAGCGCCGAGCAAAGGCACCAGCTAGCTCTCTCGAACAACCAATCCGGTAACGGATTTTGATGCACGCCATACGCTGCGGTAACGTAGCCAGGCGTGCATTTTTGTGCCTTGAGCACAGATGCGCCAAGTAATTCGTATCCCCGGTGGCTGGCACCAACTCGATGACCAGCGCCAGCGGCCATGATGGTCGTGGGCGCAAGGGTCGTCGTAAAGCGTCGGCATCCGGACGGGGTGAGTCGCCTTTTCATCGGGGCGGCGTGCCCCGGTAACTAGGAAGTAGGTTAATCCGATGGCTCCGAAGAAGAAGCTTTCTGCGATTATTAAGCTGCAGATTCAGGCTGGTCAGGCTAACCCGGCTCCGCCGGTTGGTCCGGCACTGGGTGCCCATGGTGTCAACATCATGGAGTTCTGCAAGGCTTACAACGCAGCAACTGAGAACCAGCGTGGCAACGTTGTCCCGGTTGAAATCTCCGTCTACGAAGACCGCTCCTTCACCTTCGTTCTGAAGACCCCGCCGGCAGCTAAGCTGCTGCTGAAGGCCGCTGGCATTCAGAAGGGTTCGGGCGTTCCGCACACCAACAAGGTCGGTTCCGTGACCTGGGAGCAGTGCAAGGAAATCGCCGAGCTGAAGAAGCCGGACCTGAACGCCAACGACATCGAGATGGGTGCACGCATCATCGCCGGTACCGCTCGCTCCATGGGCATCACCGTCGAGGGCGCTAAGTAAACCGTCAGCGTTTAGCTGCACCTTCATCAAAGTGGTAGGGCCAGCTTCGGCCCGCTAAACACCACAATCCAACCATTTCACTTAATTGAGATTGGACTTTTCATGAGCAAGAACTCCAAGGCATACCGCGCCGCCGCCGAGAAGATCGACGCCGGCCGCATCTACTCTCCGCTCGAGGCCGCTAACCTGGTCAAGGAGACTTCCTCCAAGAACTACGACGCCACCATCGACGTCGCTATCCGCCTGGGCGTTGACCCGCGCAAGGCTGACCAGCTGGTTCGCGGCACTGTCTCCCTGCCGAACGGCACCGGTAAGACGGTCCGCGTTGTTGTTTTCGCTGCTGGCGAGAACGCCACCAAGGCTGAAGAGGCCGGCGCTGACTTCGTTGGCTCCGACGAGCTGATCGAGAAGATTCAGGGCGGCTGGACCGACTTCGACGCTGCTATCGCAACCCCGGACCAGATGGCCAAGGTTGGTCGCGTGGCTCGTATCCTCGGCCCGCGTGGTCTGATGCCGAACCCGAAGACCGGCACCGTTACCCCGGATGTCGCTAAGGCTGTCACCGAGATCAAGGGCGGTAAGATTTCCTTCCGCGTTGACAAGGCTGCAAACCTGCAGGCTGTTATCGGTAAGGCTTCCTTCGACGCCGAGAAGCTGGCCGAGAACTACGGCGCGCTTATCGACGAGCTGATGCGTCTCAAGCCGTCCGCTGCTAAGGGTAAGTACCTGAAGAAGATCACCGTCTCCGCCACCAACGGCCCGGGCATCCCGGTTGACACCAGCGTGATCAAGGACTACACCGCCTAAATCAGCATCAGCCGATAGGCGAGTTGCTCTTCACAAGTCGCTCGAGGGTGACTCAGAGCCAAGCTCTTGAAAACCGCCGCCGCGCGCACTTTCCCAAGTGTGTGAGGCGGCGGTTTCGCATTCTCGTAAGGGGTATCGATAGCGCGGTGGGGGTTTGGGCGCGGTAGACGTCGTAAAGCGAATTGCTAATCCAATCAACTAATCCAGGCGAAATGGACTCACGGCCAAAGTTTGTTGCTTAAAATCGCGACTATGACGTTGATTTTGGAACCCGAAGAAGGGCTGGAGGCGCTCGGCGAGATTAATCGCCTGGCGCAGCTCGACGACGGTTCCGGAATTATTGAACCGCAGCTCATCTCGTATCTCGACTCGTTGGGCGACGACGCCTATGACATGCCCTGCCTGCGCATCGCGGGGCAGACTCTGCTGGGCGAGGTACTGACGGGGCTAGGGGAGGACGAGCGCGTAGCTGAGGTCCTTCGCCGCAATATCCAGGATTCTGTGGTGCTTCCGGGGATGAGTGAGGAGGAAGCTCTGCAAGTTCGGGCGGCGCAAGTCGTCGTAGTGCGGTTGTTGCGCATCATTGCGCGGATGGAAGCCGTGGAGCTGCGCAATGTCGTGGCGCAACAGTGCCTGGCATCGCAGATCCCGCCGGTCGTGCGCGTGGCACTGACACTCACCGTGGATATCCTCGACGCCGCCAGATTGGACGCACATCCCGACGACATGGTGCGCGTGGTACTCGACTACGCCGACCAAGTGCTCTGGCTTGCCGACGACGACCTGAATGCGTACTTTGCCGAGCTTGAGATGATTGTGCAGCAACGTGAGAAGGACCTGGAGTTCGGCCGCTTTGGAGAGCCTGGTGCAGCGCGGTTTGGATAGACGATTTGGTTAATTGCCTGGGTCTGGTATAGAGTTTCTTCACGAAGTTTGACCGGCTTCCAATCGGTACCAACATCGAGTTGGGACGATGGAGGTTGGTACTCAAGTTTCACCGAAGACCGTCGGTCATTCGCTTCGAAAGAAGCGGATTGAAGGTTTCATTGTAGGAATACAGTGAGCGGCCCACGCAGGAGGACTTGGAAGCGCTTGCGCAGTTTGACTTCACCTGCTGACCTTGGAGTTGGCGGAGTTGAAGTGGAACATGCCAAAAGAATTGTGCGCCCCATCCTTGTGCGAGGATTGGGGCGTTTGTTGTATTTGCGCAAAAGACTCCTTCACTTGGCCGAGCGGAAAATTGCAAAGACCAGGAAGGAGGCGAGAGTACACATGGCAGCAAATGCTGAGAAGATTGCAGCTGTTGCAGCGCTGAAGCAGGACGTCGAAGAGTCCAACGCTATCGTGCTGACTGAGTACCGCGGCCTGTCCGTTGCGGAAATCACGGAACTGCGTCGCGCCCTCGGTGCTGATGTTAAGTACTCCGTCGCCAAGAACACCATGATCAAGATCGCTGCCGACGAGGCAGGGATTGAGGGTCTTGATGAGCACCTGAACGGCCCGACTGCAGTCGCCTTCATCAAGGGCGAGGCTGTGGATGCGGCTAAGGCGATTAAGAAGTTCGCCGGTGACAACAAGAACCTCGTGGTCAAGGGCGGCTACATGGACGGTGCTGCAATGGATGCAGCACAGTTCGAGGCTCTTGCGGATATGGATAACCGTGAGACCACGCTGGCAAAGCTGGCTGGTGCCTTCAACGGCGTTCTGGCGAACGTCGCTGGCCTGCTCGATGCTCCGACCTCCTCGGTTGCCCGCCTTGCTGCGGCACTCGAGGAAAAGAAGTAATCCCGAGCGGCTCGCGAACTACGCGAACTAAATCACGCGAAAAACTTTTAAATATCACTTTGACGGCTTCGACCCCAGGGATCTCTGAGGGGAGCGGCCGCACCACACTCATAGGAGAATATCCATGGCTAAGTACACCACTGAGGAACTGCTCGAGGCTTTCAAGGAAATGACCCTCGTTGAGCTCACCGAGTTCAAGAAGGCTTTCGAGGAGGAGTTCGACGTCACCGCTGCTGCTCCGGTTGCAGTTGCTGCTGCAGGCGCTGCTGGCGGCGAGGCTGCTGCTGAGGAGAAGGACGAGTTCGACGTCGTCCTCGAGGACGCTGGCGCTAAGAAGATTGGCGTTATTAAGGCTGTCCGCGAGATCGTCTCCGGCCTGGGCCTGAAGGAGGCTAAGGAGATGGTTGAGTCCGCTCCGAAGGCTATCCTGGAGGGTGCTTCCAAGGACGACGCTGAGGCTGCTAAGGCTAAGCTGGAAGAGGCTGGCGCAAAGGTCTCCCTCAAGTAATTCAGTTACTTGCTTCGGCTCCGGTAGTGGCCTAAAGCTACCGATTCTGACCGCCAATTCTGGGATTTTTACCCGGGGTTGGCGGTTCTTTTGTTTCTGGGGCCTTTGCTAACCCACCCGACCCCGGCAAAACCTCACTAATCTCACCCGTCACAGGGAGTTGGGGGCAAAAACCAGACCACTCATTGTCTTGATTGCCCCTATTGGCCTGTAAAGTATCTAACATGCTCTCACGGCCGAGAATTCTGTCTATCCTTCTGTTGGGTCTAGGCACCGCACTGCTTGCTGCTGGCATCTTGCTGCCCAAAGTGCTCAATGTTGATCCCAAAATGCCGCTTGACCTGCCGCCGGTGTCGTACACCCTGCGGGCGGAAGACGGCGTGTCCACCAGGATTAACGAAGAAGGCAAGCGGGAAGAAGTGCACTCGCCGCTGCAGCGACAGCTCCACGGCGTGCTCATCGAACCCGCCGATGCGGACAAGGTTTCGCTCCGTGTCGGTGTGACTGAAATGCGTGAGCTTCCCCCGGAGGTCATGGGCACCGACCCGCTGACCGAGCTTATCGAGGCCAATATCTGGACAGTGACCATCGACCGACTCACCGGCGAGGCGCTGGCTCCTGCGACGCTTGTCGACCGCATGGCGGGCGTTCCGCGGTCTGTGGCTTTCGAGGGGAACTGGGTGAAGCTCCCGGCCGACACTGAGGAAAAAGAATACCTGATCTTTGATGATTTCCTCCACGATTCCCTGCCGGCAAAGTTTGTCGGGGAAGAGGAGCGCGGTGGCAACCGCATTCTGCATTTCCGTCAGGATATTGAGAAGACGAATCTCGCCCAGAAGTACCGTTCTTACGTCTCTCAGCTAACTCAGGATGACAAATCCGGGTTCCTCCAGTACCAGGGCACCCGTGATTTGTGGGTTGAGCCGAAGTCTGGCTCGGTCATCGATATGGCCGAGGACATCCACCTTTGGTGGGAGACTCGCGACGGCGAGCCGATCATGGACTACCTGCGCTTCAACGGAAAGATGGACGAAGGCCTTTCCAATCAGCTTCTCTTTGGCGCAATACAGAATTTCCAGCGCCCAGCTCTAGAGCCGTGGTCAATCGGTCTCATTACGTCCGGTTCGATTCTGGTATTCATCGCAATCGTGGGCATCGTGCGTCCTTCGACCCGTCGTAAAGCAGAGTAACGCTTTACGACGGCCATAGCGCCCAGGCCTCACCCTTTATATCGGTGACGGGTGAATGCGACACGCCCGATTTGTCAAGTTGTACTAGACAACTACCAGTTTTTGATATAGGCTAAATCGTTGCGCTGGAATTAGTGTATCTGTCGCCAGCTCTTTTATAGTTTGCGCTCGGGGCTCGGGGCTATTATGTAGCACCGTTTTTCGTGCATCTAGCTGTTAAAGGAGTTGCCGCGGCGCCGTCGTTAGGGCTCGGGGGCTCGCCTTTTAAAGGCTGGTCTTGGAGGCCAAGTGGCGGGGGAATCACTTTCGTGTGTGACCAAAGGTTAGACGCAAAGTATCCCGGTGCGCAACAGAAATAATTCCTGCAACTTGAATCGCGTATAAACCAAGCGGGCGGAGCGCACCACCGGTTGCCGGTGTGCTTCACCGCGTGAGGTGCTGGAAGGACGCATCTTGGCAGTCTCCCGCCAGACCAAGGCAGTAACCGGTATTCCCGGAGCTTCGAAGAGGTACTCGTTTGCAAAGATTCAGGAGCCGATTGCGGTTCCTGGTCTGCTCGACCTGCAGCGTGAGTCTTTCGCATGGCTCATTGGCACGCCTGAGTGGCGCGCTCGTCGCCAGGAGGAGCTCGGAGAAGACGCTCGGGTTACCAGCGGTCTCGAAGATATTCTAGAAGAGCTCTCTCCGATCGAGGACTACTCCCAGAAGATGTCTCTGACGCTGTCGGACCCATGGTTCGACTCCGTCAAGAACACCGTGGATGAGTCCAAGGATAAGGACATCAACTACTCGGCTCCCCTCTACGTCACCGCGGAGTTCACCAACCGCGAGACCGGTGAGATTAAGAGCCAGACTGTCTTCATCGGCGACTTCCCGATGATGACGGATAAGGGTACGTTCATCGTCAACGGAACTGAGCGTGTCGTTGTTTCTCAGCTGGTGCGCTCTCCGGGCGTCTACTTCGATGAGACCATCGACAAGTCCACCGAGCGCCCGCTGCACTCGGTGAAGATTATTCCGTCGCGCGGTGCGTGGCTGGAGTTCGACGTCGACAAGCGGGACACCGTCGGCGTTCGTATTGACCGTAAGCGTCGCCAGCCGGTCACGGTTCTGCTGAAGGCTTTCGGCTGGACCACTGAGGAAATCAAGGAGCGCTTCGGCTTCTCTGAGATTATGATGGCCACCCTGGAGAAGGACGGTGTTGCAAACACCGACGAGGCTCTGCTGGAGATTTACCGCAAGCAGCGCCCGGGTGAGCCGCCGACGCGCGAGTCCGCGCTGGCTCTGCTGGAGAACAACTTCTTCAAGCCGAAGCGTTACGACCTGGCCAAGGTCGGTCGCTACAAGGTCAACCGCAAGCTGGGCCTGGGCACTGAGGTCTCTGGCGAGATGGTCCTGACCGAACAGGATATCGCTACCACCATTGAATACCTCGTGCGCCTGCACGACGGCGAGAATGTTATGACCTCGCCGGAAGGGGTCGAGATTCCGGTTGAGACCGACGATATCGACCACTTCGGTAACCGTCGTCTGCGTACCGTAGGCGAGCTGATTCAGAACCAGGTTCGCGTGGGTCTGTCCCGCATGGAACGCGTGGTTCGTGAGCGCATGACCACTCAGGACGTGGAGTCGATCCAGCCGACCACTCTGATTAACGTGCGCCCGGTCTCCGCGGCTATCCGTGAGTTCTTCGGTACTTCCCAGCTGTCCCAGTTCATGGACCAGAACAACTCGCTGTCGGGTCTGACCCACAAGCGTCGTCTGTCCGCACTGGGTCCGGGTGGTCTGACCCGTGACCGTGCTGGTCTCGAGGTTCGAGACGTTCACCCGTCCCACTACGGCCGCATGTGTCCAATTGAGACCCCAGAGGGTCCGAACATTGGCCTGATTGGTTCGCTGTCCTGCTACGCACGCGTGAACCCGTTCGGTTTCATTGAGACTCCGTACCGCCGCGTCCGCGATGGTGTCATCACCGACGAGGTCGACTACCTCACCGCTGATGAGGAAGACCGCTACGTTGTCGCGCAGGCTAACACCCCGATTGATGAGAACGGCCGCTTCGTTCAGGAGACCCTGTCTGTTCGTAAGAAGGGTGGTGACGTCGAGTCCGTCCGCGCCGATGAGGTCGACTACCTCGATGTTTCCCCGCGTCAGATGGTCTCCGTGGCTACTGCCATGATTCCGTTCCTCGAGCACGACGACGCTAACCGTGCCCTGATGGGTGCGAACATGCAGCGTCAGGCTGTGCCGCTGCTGCGTTCGGAGGCTCCGTTCGTCGGTACCGGTATGGAGCAGCGTGCTGCTTACGACGCCGGCGATGTCATTGTCGCTTCGGCCACAGGTGTGGTCGAGACCGTGTCGGCAGGCTTCATCACCATCATGGACGATGAGGGCCAGCGCCACACCTACCTGCTGCGCAAGTTCGAGCGCACCAACCAGGGCACCTGCTACAACCAGAAGCCACTGGTTGACGAGGGCCAGCGCGTTGAGGCCGGCCAGGTCATCGCTGACGGTCCGGGTACCGACAACGGTGAGATGGCACTTGGTAAGAACCTGCTCGTGGCATTCATGCCGTGGGAAGGTCACAACTACGAGGACGCCATCATCCTGAACCAGCGCATGGTTGAGGAGGACATCCTGACCTCGATTCACATCGAGGAGCACGAGATCGACGCCCGCGACACCAAGCTGGGGCCGGAGGAAATCACCCGTGACATCCCGAACGCGTCCGAGGAGATGCTGAAGGATCTGGATGAACGCGGCATCGTCCGCATCGGTGCCGACGTTCGCGACGGTGACATCCTGGTCGCTAAGACCACGCCGAAGGGCGAGACTGAGCTGACTCCGGAGGAGCGCCTGCTGCGCGCTATCTTCGGCGAGAAGTCCCGCGAGGTCCGTGACACTTCCATGCGTGTTCCGCACGGTGAGTCCGGCAAGGTCATCGGCGTCCGCGTCTTCTCCCGTGAAGACGATGACGACCTGGCACCGGGTGTCAACGAGATGGTCCGCGTGTACGTTGCGCAGAAGCGCAAGATCCAGGACGGCGACAAGATGGCAGGTCGCCACGGTAACAAGGGCGTTATCGGCAAAATCCTGCCGCAGGAGGACATGCCGTTCCTGCCGGACGGCACCCCAGTCGACATCATTCTGAACACCCACGGTGTTCCGCGTCGTATGAACATCGGCCAGGTTCTCGAGGTTCACCTCGGCTGGCTGGCGAAGGCCGGCTGGAGCATTGAGGGCGACCCGGATTGGGCTAAGCGTCTTCCGGCCGACCTGCACGACGTTCCGTCCGACTCTCTGGTCGCAACCCCAGTGTTCGACGGTGCTGAGAACGAGGAGCTCGCTGGTCTGCTCGCGTCGTCCCGCCCGAACCGTGACGGCGAGGTGCTGGTCAACGCTGACGGTAAGGCCACGCTGTTCGACGGCCGCTCTGGCGAGAAGTTCCCGTTCCCGGTTTCGGTGGGCTACATGTACATGCTGAAGCTGCACCACCTGGTCGACGAGAAGATTCACGCTCGCTCCACCGGTCCGTACTCCATGATTACCCAGCAGCCACTGGGTGGTAAGGCTCAGTTCGGTGGTCAGCGCTTCGGTGAGATGGAGGTGTGGGCAATGCAGGCATACGGCGCTGCCTACACCCTGCAGGAGCTGCTCACCATCAAGTCCGATGACGTGGTTGGCCGCGTCAAGGTCTACGAGGCAATCGTGAAGGGCGACAACATTCCGGATCCGGGTATTCCGGAGTCGTTCAAGGTGCTTCTGAAGGAACTGCAGTCGCTCTGCCTGAACGTTGAGGTCCTTTCGGCCGACGGCGTTCCGGTTGAGTTGGGCTCCTCCGACGATGAGGAACTCGACCACGCGACCGCTTCCCTCGGCATTAACCTGTCCCGCGATGAGCGTTCCGACGCTGACTCCGCATAGTTTCTCGCTTCACGACGAAACATTGCGTGAGTATCAGGGTCGGGAAGCCCTAACTCGCGAATAACCCAACACAGACGACAACGTACAAAAACCTCCGCAGAGAATTTGGTTTCCGCATTACTTCGATGCGGAGGGAAAGGGAAAACAGGTGCTCGACGTCAACAACTTTGACGAGCTCCGGATTGGGCTCGCTACCGCCGACGACATCCGCCGCTGGTCTCGCGGTGAGGTCAAGAAGCCCGAGACGATTAACTACCGTACGCTGAAGCCGGAAAAGGATGGTCTTTTCTGTGAGCGTATCTTCGGCCCGACCCGTGACTGGGAGTGTGCTTGTGGTAAGTACAAGCGCGTTCGCTTCAAGGGCATCATCTGTGAACGCTGTGGCGTTGAGGTGACCAAGTCGAAGGTTCGCCGTGAGCGCATGGGCCACATTGAGCTGGCCGCTCCGGTCACTCACATCTGGTACTTCAAGGGTGTGCCGTCCCGCCTCGGCTACCTGCTCGACCTGGCTCCGAAGGATCTGGAAAAGATCATCTACTTCGCTGCCAACATCATCACCTCCGTGGATGAAGAGGCTCGCCACAACGACCAGGAAACCCTCGAAGCAGACATGCTCGTGGACAAGAAGCTGGTTGAGGACGATCGCGACCAGGAGCTGGCCGAGCGCGCCCAGACCCTGGAAGAGGATCTGGCTGAACTCGAGGCAGCGGGTGCCAAGGCTGATGCCCGTAAGAAGGTTCAGTCTGCAGCCGAGCGCGAGATGCGCCACATCCGTGAGCGCGCCCAGCGCGAGCTGGATCGTCTCGACGAGATTTGGAACACCTTCATCAAGCTCGAGCCGAAGCAGATGATTATCGACGAGGGCATTTACACCGAGCTCGTCGACCGCTACGAGGATTACTTCACCGGTGGTATGGGTGCTGAGGCTATTCAGACCCTGATCCGCAACTTCGACCTGGCCAAGGAGGCCGAGGAGCTGCGCGAGATCATTCGCGACGGCAAGGGACAGAAGAAGATGCGCGCCCTCAAGCGTCTGAAGGTTGTCACTGCATTCCTGCAGTCCGGCAACGACCCGGCCGCTATGGTGCTCGACTGCATCCCGGTGATTCCGCCGGAGCTGCGCCCGATGGTGCAGCTCGACGGTGGCCGCTTTGCGACCTCGGACTTGAACGACCTCTACCGTCGTGTCATCAACCGCAACAACCGCCTGAAGCGCATGATTGACCTCGGCGCTCCGGAGATCATCGTCAACAACGAAAAGCGCATGCTTCAGGAATCCGTTGACGCACTGTTCGACAACGGACGTCGTGGCCGCCCGGTCACTGGTCCGGGTAACCGCCCGCTGAAGTCCCTGAGCGACCTGCTCAAGGGTAAGCAGGGTCGTTTCCGTCAGAACCTACTGGGTAAGCGTGTTGACTACTCCGGCCGTTCGGTTATTATCGTCGGCCCGCAGCTGAAGCTGCACCAGTGTGGTCTGCCGAAGCTGATGGCTCTTGAGCTGTTCAAGCCGTTCGTTATGAAGGAGCTCGTGGCCAAGAGCTACGCGCAGAACATCAAGAGCGCGAAGCGCATGGTTGAGCGTCAGCGCCCAGAGGTGTGGGACGTCCTCGAAGATGTCATTACCGGACACCCGGTCCTGCTGAACCGTGCACCTACGCTGCACCGCCTGGGTATTCAGGCGTTCGAGCCGGTCCTGGTTGAGGGTAAGGCAATTCAGCTGCACCCACTGGCATGTGAGGCTTTCAACGCCGACTTCGACGGTGACCAGATGGCAGTTCACCTGCCGCTGTCCGCTGAAGCACAGGCCGAGGCTCGCGTCCTGATGCTGTCCTCGAACAACATTCTGTCGCCGGCTTCCGGTAAGCCGCTGGCTATGCCGCGTCTGGATATGGTCACTGGCCTGTACTTCCTGACACTGGAGAAGCCGGAGCTGCCGGGTGGCCACCAGGATGCCACCGAGGACGCACCGGAGCAGGGTATTTACACCAGCCCGGCCGAGGCCATCATGGCTTACGACCGCGGTGCAATTGGCCTGCAGAGCCCAATTAAGGTTCGCATCAGCCACCTGCGTCCGCCGGCCGAGATTGAGTCCGAGCAGTTTCCAGATGGTTGGAACAAGGGCGATACCTGGCTGGCTTCCACCACGCTGGGCCGCGTTATGTTCAACGACCTGCTGCCGTGGAACTACCCATACGTCGAAGGCGTTATGGCTAAGAAGCCGCAGGCTGCGATCATCAACGACTTGGCTGCCAAGTACCCGATGATTACGGTCGCTCAGACCGTCGACAAGCTCAAGGATGCTGGTTTCTACTGGGCTACCCGTTCTGGTGTCACCATTGCTATGTCTGACGTGCTGGTTCTCCCGAACAAGCGTGAGATCCTGAACGGCTACGAAGAGAAGGCCGCCACGGTGGAGAAGAAGTTCCGCCGCGGTAAGCTCTCGGCTGCTGAGCGTCACGAGTCGCTGGTTAACCTGTGGAAGGCCGCGACGGCTGAGGTCGGTGAAAAGGTCGAGGCTCTGTACCCGGATGACAACCCGATTCCGATGATCGTGAAGTCGGGTGCTGCCGGTAACATGGGCCAGATTCACTCGCTGGCCGGCATGAAGGGCATGGTTACGAACCCGCGTGGTGAATACATCACCCGCCCGATTAAGACCTCCTTCCGCGAAGGCCTGTCGGTTCTCGAGTACTTCAACAACTCGCACGGTTCCCGTAAGGGTCTGGCCGATACCGCGCTTCGTACCGCTGACTCGGGTTACCTGACCCGTCGTCTGGTCGACGTTGCGCAGGACGTCATCGTTCGCGAAGAGGACTGTGGCACCCACGACGGTGTCGTTGTCGAGATTGGCGAGGATGTTCTGGACGCAACCGGCAATCCGACCGGTGAGATTCGTCGTGCGAAGTACGTCGAAACCGCTGCAATCGCTCGTGTGCTGGCAGCCGATGTCACCGACGCTGAGGGCAATGTCCTTATCGAGGCTGACACCGACCTGAACGACGACCACATCACCCTGGCTCTCAGCCACGGTGTCAAGGAAGTCAAGGTCCGCTCGGTTCTGACCTGTTCCACCGCAACCGGTGTCTGTGCCAAGTGCTACGGTCGTTCGATGGCAACCGGCAAGCTGGTCGACATCGGAGAGGCTGTCGGTATTGTCGCTGCGCAGTCCATTGGTGAGCCGGGTACCCAGCTGACCATGCGTACGTTCCACCAGGGTGGTGTCGGTGGCGACATTACCGGTGGTCTGCCGCGTGTCCAGGAGCTGTTCGAGGCCCGAGTGCCGAAGAACAAGGCTCCACTGGTTCGCGAAAACGGTCGCGTGCGCCTGGAGGAGGACGAGCACTTCTACACGCTCACCCTCATCCCGGATGCCAACAGCGAGGACGAGGTCGTCTACGACAAGCTGTCCAAGCGTCAGGGTCTGGCTGAAATCACCGTCGATGGCCGTCGTCGCGCCATCCGCGATGGTGACCATGTGGTTAAGGGGCAGCAGCTGCTCAAGGGCGCTGCCGATCCGCACGAGGTCCTCGAGGTCCTAGGTCGCCGCGGTGTCCAGCGTCACCTCATTGAGGAAGTCCAGTCGGTCTACCGTGACCAGGGTGTGGCCATTCACGACAAGCACATCGAGGTTATTGTCAGCCAGATGCTGCGCCGCGTGATTGTGTCCAAGCCGGGTGACTCCGACCTGCTGCCAGGCGCATTGGTCGAGCGCTCCACGGTCATGGCTAAGAACCGTGAGATTGTTGCCTCCGGCGGCAGCGTCATCGAGGGCCGTCGCGTGCTGATGGGTATTACCAAGGCATCGCTGGCCACCGAGTCCTGGCTGTCCGCGGCCTCCTTCCAGGAGACGACGCGCGTGCTTACCGACGCCGCTATCAACAAGCGCTCGGATAAGCTCATCGGCCTGAAGGAGAACGTGATCATCGGTAAGCTAATCCCGGCTGGTACGGGTATTTCGCGCTACCGCAACATCACTGTTGAGCCGACTGAGGAAGCTGCCCGCCAGGCAGCCGCACCATTTGCCTCCTTCGGTGAGGGCTTCTACGGTGCCGAGGACACCTACGGCATTGACCAGGTCGGTTCCGCAGTTCCGCTGGATGACATCGGAACCTTCGAGTAAAAATCAATAGCTTTGCGGCCGCGGCTGGGGAGCGGGAGAATTCCCCGGCCGCTGTCGGACAAAGCACCTCGCTTGGCAGTTGGGGCTGTGCGCTAACTGTTAGGTGGCAACCGGAAAAATCCTCCGGCACAGTTGTGGCTTACTAGCAGCTTGCTAGTTCGTCACGGTCGTGCCGGAGGATTTTTCTTTGTCGAGGCAACTCAACTGGAAAACTCAGCTGGAGATTGAAGAAAAGCGATAGGAACAGGGGCAGGGGCAGGGGAGGGAGGGGCTAGGGGGTCTGTCCCCGGCTTCCTCCCTCTACTCCTTGAGGGCCTCTGCAATCGGGGTGTTGCCCTCGTTGAAGTTAATCATGCGACCAACGGTAGCCTCGTTGAACACGGTCTGCGATATGACATTGGCAACGGTCGCACGAGCGACCTCGCCTGCCTTGTCCGCCGTGGTGTCGATGGAATCCTGGCCCTTGTCGAGCGTCAGCGCACTCGGGCCGAGAATGGTCCACTCAAGGTTTGAAGCGCGCAGCGCTTCGTCGGCTGCAGCCTTGGACTCGGCATAGGCAAAGAAGCTGTGATCCTCTGGAACGCCATGGTCGTGCCCCGCACCAAAGTAGGAGACCATGACGTAGCGCTTAACGCCAGCCTGCTCGGCCGCGGCAATCGAAGTAATAGCTGCGTCGCGGTCGATCGCGTAAGTCCGTTCTGGTGAACCTCCACCAGCGCCGGCGGACCAAATCACGGCATCATGCCCGCTGAGAAGGTCCGCAAACTGCTCTGTCGAGAGACTGGTGATGTCGTAAACGGCTGGTGTGGCCCCGAGAGCCTCGATATCCGGGACCTGGTCGGGGTTGCGAATAACAGAGGTGACCTCGCAGCCATCGTCGATAAGTAGGGGAGTAGCGATTTGGGCCACCTTGCCGTGACCGCCAATGACAATGACCTTCTTAGACATGTCCCCACCTATACGCCGACACTGGGGTGTAGGCAATGAATCAGCATCCGCCCGCAGTGAACATGACGACTTAGTTTCTCCAGTACTGGCGCAAGACACTAAAGTGAGCAAACCGAGCGAGCGGCAGAATTGACCGGGTTATCGCTTCAAACCGGCATAGTATCGTCAGCGTCTTTTGGGGCGAGGCGCGCCGTGCTTAACACTCAAAAATTTGATCACCAACCCCACAAGCGCTCAAAGTACTTGAAATTTATAGGCCATTACCAGGGTGTTTGGACTAAATCCGCAGCTCGCGTACTGTTATACAACGATCCCAGAAAAGAATTGGGAACTTGAGACATTACCCAGTAGGCCAGCGAGAGCGGCTGACTGGGTTTCGCACGTTCAAAATCCCTCCATTTCTTGCGTTCAACCGATGGGCTCACCACTGGATGAGTAATAACTTTTCTTGTGATGCATTCACACGGAAGGTGGTTACTCCGCTGCGGTTGGCATCGGGCGTGAGAATGTCCAGCGAGGATTGAAAACAGAAAGAGGCTTCATGCCCACTATTCAGCAGCTGGTCCGCAAGGGCCGCCATGACAAGAAGGCTAAGGTTGCAACCGCAGCTCTGAAGGGTTCCCCTCAGCGCCGCGGCGTTTGCACCCGTGTTTACACCACCACGCCGAAGAAGCCGAACTCGGCTCTTCGTAAGGTCGCTCGTGTTCGCCTGACCTCCGGTATCGAGGTTTCGGCTTACATTCCGGGTGAGGGCCACAACCTGCAGGAGCACTCCATGGTGCTCGTTCGCGGTGGCCGTGTTAAGGACCTCCCGGGTGTCCGCTACAAGATCGTCCGTGGTTCCCTCGACACCCAGGGTGTCAAGGACCGCAAGCAGGCTCGTTCCCGCTACGGCGCAAAGAAGGAGAAGTAAGCCATGCCACGTAAGGGCCCAGTACAGAAGCGTCCTGTCGTCAACGACCCGGTCTACGGCTCCCCTCTGGTGTCGCAGCTGGTCAACAAGGTTCTGATCGACGGTAAGAAGTCGACTGCAGAGCGCATCGTCTACGGTGCACTTGAGCTGTGCGAAGAGAAGACCGGTACTGACCCGGTGCTGACTCTGAAGCGCGCAATCGAGAACGTCAAGCCGGCTCTTGAGGTTCGTTCCCGCCGTGTTGGTGGCGCCACCTACCAGGTTCCGGTCGAGGTTCGTCCGGGCCGTGGCACCACGCTGGCACTGCGCTGGCTGCTGATGTTCTCCCGTCAGCGCCGTGAGAACACCATGACCGAGCGTCTCGCTAACGAGATCCTCGATGCATCCAACGGCCTGGGTGCATCCGTCAAGCGTCGTGAGGACACTCACAAGATGGCGGAAGCAAACCGCGCATTCGCTCACTACCGCTGGTAATCGCTTATCGACGGAGGCCGCGAATGGTCACCGTCGTAAAGCAGCTGCCGGTATGTCAACGGCGCGCGTCGGTCGCGGTCCACGGATCTTTAAGGGTCACTCAAATAGGGCCAGCCCGGCGCTTACACCCGATGTCTTGCGTAGAATTTACGCAAAAGGTGTACGTCACGGCGCGACTTCGCGCCAAGACGGTGGCATTATAGATAAAGCAAACCCGACCGACGGCGGATTTGACGGCCAATTGCAATCCCGTAATTGAGCCTCACCGCCAAACCGATTTGAAACGAGTGGGGAATCAAGTGGCTGAAGGTGCACTTCCCGTTAAGAAGGACCTCCACAAGGTCCGCAACATCGGCATCATGGCGCACATCGATGCTGGTAAGACGACTACGACCGAGCGCATCCTGTACTACACGGGTATTAACCGCAAGGTCGGCGAGACTCACGATGGTGCGTCCACAACCGACTGGATGGAGCAGGAGAAGGAGCGCGGTATTACCATTACCTCCGCTGCTGTGACCTGTTTCTGGAACGACAACCAGATCAACATCATCGATACCCCGGGTCACGTCGACTTCACCGTTGAGGTCGAGCGTTCCTTGCGTGTGCTCGACGGTGCCGTCGCAGTCTTCGACGGTAAGGAAGGTGTCGAGCCGCAGTCTGAGCAGGTTTGGCGTCAGGCTCAGAAGTACGATGTCCCACGTATTTGCTTCGTCAACAAGATGGACAAGCTGGGCGCTGACTTCTACTACACCGTTGGCACCATCGTTGACCGCCTGGGCGCTAAGCCGTTGGTTATGCAGCTGCCGATTGGCGCTGAGGATGACTTCGACGGCGTTGTTGACCTGCTGGAGATGAAGGCCCTCATGTGGCCGGGCAAGGTCGAGATTGGCACTCCTGCGCAGGTCGAGGAGATTCCGGCTGACCTGGTCGACAAGGCTAACGAGTACCGTGAGAAGCTCATTGAGACCGTCGCTGAGTCCGACGAGGAGCTCATGGAAAAGTACTTCGGTGGCGAAGAGCTGACCATGGACGAGATTAAGGGCGCCATCCGCAAGATGGTTCTGAACTCTGAGGTCTACCCGGTCTACTGTGGTACCGCTTACAAGAACAAGGGTGTTGAGCCGCTGCTCGACGCTGTCATTGACTTCCTGCCGAATCCGCTGGACATCGGTGAGGTGCACGGCCACCAGATGGGCGACGAGGACGTCGATATGGTTCGTAAGCCGTCTAAGGATGAGCCGTTCTCTGCTCTTGCATTCAAGATCGCTGCTCACCCGTTCTTCGGTAAGCTGACCTTCGTCCGCGTTTACTCCGGTCGCGTGGAGCCGGGCCAGCAGGTCCTGAACTCCACCAAGGACAAGAAGGAGCGCGTCGGTAAGCTGTTCCAGATGCACGCCAACAAGGAGAACCCTGTTGACGAGGCAGTGGCAGGTAACATCTACGCCTTCATTGGTCTGAAGGACACCACCACTGGTGACACCCTGTGTGCACAGGATGCTCCAATCGTTCTGGAGTCCATGTCCTTCCCGGATCCGGTTATCTCCGTTGCTATTGAGCCGAAGTCCAAGGCTGACCAGGAGAAGCTGAGTACCGCTATTCAGCGTCTTGCTGAAGAGGACCCGACCTTCACCGTTCGCCTGGATGAGGAAACCGGCCAGACCGTTATCGGCGGTATGGGCGAGCTCCACCTTGACGTCCTGGTTGACCGCATGAAGCGCGAGTTCAAGGTCGAAGCAAACATCGGTAACCCGCAGGTTGCTTACCGCGAGACCATCCGCAAGCCGGTCGAGAAGTTCGAGTACACCCACAAGAAGCAGACCGGTGGTTCGGGTCAGTTCGCCCGCGTCATCATTGCTCTGGAGCCTTACGCTCCGTCTACTGACGAGGTTGAAGAGGGTGAGTCCACCACTTACAAGTTCGTCAACGAGGTGACCGGTGGTCGTGTTCCGAAGGAATACATTCCGTCTGTCGACGCTGGTATTCAGGACGCAATGCAGTACGGTACCCTGGCTGGCTACCCGCTGGTGAACATCCAGGCAACCCTGCTCGACGGTGCTTACCACGAGGTTGACTCCTCTGAAATGGCCTTCAAGATTGCTGGTCAGCAGGCTCTGAAGGAAGCTGTCCAGAAGGCTAAGCCGGTCCTGCTCGAGCCGATGATGGCCGTTGAGGTCATTACTCCGGAAGAGTACATGGGTGAGGTCATCGGTGACATCAACTCCCGTCGTGGTCAGGTTAACTCCATGGAGGACCGTACGGGCGTCAAGGCTGTTAAGGCTCTGGTTCCGCTGTCCGAGATGTTTGGCTACGTTGGTGACCTGCGTTCCAAGACCCAGGGTCGCGCTAACTACACCATGATCTTCGACTCCTACGCTGAGGTTCCTTCCTCCGTGGCCGAGGAGATCATTGCAGCGCGCACCGGCGCTTAAATTGCATCGGCAGGGTGGGGCGCTCTATCAGGGCTGACCCCATCTCTGTGCGCACTGCGCTGTCACTCTTTTTAGACGGTGCAGTGCGAGGGTCTGCAGCTTTTTAGTAGATTCCCTTAAGATTTGACTGTGCTGAGATGTCGCCAGACTCTTGGCTCGTGTTAGCACAGACAAGCTCTAGGGGGTAGCTGCTCGCAATTCATATCGTTGGTCGATGTTAAATCGCTGCTCAAATATCTAGCATTTATGCTGGTAAATAACGATGTGAGTTGCTGGCCGTTACCCACCCTTAACTAGGGGGTTGGTCTGGTTTGGAAAACTCCAGTATCCTGCCCTAGTATCGAGTAACTGGCACAGTGAAAGAATAGTGCTCTTTTGCGCGCGCACGTTCCGAAGTCGTAAGCGAACAGTTTGAAGGCTTCTGATGTTGTGAAGGCGGATAGAGTGACCACAAAATTGTGGCTGCGAGAGTCGTGGCCACCTAGACCTCCAGGAGGACTAAAAGTGGCAAAGGCGAAGTTCGAGCGTACGAAGCCGCACGTCAACATCGGTACCATTGGTCACGTTGACCACGGTAAGACCACCACTACCGCCGCTATCACCAAGGTTCTGGCTGACAAGTTCCCGGACCTGAACGAGTCGTTCGCTTACGATGCCATCGATAAGGCACCGGAAGAGAAGGAACGTGGCATTACCATCAACGTTTCCCACGTTGAGTACCAGACGGAGAAGCGCCACTACGCTCACGTCGATGCCCCGGGCCACGCCGACTACATCAAGAACATGATCACCGGTGCTGCTCAGATGGACGGCGCAATCCTGGTTGTTGCTGCTACTGACGGCCCGATGCCGCAGACCCGCGAGCACGTTCTGCTGGCTCGCCAGGTTGGCGTTCCGTACATCCTCGTTGCACTGAACAAGTGCGACATGGTCGACGACGAAGAGATTATCGAGCTCGTCGAGATGGAGGTCCGCGAGCTGCTGGCTGAGCAGGACTACGACGAGGAAGCTCCGATCGTTCACATCTCCGCTCTGAAGGCTCTTGAGGGCGAAGAGAAGTGGGTCAACTCCATCCTCGAGCTGATGGAAGCCTGCGACGAGAACATCCCGGATCCGGTTCGCGAGACCGACAAGCCGTTCCTGATGCCGATTGAGGACATCTTCACCATTACCGGTCGCGGCACCGTTGCTACCGGTCGTGTTGAGCGCGGCGTTCTGAACGTCAACGACGAGGTGGAGATTCTGGGCATCAAGGAGAAGTCCCAGAAGACCACCGTTACCGGTATCGAGATGTTCCGCAAGCTGCTGGATTCCGCTGAGGCTGGCGACAACTGTGGTCTGCTGCTCCGCGGTACCAAGCGTGAGGACATCGAGCGCGGTCAAATCGTTGCTAAGCCGGGCGCTTACACCCCGCACACCGAGTTCGAGGGTTCCGTCTACATCCTGTCCAAGGATGAGGGCGGCCGTCACACCCCGTTCTTCAACAACTACCGTCCGCAGTTCTACTTCCGCACCACCGACGTCACCGGCGTCGTTTCCCTGCCGGAAGGTGTCGAGATGGTCATGCCGGGCGACAACGTTGACATGTCTGTCAAGCTGATCCAGCCGGTCGCAATGGACGAGGGCCTGCGCTTCGCTATCCGCGAGGGTGGCCGCACCGTCGGCGCTGGCCGCGTTACCAAGATCATTAAGTAAGTCTTCTCCCCAATTGGGAAATGCTTTAACTAGGTCTTAGAAGAATCCCGACTCCGCGTAAGCGGAAGTCGGGATTCTTTGTATCTGTACATAGCCGACATTAGACGGGATGGGGCCGGCGCAATAGCCGTCGTTAAGCAGACTGTTCCGTAATGAGTGTGATGTACGTTGCACTTTGGAATCGCGATTTTACATTTGCAGTGCGGACGTGCTTTAATACGGGGGTTGCTTTAACAAAGGCGTTCGCGCCAATTGTCGTATCAGGCCCAGCTGGGAACCAGTACGAAATTGGACTTAGCGCCTATGGTAAGGCGAGCATGACCACGTAGGGAAGTTTCTTCCCAATCGTGCCTCACGGAGAAAACGGGCGACACGCCCGACCGCGGGGGTCGGAGGTGGCATGGCAAATTAACAGCGGCAGTAGGCAAAATGAAGAGCCCCACGAGGGGGACTTGTTTTCCACTGGGATTTGAGTGCAAGGCGTTATTCGTCCGCTCGGGTCATGGCCAAAAGTTAATTTGCCATGACGATCGAAGACGAAATCGCTTTGAAGTAATGCACAACCCAGTTTTAATTTCTGGCGCTGGCCATAGTTGCTGACGGCGTCGAGAAACATTGACAGGGTCGACGCCCCTTTAATTGGGGCGCGCCGACCGAGGAGAGGACAAGCGTGGCCGGACAGAAGATCCGCATCAGGCTCAAGGCCTACGACCACGAGGCTATCGACGCTTCTGCGCGAAAGATCGTGGAGACCGTTACCCGTACGGGTGCACGCGTCGTTGGCCCGGTGCCGTTGCCAACCGAAAAGAACGTTTACTGCGTTATCCGTTCGCCGCACAAGTACAAGGACTCGCGCGAGCACTTCGAGATGCGCACTCACAAGCGTCTGATCGACATTCTCGATCCAACGCCGAAGACCGTCGATGCACTTATGCGCATTGACCTTCCGGCAAGTGTCGATGTGAACATTCAGTGATCCTGGACTTTTGGTAGCGGAGACAAGATAAATGAGTGAAAACGAGATCAAGGGCATCCTGGGCACGAAGCTCGGTATGACTCAGATCTTCGACGAGGAAAACCGCGTTGTTCCGGTTACCGTCGTTGAGGCTGGGCCGTGCGTAGTGACTCAGGTGCGCACTAAGGAAACCGACGGCTACGACGCCGTCCAGATTGCATACGGCGAAATTGACCCGCGTAAGGTCAACAAGCCGGAATCCGGCCACTTCAAGAAGGCCGGTGTGACCCCGCGTCGCCACAGCGTCGAGATTCGCACCCCGGACGCTTCCTCTTACGAGGTCGGCCAGTCCGTTGGTGTCGACATCTTCGGCGAAATTGAGTACGTCGACGTCACTGGTACCTCCAAGGGCCACGGCTTCGCCGGTGGTATGAAGCGCCACGGCTTTGCTGGCCAGGGTGCAGCTCACGGTAACCAGGCTGCTCACCGTCGTGTTGGTGGCATTGGCGCCTGCGCCACGCCAGGACGCGTCTTCAAGGGCAAGCGCATGGCAGGCCGCATGGGTAACGACCGGGTCACAACCCAGAACCTGAAGATCCAGAAGGTTGACGCTGACGCGAACCTGCTGCTCATCAAGGGCGCAGTTCCGGGTGCACGCGGCGGCCTGCTGGTTGTTAAGACTGCCACGAAGGGTGGTGCTCACGCATGACCAACCTCAAGCTAGACGTACACACCGCTGAAGGCGGCGTGAACGGTTCGGTTGAGCTTCCTGCTTCCGTGTTCGACGCGGAGGTGTCCATCGCCCTGATGCACCAGGTTGTTGTCGCACAGCGTGCAGCAGCTCGCCAGGGCACCCACAAGGTCAAGACCCGCGGTGAGGTTCGCGGCGGTGGCCGCAAGCCGTGGCGCCAGAAGGGTACCGGTCGCGCTCGTCAGGGTTCGATTCGTGCTCCGCACTGGACCGGCGGTGGCATTGTCCACGGCCCGGTGCCGCGCGACTACAGCCAGCGTACCCCGAAGAAGATGATTGCAGCTGCTCTGCGCGGCGCACTCTCTGACCGTGCTCGCCACGACCGCATCCACGTTGTCGAGGAACTGGTCCCAGGCCAGACCCCGTCCACCAAGGCAGCTCGTACTTTCGTCGAGCGTCTGACTGAGCGCAACAACGTGCTCGTCGTTCTGCCACGCGAGGACGTCAACTCGTGGAAGTCGGTTCGTAACCTGCCAGGTGTCCACATCCTGTCTGAGGATCAGCTGAACACCTACGACGTTCTGAAGGCCGATGACGTCATCTTCGCCGTTCAGGCACTCAATGACTTCATCACTCGCACCGCCGGTAAGGAGGAGAAGTAATGGCTACCATCGCAGATCCCCGCGACATCATTGTTGCACCGGTAGTGTCTGAGAAGTCCTACGGACTTATGGAGCAGGGCGTTTACACGTTCCTGGTTCACACCGACGCTAACAAGACCCAGATCAAGATCGCGGTCCAGGAGATTTTCGGTGCCAAGGTCGCTTCCGTCAACACCCTCAACCGTGAGGGCAAGCGCAAGCGTTCCCGCACCGGCTACGGCAAGCGCAAGAACACCAAGCGCGCCTACGTGACTCTCGCGGCCGGCAGCGATCCCATCGACATCTTCGGCGGTTCGGCAGCCTAGCCGCTAGCCGACGAGGAAGTTAAGGAAGAGCAAAAGTATGGCTATTCGTAAGTACAAGCCGACTACGCCGGGTCGCCGCCAGAGCTCCGTCTCCGAGTTCAGCGAGGTTACTCGCTCGACTCCTGAGAAGTCTCTGCTGCGCCCGCTGTCGAAGACTGGTGGCCGTAACGTACACGGTCACATCACCACTCGCCACAAGGGTGGCGGACACAAGCGCCAGTACCGTGTCATCGACTTCCGTCGTAATGACAAGGACGGCATTCCGGCAAAGGTCGCTCACATCGAGTACGACCCGAACCGTACCGCCAACATCGCACTGCTGCACTACGCAGACGGTGAGAAGCGCTACATCATCGCTCCGAAGAACCTGAAGCAGGGTGCCATCGTTGAGTCCGGCGCTAACGCCGACATCAAGGTTGGTAACAACCTGCCGCTGCGTAACATCCCGACCGGTTCCACCATTCACTGCGTGGAGCTCAAGCCGGGTGCCGGTGCACAGCTGGCACGTTCTGCTGGTGCTTCTATTCAGCTTCTCGGTAAGGAAGGCAAGTACGCAGTTCTGCGTATGCCGTCCTCTGAGATCCGTCGCGTCGACGCTCGTTGCCGTGCAACCGTCGGTGAGGTCGGAAACCAGGATCAGATCAACATTCGTTGGGGCAAGGCCGGCCGTATGCGCTGGAAGGGCTGGCGCCCGACTGTCCGCGGTGTTGTCATGAACCCGGTTGACCACCCGCACGGTGGTGGTGAGGGTAAGACCTCTGGTGGTCGCCACCCGGTTTCCCCGTGGGGCCAGAAGGAAGGCCGCACCCGTAAGCCGAACCGCCCGAGCGACCAGCTGATCGTTCGTCGCCGTCGTACCAACAAGAATAAGAAGCGCTAAGGAGGGAACTGAGAATGCCACGCAGCCTTAAGAAGGGCCCGTTCGTCGATGAGCACCTCCTCGCGAAGGTCGATGCACAGAACGAGAAGGGCACCAAGCAGGTCATCAAGACCTGGTCTCGCCGCTCCACGATTCTCCCCGATTTCATCGGCCACACCTTCGCCGTTCACGACGGTCGCAAGCACGTGCCGGTGTTCGTGGATGACTCTATGGTCGGCCACAAGTTGGGCGAATTCGCCCCGACCAAGACCTTCAAGGGTCACGTCAAGGATGACAAGAAGGGACGTCGATAAGCCATGAGCAACGACATTACTTCTGCACGCGCAACTGCGCGCTTCGTCCGCGTTACTCCGATGAAGGCACGTCGCGTCCTGGACACCGTTCGCGGTAAGTCCGTCGACGAGGCACTTAACATCCTGGAGTACGCCCCGCAGGGTGCTGCCGATCCAGTTGCCAAGGTTGTTGCGTCTGCAGCTGCAAACGCTGAGAACAACTTCGGCCTGGACCGTCGTACTCTGGTCATCTCCGAGGCTTACGCCAACGAGGGACCGACCATGAAGCGCTTCCGCCCGCGTGCGCAGGGCCGTGCTTTCCACGTCCGCAAGCGCACCAGCCACATCACCGTGGTCGTCGAGAGCCAGAAGGAAGGTGACCGATAGTGGGACAGAAGATCCATCCACACGGTCTTCGCCTCGGTATTTCCAGCGACTGGAAGTCCCGCTGGTACGCCGACAAGCAGTACGCTGACTACCTGGCCGAGGACATCAAGATCCGCGATCTGCTGTCCACCGGTCTTGAGCGCGCCGGCATCTCCGATGTCGTTATCGAGCGCACCCGTGACCGCGTGCGTGTGGACATCCACACCGCACGCCCGGGCATCGTTATCGGTCGTCGTGGCTCCGAGGCTGATCGCATCCGCGGCCAGCTCGAGAAGCTCACCGGCAAGCAGGTTCAGCTGAACATCCTCGAGGTCAAGAACATTGACGCGGATGCGAAGCTGGTTGCTCAGTCCATCGCTGAGCAGCTCGCCAACCGTGTCGCTTTCCGTCGTGCAATGCGCAAGGCTATCCAGTCTGCAATGCGTCAGCCGCACGTCAAGGGCATCAAGGTTGTCTGCTCCGGTCGTCTCGGTGGTGCCGAGATGGGCCGCACCGAGCGCTACCACGAGGGTCGCGTTCCGCTGCACACCCTGCGTGCGGAGATCGACTACGGCACCCACGAGGCTCACACCACCTTCGGCCGCATTGGCGTCAAGGTGTGGATCTACAAGGGTGACGTGATCGGTGGCCGTCGCGAGTCCGAGATCAACGCCGGCAACGCCCGCCAGCGTCGCGGCAACGACCGCCCGCGTCGCGGTGGCAAGCGTCGTCAGCGTGCATCTGAGAAGAAGGAGGGCTAATTCATGCTCATCCCGAAGCGCGTTAAGTTCCGTCGCCAGCACCGCCCGACCCGTTCTGGTATGTCCAAGGGCGGCAACAAGGTGACTTTCGGTGAATACGGTCTCCAGGCTCTCGAGCCGGCCTACATCACCAACCGTCAGATTGAGGCAGCGCGTATTGCCATCAACCGCCACGTCAAGCGTGGTGGTAAGGTCTGGATTCAGATTTTCCCGGACCGTCCGCTGACCCAGAAGCCGCTGGGTGTTCGTATGGGTTCCGGTAAGGGCCCAGTCGAGAAGTGGATTGCAAACGTCAAGCCGGGTCGCATCATGTTCGAGATGTCCTACCCGGACGAGGCAGTTGCCGTCGAGGCACTGAAGCGCGCAGGCGCTAAGCTGCCGATTAAGACCCGAATCGTTCGGAAGGAGGATCAGTACTGATGTCGAACGGCATTCCCGCCCACGAGCTTCGCTCGCTGGATAACGATGACCTGGTTGCCAAGCTCAAGGAGTCTAAGGAGGAGCTGTTCAACCTCCGTTTCCAGAGCGCTACCGGTCAGCTGACCAACAACCGCCGTCTCCGCACTGTCCGCAAGGATATTGCTCGCATTTACACCGTTATGCGTGAGCGCGAGCTCGGCCTGTCTGCTGCACCAACCGATGGTGATGCAGCATGAGTGAGGAAAACATGAACACCACCGAGGCTGGCGCACGTAAGGTGCGCACCGGTTACGTCGTGTCCGACAAGATGCAGAAGACCATCGTTGTCGAGCTCGAGGACCGCAAGCAGCACGCCCTGTACGGCAAGATCATGCGCACGAACTCCAAGGTCAAGGCGCACGACGAGAACGAAGAGGCTGGCGTGGGCGACCGCGTCCGCATCGAAGAGTGCCGTCCGCTCTCCAAGGACAAGCACTACCGCCTGCTCGAGATCGTCGAGAAGGCTAAGTAAGACCCGATAGCTGAGCAATCAGCTAGGGCTTTACGACGAGAACCCCGCCGCGGGAAACACGCAAGTGTTTTCTGTGGCGGGGGTTTTGTTTTTGGCAAGCCATGTTTCTTCGTGTTTCTATTCCCCTCAGTGCAAGTTTGCTGGGTTTGTATCTCTGATAGCATTGGCGAGGATTTATGCTGTGTGAGGGGAGAAGTTCGGTGACTACTGACGTGACCAGGATTGATGATCGAGACCTGGAGTCCGCACTTCGCTCACACGACGTGGCGACATTGTCGCGGCTTTTAGCTGATATTGAGCCCAAGGCTGCCGCTCGAAAGATGCGCCGCCTCAGCCATGAGGAACGTGCGCTGTTCTACCGCACACTGCCGAAAGACACGGCGGTTGAAACCTTCGATGAGCTGGACTCGGCTCTACAGGCGCACCTGATTGAGAGCCTCCGTGATCCTGAAGTCACCGCAGTTTTCGCAGAGATGGAACCGGACGATCGAGCAGAACTGCTCGACGAGCTGCCTGCGTCTGTCGCTGCAAAACTGCTGGCCGATCTACCGGATGATGAGCGAGAGCTGACCAACATCGTCCTCGGTTACCCCGATGGTTCCATTGGACGTCGAATGAGCCCGGAGCTGGTGTCGCTTCACGACGATATGACGGTGGGGGAGGCTCTGGAGACCGTCTACAAGCATCTGGATGATGCCGAATCCATCTACACCCTGCCGGTGTCGAACCGGAATCGCCGCCTGGTGGGCGTGGTCAGCCTTCGTGATTTGATGCGCGCCAGCAGTGATATCCATGTTGCGGCGATTTTGCGGAAGGCAGACTACGCAGAGGCCACCGAGTCTGAAGAGAAGGTGGCTCGCATGTGCGCTGATCGTAAGCGCCTAGCTCTGCCGATTGTCGACAGCGAGCAGCGTGTTATCGGTCTGCTCACGGTGGACGACGCACTCCGGATTCTGGAGGAGGCAGACTCCGAGGACCAAGCTCGTATTTCCGGTTCTGAGCCTCTGCGCTTGCCGTACCTTGCTACGCCAATCTTTGAGATTGTTCGCTCTCGTGTGGTCTGGTTGCTCGTGCTGGCAATCGGTGCGACATTGACTGTGCAAGTCCTGGAAACCTTCGAAGAGACGCTGTCTCAGATGGTGGTTCTTTCGGTGTTCGTGCCGCTGCTGATTGGTACAGGTGGCAATACCGGTAACCAGGCTGCAACTACGATTACGCGTGCGTTGGCGCTGGGGGATGTCCAACCCCGCGATATATTCAAAGTCATTCTCCGAGAGGTGAGGGTCGGCGCGTTCCTCGGTCTATTGCTTGGCACTCTCGGCCTGCTGCTAGCTGGCTTGGTTTACGGTTGGGACATCGGCCTAGTGATTGGCCTTACGCTGCTGGGTATTTGTACTCTCGCGGCAACCGTCGGTGGCATTATGCCGCTGATTGGTAAGAAGTTTGGCATTGACCCAGCAGTCTTCGCTAACCCGTTCATTACGACGCTTGTCGACGCCTCCGGTCTGATCATCTACTTCCTGATTGCTAAGTCGGTACTGGGGATTTAGACCCCACGGTGCGCAGCTGCACCGATACATAAAAAGTGTCCAGCTGCGCCATAATGGTGGCCATGAGCAATGGCACCCACAATCACCGCACTTGGAAAGAAATTATCGCTGCCGATCCGCAGCATTCCCGGCGCTACGCCAACCGGTGGCGGGGGTTCGTTCGCGAGGGCCGCGATATCGATGGTGAGGCGCGGCTGGTGGATGCGATGGCGCCACGCCACGCTCGAATTCTAGATGCCGGTTGTGGTCAAGGACGCGTGGGCGGTTACTTGGCGAAGGCTGGACACCAGGTCGTTGGTGTCGACGTCGACCCCTATCTCATCGATGAGGCAAAGCGCCAGTTCCCGGACGCGACGTGGTTGGTAGGGGACTTGGCGCAATTGCCCCACGTGCTTGACGACGGCCTAGAGAACACACCCCACGGTGACACGGCATCCGCCTTCGATGTCATCATTTGCCCCGGCAATGTCCTGACCTTCGTAGCGCCAGAAGACCGCACGAAGGTACTGCAGGTCTTCGCAGCGGCACTGAATCCGGAGGGCGGTCGTGCCATCATCGGCTTCGGTGCCGGCCGTGGATGGGACTTTGCGGATTTTGAAACCATTGCGCAGGAGGCGGGGCTCACCGTGATTCAGCGTTATTCGACGTGGGATCTTCGTCCGTTTGAGGATGAGTCTCAGTTCCTGGTTGCAGTGCTTGAACGGGGGTAGGGAGCTGTGATCGTCGTAAAGCGGTTGCGATTCCGTGCCGGACTGTCGTTATTCTTTTATGCGAATAACTGCAATTAACGGTACGCAGGGAAAGGCTTCGGCGGTGACGCTATACGAAACGCTGGATACGGCTGGTGACAAAAAACAGGAACTGATGACGCAGGACTACGGACGTTTTGCGGTTCGAGCGGTCCTGGCGGGCATGTATCTGACGTTGGGAACGGCCTTTGCAGCGGTAGCTGGCCAAGTGGCCGAAGGTATTGCTCCGGGCACTGGGGGACTGGTCTTTGCGTGTCTGTTCGGGCTTGGACTGTTCGCCATTGTGGTGCTCGGTGCAGAGCTGGCGACCGGTAGCATGATGTTTGTGTCCTGGTCCGCTGCACGCGGTCGCATGTCGTGGGGAGTGGCCCTTCGGATGGTGGCCGTCGCTACGTTCTACAACTTCATCGGTGCGGCGATTGTGGCGCTGGTGCTCAGCCAGAGCGCCAAGCTCGGTGGGATTGATGACACACATTTGATTTCCACCTTGACTGAGGGGAAGCTGGCCAAGTCGTTCTTCGGTGCCTTCGTGGAGGCGATGGGTGCGAATTTCGTGGTCAATATGGCTGTCTTAGGTGCACTACAAGCCAAGGAAATCATTTCGAAGTTCGTTGTGATTCTGCCGATCATTGCGGTGTTCGTTGGGCTCGGGCTTGAGCACGTGATTGCGAACTTCTCTCTGTTTTCCCTGGCCTTTTTCGCTAATCCGCATCCTGCAGGCTTCGATGGTCTGCACATAACTGTTAACTGGGTGGCCGTGTGGCTGGGCAACTTCGTAGGTGGTGGCCTGGGGATTGGCGCGGTCTACGCCTGGTTGAACCAGACGAAGACCAGCTATGTTGACTAGGTTTTGAGCTTCGCTGTGCGTTAACCGGGCACCTATCTGGCGGTCTAACCGACAGCCTGCCCGAAGAGCAGACCGACGAAGTAGGACACGATCAAACCGAGTGCACCACCAATCACCAGGCGTAGCGCAGCCTTGCCGGAGTGCGTGGAGCTGAGCTTAGCGCTGATGTAGCCGGTCAGAGCCAGAGTCACGATGGTGACCACGGTGACTGCGATTGCGCCAGAGGTGGGGCCGGTGAAGATCAGTGCCGCAATCATCGGCAGGATGGCGCCGAGTAGGAACGACAGTGCCGAAGAACCAGCAGCCGCCCAGGGGTTGGTAAGTTCCTCGCCGTCAATGCCCAATTCCAGCTTCAGGTGAGCTGCCAGCGGATCATTTTGTGCGATGCCGTGGGCAGCATCTTCGGCGATATGTACTGGGATGCCGTAGCCAGAAAGAATCCCCACGAGCTCTTTATGCTCTTCATCTGGAAAGTCTGTAAGCTCGGCCTTTTCTTTGGCAATCAGCGCTCGCTCAGTATCGCGCTGGGTTGAAACCGAGACGTATTCACCCAGAGCCATCGAGATAGCACCAGCGATAACGGCGGCGGCACCAGCAGTCAGAATGGCTTCGCGAGAGGAACCTGCTGCAATCACGCTGAGCAAGATTAGAGCAGTGGAGACGATGCCGTCGTTGGCTCCGAGGACTCCGGCGCGAAGCCAGTTGAGCTTCGACGTCTCAGAAGACTTATGGGGTTCATGAGGATGCGCGTACGTGGTCATGGCAGGACCTTTCTCCAATGTCAGCCTCACGCCTACGGGTGGTACGAGGCCTCACCATCGATTTAATGCCGATTCGGGCACATTCTCAACCAGTGAAGTGAAACGAGGGCAGTCCTGTCGTATGTAGTTTTATGCCAGCTTATGTGGGTGTTTGCGGAGGCCGTCGCGCGTCAATGTCAATACCGCGATCAGCGCAATCAGCGCGCAGGTCAACATTGATATAGCCATTGATAAAGGCAGATTGGAACCAAGCCCCACCAACGGGGAAACCGTGGCGGCCGCGAGGAACTGTGTGAAGCCCATGAGACCGGAACCTGAGCCAATTCCGATATCTCGAACCTCCTCAATTCCGAGTGCCGTGGCATTGGCGAAGATCAGCGGCATCATCGGTACCGTAATGAACAGCAACAGCCAAGTAGTGAAGAAGGTAATCCCGACGATGGCATTAACAATCAGGCCTATCGACGTCACGAGCATGACCGTAAGGGCAACTAAAATGCCCTTACGGGGATGAAGCCGGTTGATCATCTTGCCGTTGAGGATTGACACAAATGTCAACATCGCTGCATTGGATGCGAACACGAGAGAAAACTGAGTAGGGGTGAGCCCCAGCAGCGCCTGGAAGATAAAAGGTGACGCAGCGATATAGGAGAACATCACCGAGAAGCCACCAGCGAAAGCTAACAAGTAGCCGACAAATACGGGCCGCTGTAGCAGCCTGCCGATATTGGGCAGGAGATTGCGCAGAGAGCCTGTGGAGCGTCGCTCTGGCGGCAGAGTTTCCGGAACCATCAGAAACACAATCGCGACCATCGCGACGTTGATGGCTGCGAGAAACCAGAACACGCTGCGCCAGCCGAATGCGGGGCCCAGAAAGCCACCCACAAGGGGAGCGATTGCCGGGGCGATGGAGGAAATGCCCATCAGCGTGGAGAAAGCTCTCGCTGATGCCTTGCCCGTCAAGAGGTCTGGGACTACAGCACGAGCCAGAACAACTGTGGAGCCACCAGCTAACCCCTGGAACAGGCGCATTGCAATAAGCGTGCCAACATTCGGTGCTATTGCACAGAGGATTGACGAGCCCAAGAACACCAAAGTCGCAATGAGAAGCAACTTCCTGCGGCCCAAACTATCGGAGAGAGCGCCAATGACGAGCTGCCCTGCAGCCATGCCAATCATGAAGGTTGTCAGCGTGAGCTGAACCATTGACTCGGTCGTGGAGAACTCCTTGGCTATCTCCACGAAGGAGGCCAGGTAAGTATCGGCACCGAACGGGGCGGCGGCGGATAATAAGGCCAAGCCGGCAATAAGCGATAGCGGCAGCGTCTGTGCTGGCTGTGCCTGAGCGCTCTCGGAATGTTGATTTGTCACTGTCCCAGTATAGGGTTGCCCCGGAATAGGGTTGCTGCGGAGGGTATAAACCATGTTGGGGGCATGAAACGAAGGGATTTTGTTGTCCCGCACGAACGTGCCATAATACACAGGTTGCGCGAAGTGGCTGCGTGCTGCTCTCAACGGTCTATGGCCGTAGTTAGCACGAGGTCAAATCGATATGGAAGCTGCCTCTAGCAGGTACTTTCGTCGTAAAGCGTAAACACAAGACATAAAGACCGCGTGCGTTTAGGACGGAAATCTGACGCACAATGCAACCAGGTCAGGAGAAACGCAGTGATTCAGCAGGAATCCCGTCTGCGCGTTGCCGACAACACTGGTGCACGTGAAATCCAGTGCATCCGCGTTCTCGGCGGCTCGACCCGACGCTTCGCTGGCATTGGCGACACCATTGTCGCAACTGTCAAGGAAGCTACTCCGGGCGGCAACGTCAAGGCAGGCGAAATTGTTAAGGCAGTCATCGTCCGTGCGAAGAAGGAGACCCGTCGTCCGGACGGCTCCTACATCTCGTTCGACGAGAATGCAGCTGTCATCATCAAGGCCGACGGTGAGCCAAAGGGCACCCGTATTTTCGGCCCGGTCGCGCGTGAGCTGCGTGACAAGAAGTTCATGAAGATTGTCTCGCTCGCACCGGAGGTGATTTAAGTGAAGATCCGTAAGGGCGATACCGTGCTGGTTATCTCTGGTCCGGACAAGGGTGCTCAGGGCAAGGTCATCGAGGCCTACCCGAAGCGCGACAAGGTCCTGGTCGAGGGCGTTAACCGTATCAAGAAGCACGTTGCAAACTCCGCTGCGGAGCGCGGTGCATCCTCGGGTGGCATTGTCACTCAGGAAGCTCCGATTCACGTGTCGAACGTCATGCTGGTCGACGAAGATGGTACCCCGACTCGCGTTGGTTACCGCTTCGATGAGGACGGCAAGAAGGTTCGCATCTCCCGCCGTACCGGGAAGGACATCTAAGCATGAGCGAAAATTACACCCCTCGTCTGAAGGCCCGTTACCGCGATGAGATTCGCGGCAAGATGCAGGAAGAGTTCTCCTACGAGAACGTCATGCAGATTCCGGGCGTTACCAAGGTCGTCGTCAACATGGGCGTCGGCGCTGCTGCTCAGGACAAGAAGCAGATCAACGGTGCAATCAACGACCTGACTCTGATTACCGGCCAGAAGCCGGAGACCCGTCGTGCTCGCAAGTCGATTGCTAACTTCAAGCTTCGTGAAGGCGACGCCATCGGCGCTCGCGTCACCCTGCGTGGCGACCGTATGTGGGAGTTCCTGGATCGTCTGCTGACCGTGGCTCTGCCGCGAATCCGCGACTTCCGCGGTCTGTCTGATCAGCAGTTCGATGGTCACGGTAACTACACCTTCGGCCTGTCTGAGCAGACCATGTTCTACGAGATCGACGTTGACAAGATCGACCGCCCGCGCGGTATGGACATCACCGTCGTGACCACCGCTACCAACAATGAGGAAGGCCGCGCGCTGCTGCGCGAGCTGGGCTTCCCGTTCAAGAAGTAGTTTTGCCTCTTCGGTAGCTTCTGTCTGAAGCCCCGGATGCCGCTTGGCCTCCGGGGCTTTTTGCTGCTCTGTTAACTGCTTATGTTCGTGGGGGAGTGAGGTCACCGTGCGGGGCCTGCGTAAAAGTTACCAGTGTTGCCGGTGTGAAAGTTGACCCTTTTTGGGGGTTGAAAATTAGTAAATCCACAAACTTTCTCAGTTGAAAGTTAGGCGTTCGTGATGATTTCGTTGTAAACTGCCATTCGTCATAGTGACGGCCGCCAAAATGCATTGTGGTCGTTATCAATTTGGGCAAGACTTAAGTGGCTTCAGCTTCTGTGTGGTTGAGCCAGTGGTTCTACGCAGAGCGGTCCTTAAGTTAAAACGCAAAGGGATTAACTACATGAAGAACTTCTCCGTGGCCGTCCGCTCGGCTGCTATTGCAACTGTTGCGGCTCTGGGCCTGAGCTTGGGCGCAGGTGCTGCCAACGCACAGCCGGCACTGCCGGAAATGCCGAACATTCCGATTCCGGGTATCGGCGACACCGGCCCGAAGGGCGTCAAGCAGATCGTCACCTTCGGTGACTCCTTCACCGCTAATGCCGGTAAGGGTGGCCCGCGTGGCCTGGCGCCGGGGCAGAACGTGCTGGTCGCTAACTGTGCCACCGACATGGAAAACTGGCCGAAGATTGCAGCGTCGAAGCTGAACAAGTCCCTGGGTGACTGGTCCTGTAACGGTCTTGGTGGCTTCCCGGGTCAGCTCCTCGCATACCTGGAAGCTTCCATCCAGTACGGCGACATCGGAGAGGGCACTGAGAAGGTTGTCCTGATGTACGGCGGCATGGACTGGGTCCAGTGGGTTGACGTGGCAGGCGAGCTGGTCGCAAAGCCGGACCCCAAGGCTCCTTCTGCGTTCAAGCAGACGCTGCGTCAGTTCACTGACCGCGTCCACCAGGTTGCTCCGGGTGCTCAGGTCGTCCTGGCTTCGTACCCTGAGTACGCTACCAATGACCAGCTGTGCCTGGTGAACGCCCCGAACCAGACCTTCCCGATCCCGGCACCGGGTGCCAGCGAGATTCAGGGGGCATTCCGCGACAGCATTCGCTCCGCGTCTCAGCACGTAGGTGCCGGCTTCATCGACGTCTACGAGGCAACCCTCGGCCACGGTACCTGCAACCCAAACCCGGATGAGCGCTTCGTCGCCGGTTTCGCAGATCCGGTGATGGGCCCGATGACCAATCACCCGACGGTGGCTGGCGAAAAGGCTATGGGTAACATCATCGCCGACCAGCTCTACTAATTTTCTCCAGCCGGCACCATGTCGGCTAGGAATTGAGTTCCACTGCTAATTGGTGGGGCTTCACGCCGCGAGCGGACTAACGTCCGTCCGTGGCGTTTTTGCATTTCGGCCGGTATTTGTTAGTATCACCAGGTCTGCCCTCTATAAGAGGTGCGGCAGTAAAAATGTAAGAACTTTGCTGTAGGCCCCTCGCCTCGCATCGTCTCTGGCGTCACCTGGGTGGCGAGCTGACTCGGCTATTGAACCGAGTTGGCGAACAGTAGCCCTTAAATCGCCGGAATCACGATATTGGTAATCGCTCCATCTTAAGCTTTTGCCGTGTGACAGTTGCTGTTTGCGCGTTCATTGGAGTTAGCCACGAGGTGGGAAGGAACCGCAGCGAGAAAGGAAGCGGTCACTAACCATGACCATGACTGACCCAATCGCCGACATGCTGTCGCGCGTGCGCAACGCTAACAACGCGTACCACGACTCTGTCTCGATGCCGTCGTCCAAGCTGAAGGCTAACATCGCCGAGATCCTCAAGTCTGAGGGTTACATTGCGGACTACGCAGTCGAGGATGCCAAGGTCGGCAAGACCCTGACCCTGAACCTGAAGTACGGCCCGTCCCGCGAGCGTTCGATCGCTGGCGTGCGTCGCGTCTCCAAGCCGGGTCTGCGTGTTTACGCAAAGTCCACTAACCTGCCGAAGGTCCTCGGTGGCCTGGGCGTGGCTATCATCTCCACGTCTCAGGGCCTGCTGACTGACCGCCAGGCTTACGAGAAGAAGGTTGGCGGGGAAGTCCTCGCTTACGTCTGGTAAAGGGGGAACTACACAATGTCTCGTATTGGTAAGAACCCTGTCGTTGTCCCGGCAAACGTTACTGCCCAGGTCAACGGCCAGGACGTTTCCGTCAAGGGCCCGAAGGGCGAGCTGTCTGTCTCTATCCCGGCTCCAATTACCGTTGAGCTGAAGGACAATGAGATTGTGGTCAACCGCCCGGATGACCACCGCAAGAGCCGCTCCCTGCACGGCCTGTCCCGTTCGCTGATTAACAATATGGTTGTCGGTGTGACCGAGGGCTACACCATCAAGATGGAAATCTTCGGTGTCGGTTACCGTGTCGCCAAGAAGGGCAAGGACCTCGAGTTCTCCCTGGGCTACTCGCACCCAGTCCTGATCGAAGCACCGGAAGGTATCACCTTCGATGTCGACGGCACCACCAAGCTGTCGATCACAGGTATTGATAAGCAGCAGGTCGGACAGCTCGCAGCTAACATCCGTCGTCTGCGTAAGGATGATCCTTACAAGGGCAAGGGCATTCGTTACGATGGCGAGCAGATCCGTCGCAAGATCGGAAAGACGGGTAAGTAATGAGCAACACCAACGAAAAGCGCCTCCCGGTAGGCAAGGACATCTCGACTCGTCGTCGTGTCGCCCGCGCCCGCCGTCACGCACGCTTGCGCAAGAACGTCCGCGGCACCTCCGAGGCACCGCGCCTCGTCGTGCACCGCTCTTCCCGCCACATCACCGCTCAGGTTATCGACGACTCCATCGGTCGTACCCTGGCAGCTGCTTCCACTCTGGACGCAGATCTCCGTGGCTTCGAGGGCGACAAGAAGGCCAAGAGCGCCAAGGTCGGCGAGTTGATTGCTGCTCGCGCTAAGGATGCTGGCATCGAGAAGGTCGTTTTCGACCGCGGTGGCTACCAGTACCACGGCCGTGTTGCTGCTCTGGCCGAGGCTGCCCGTGAAGGTGGTCTGAAGTTCTAATGCGCACTTACAAGTCCAACGGAAGGAATGCGTGATGTCGGAACGCGATAAGCGCGAAGGCGGACGTAACTCCGCTGACAACAAGAACAACAACCGTCGTGGTGGCCGCGGTAACGACCGTCGCCAGCAGGACGAGCGTTCGCAGTACATCGAGCGCGTAGTAACTATCAACCGAGTTTCCAAGGTCGTCAAGGGTGGTCGTCGCTTCAGCTTCACCGCTCTGGTCATCGTCGGTGACGGCGAGGGCATGGTCGGCGTCGGCTACGGCAAGGCCAAGGAAGTACCGGCAGCTATCCAGAAGGGTGCTGAAGAGGCTCGTAAGAACTTCTTCCGCGTCCCGATGATTGCTGGCACCATCACCCACCCGGTTCAGGGTGAGACCGCTGCTGGCATCGTGCTGCTGCGCCCGGCTGCTCCGGGTACCGGTCTGATTGCCGGCGGCGCTGTCCGCCCGGTTCTCGAGTGCGCCGGTGTTCAGGATGTTCTGTCCAAGTCGCTGGGTACCAACAACTCCATCAACGTTGTTCACGCAACCGTTGATGCTCTCAAGCAGCTGGTTCGCCCTGAAGAGGTCGCCGCACGTCGTGGCAAGTCCCTCGAAGAGGTCACCCCAGCACGTATGCTGCGCGCACGCGCAGGTCAGGGAGCGTGATTTCCATGGCACTGAAGATTACCCAGGTCCGTGGTACCGCTGGTACCAAGCAGAACCAGAAGGATTCGCTGCGCACCCTCGGCCTGAAGCGCATCAACGATTCCGCCGTTCGCCCGGATACTCCGGCTGTGCGCGGTCTCGTGAACGTTGTGCGTCACCTGGTCGAGGTTGAAGAAGTAGCGGGGGAGTAGGTAAACCATGAGCGAACCAATTAAGCTCCACGACTTGGCCCCGGCTCCGGGAGCTAAGAAGAAGAAGACTCGCGTCGGCCGTGGTGAGGCTTCCAAGGGTAAGACCGCTGGTCGCGGCACCAAGGGCACCAAGGCCCGCAAGCAGGTTTCGGCAGCATTCGAGGGTGGCCAGATGCCACTTCACATGCGTCTGCCGAAGTTGAAGGGCTTCAAGAACCCGGCGAAGGTCACCTTCCAGGTGGTCAACGTTTCGGATCTGGAGCGTCTGTTCCCGAACGGTGGCGACATCACCATCGCCGACCTGGTTGCAAAGGGCGCTGTCCGCGCTAACCAGCCGGTGAAGGTCCTCGGCGACGGCGACATCAATGTCTCCGTCAACGTCACCGCAACCAAGTTCTCGGGCTCCGCCAAGTCCAAGATCGAGGCTGCAGGCGGCTCTGTCACTGAGGCCTAAAGCATTCAAGCTTTAACAAGAGAGCTCTTAACCCATGTGGTTAGGAGCTCTTTTTGTATTAAGAGGGGAAGGGGAGAGGGCAGCGCGAACCGCTGGCTTACAGCAGGCCGGTATTGCGCAGAGCCAGCTCCAGTTGGTCGATGTCAGCGTCCGTATGGAGCGCGGTAATGGTCAATCGCAACATTGCCTCACCACGGGGGACCGTCGGATAGCGAATTGCAGGTATGAACACGCCTAGCTCCGCTAACCGGGCTGAGGTGTCCATCGCTTCGGTCTCGTCCCCGACGGGCAGCGGGATGATTGCAGATGCGGGGTCTGACTGCGCGCCAACCAGGGAGCGGACGCGCGCAATATTACGTTGCAATCGCTTGACGACGTCCCCAACCTCCAACTGTTTCAACGCCGCGCGGATAGCTGCGACAGAACCAGGGTTCATGGACGTTGAGTACACGAAGCTACGGGCTTGATTGCGTAGCAGTTCGCCAACTGGTGCCGAGCAGAGAACGTATCCTCCTTCGACACCGAGAGCCTTGCTCGCGGTGCCGACCACAATGTCCGGGCGAATGCCCAGGTGCGCTGCAGTGCCACGACCTTGTTCTCCGATAACGCCGATGCCGTGGGCGTCGTCAAGCATCAGCCATGCGTTGCGACGGCGACAGGTGCGCTCGAGTGCCGGGCCGTCGATGACCTCGCCTGACATAGAGAACACGGAGTCGGAGATGACAAGTTTGTGGCGGGCGCTCGATGTTGCGAGGAGACGGTCGAGCGTCTGATAGTCAGCGTGCGGAAAGACCGTGACTTTAGCCCGGGCATTGCGGCATCCGTCGATGATCGAGGCGTGGTTGGCGGCGTCGGAGAAGATTTCAACGTCGGCGGTGGCGATGGCAGCGATGGTCGAATGGTTTGCTTGGTAGCCAGTCGCAAAGAGAACGGCATCGTCGAAACCGAAGAACTGCGCGAGTTCACTTTCAAGTGCGCTGTGGATGCTAGTGCCGGTGGTCAGGCGAGAGCCGCCGGACCCGGTGCCGAAATGTCCAATTGCCTCGGTGGCAGCTGAGACGAGTTCAGGGTGCGTGGACAGGCCGAGGTAGTCCGAAGAAGAGAACAATAGATAGTCGGCTCCGTCAATTCGGCTGTGCGGTAGTTGTGCGGTTTCGAAAGTGCGCAGTGTGCGGGCAAGTCCTGCACCGGCCCAGGCCGTGTTTCTTTGGGCGGCGATTGCTGAGAGGTCGCTGCTGAGGCCGGTAGTGTCCGTCGAGGAACTGGCATCAGCTGGGAGCTCGATATAGACCGGCGTGTTCTCCAGGTAATCGATTAGCTCGGGGATATCGGTGCCGGGTTCAACGATGAAAATGCGAGTACCAAGAGTGCTGCCGTGGTCCTTGATATTGGGGATACGGTGGAAGATTCCGTCCAGTGCGAGATAGCCACGCGTGTAATAAGGATCGTCGGAGAGGCAGATTTCTGCGACGATGCCCGGGGCGCTGTGAACCTTGGATGCGAGGATGAGCGCCTCGTGAAAATGGTCCTTGGCGCAGTCCTTGCTGGGGTGTGAGATGGCATCAAAAGTGGAAACCCGTACACCGCGGGCTGGGTTTGGGTCGAGCCGCTCACCGGAGGAGCTATCGATAAGAGCGGCACCGCGAAGACCCGTGAGTGAATAGGCCATCTCGACGGCGATATCGGCGGCCTGTATACCTGCAGCGTGTAGGCGTTGAGCAATGAGCTTGCGGGCGTCACCAGAGCTGGAGTTCGACTCTAGAAAGGGGACTAACGCCGGCACGGTGCTGATGGTCGACTCTTCGATCTTGTCCACAGTGATGTGAATTGTGTCTGGGCGACCCTTGTCGTGGTGAAGTGCACGGCTAGTCATAGCAGAAGCCAGCTGAGGTAGTTCGGTGGCCGGTGCAAGACGCTCAGCGCCAGAGATATGGCAGCCATCGGCGCTGGAGCGCATGCGAATGCTGTAGGTACTCACAGAGCAAAACTTTAACACTGTTCAAGTTTTGTTTGAGAAGGTTGGGTGGAGCACATGAAGGGGCGGGGGGCTCAGAGGGGATGAGCGCTGGAATCGTCGTCAAGCGAAAAGAGGTGATTGGCGGGGCGCTGTACTAACGGTGATATAGAGGCGTATTGCGACGATATGGAGAAACGCTGGTAGACTCACTACGTCAAATACTGTCAATTAAAGGTTTGAGGAATACGTCATCCGCGTTGCTTAACTAAAACGGAAGACTACTGGCGGATAAGCGGGTAGGTCTTTCGGGAAAAGCGTGGGAGAAGCGGATTTCTTGACCTCGGGAGGATGCACGTGGCTTCCGGTCTCATTGCGGCGTTGCGCGATCCCGATTTGCGTAAGAAGATCTTCTTCACTCTGACGATGATCATTCTGTACCGAATCGGCTCGCAGATTCCAACCCCTGGTATCGACTACCAGTTGGTCAACGCGCAGCTCGAGCAGATTTCGAAAGATCAGTCCAGCGTTTACTCGCTGATCAACCTGTTCTCAGGTGGCGCTCTGCTGCAGATGGCGATTTTCGGCATCGGCATTATGCCGTACATTACGGCCTCGATTATCGTCCAGTTGCTCACGGTGGTGATTCCACATTTCGAGCAGTTGAAGAAGGAAGGGCAGTCGGGTCAGACAAAGATGACCCAGTACACCCGCTACCTCACAGTGGCGTTGGCGTTGCTGCAGTCTGCGGGCATTGTGGCCATGGCAGACCGTGGCGCCCTGCTGGGCGGCTCGCAGTCGCTGCTGGTTAAGGATGCGGGGGTCTTTGACCTCGTGGTGATGGTCGTTGTGATGACCGCCGGTGCCGTGCTGGTCATGTGGATGGGTGAGCTCATCACTGACCGAGGGGTCGGCAACGGTATGTCGCTGCTGATTTTCGCTGGTATCGCCGCTGGTATGCCGGCGCAGGGAGCGAACATTTTGCGCTCCACTACCGGTGTCGTGTTCGCCACCGTGATTGTTGCGGTGCTGATTCTCATCATTGGCGTTATTTTCATCGAGCAGGGGCAGCGCCGTATTCCGGTGCAGTACGCGAAGCGCATGGTTGGTCGTCGCCAGTACGGCGGATCTTCCACCTACCTGCCGCTGAAGGTGAACCAGGCCGGTGTTATCCCGGTCATCTTCGCGTCCTCGCTGATTTACGTGCCGGTTCTGATCACCCAGATTGTTCAGTCCGGTCAGTCGAATCCGAACATGGACAACTGGTGGCAGCGCAATGTCATTCAGTACCTGCTGGCGCCGTCCAGTTGGCAGTACATTCTGCTGTTCTTCCTGATGATCATCTTCTTCTCCTTCTTCTACACCTCCGTGCAGTACGACCCGCACGAGCAGGCGGAGAACATGAAGAAGTACGGCGGATTCATTCCGGGCTTCCGTCCGGGGCGTCCGACTGCTGAATACCTGTCCTACGTCCTGATTCGCCTGCTGACTGTCGGCTCGCTGTACCTGGCGCTGATTGCTGTTCTGCCAAATGTCGCTCTTGATATGGGGCTTGGCGACGCGAACGCCGGTACAGGCGGTATGTTTGGAGGTACAGCCCTGCTGATTCTGGTCAGTGTTGCGCTGACGACGGTCAAGCAGGTTGAAAGCCAAATGATGCAACGTAACTACGAAGGGTTCTTGAAGTAATGCGACTCGTACTTGTAGGTCCTCCCGGTGCAGGCAAGGGCACTCAGGCAGCTATCCTGTCGGAAAAGCTCGGTGTCCCACACATCTCCACCGGTGACCTGTTTCGCGCAAACATCGGTGAAGGCACTCCGCTCGGCATTGAGGCGAAGTCCTACATCGACGCCGGCAACCTTGTTCCGGACGACGTGACTGTGCGTATGGTCGAGTCCCGTCTGAACGAGGACGACGCTGCCAAGGGGTTCCTGTTGGATGGCTTCCCGCGCACTGTTGGTCAGGCAGAAGAGCTGAAGCGTCTGCTGTCCAACCTCGGTACTGAGCTGGATGCGGTCGTACAGTTCGACGTTTCTGAGGATGTCGTAGTCGAGCGTATGCTGGCCCGTGGTCGCGCAGACGACACTGAAGAGGTCATCCGCAACCGCATGCATGTGTACACCAATGAGACCGCTCCTTTGCTGGATTACTACTCGGAAAAGATCATCAAGATTGCCGCTGAGGGATCCGTTGAGGAGATTAACGAGCGCACGATGGCCGAGCTGGAGAAGCTGAACTAAGCTCCTGGCGTGCCGGTAATTGGTGCTCTGGCAACTTTGCGTTGGGCGGGCCGATGGGTTTGACCCGTAGTAGATGGTTATTGAAGCCGCCCTTTCGAACCGTTGAGGTTTGGAAGGGCGGTTTTTGTGTTGAGTGGGCTCGGGAAGGGGCCTAGTTGGCTTGAATGGTGTGGAGCTAAAAGGGAAAAGAAATACGAAAAAGAGTATTGACGTACCCGAATGGGTGTGCGATATTTGTATGTAGTAGGGGATAGTTAGGGAAGTAAAAGCGAAAGTGATTTCTAGGGGATCCGAGGGGAGGGGAATGATGCGACCTAATCAACCGCAAGGTCAGGAGCCGTCAAAGGGGCTGAATCAAGCACTGTCGGTGTCGCAGATACTAGACTTGATAACTCAATTCGAAGCTCTGTCTCGGTTAGTTGTGGAGAGCTTCGGTGATTTATCACCAGTTCATATGCGAGACGCCTATGCATTGGTTGAGAGGGCTCGGAAGCGCCTAGCCATAGTTGACGCGGAGTACTTGGCGGCGCTTGCGCCGGAGATACCTTCATCGAATCACCGGAAAGTTGTCTGGCTGGCGGAAGAGTCTCATATTTCCCGTGCGGAGGCTCGTCAGCGAATTAGTTGTTTAGGGCGGCTCCGGAAGGAAGCGGAGCCTTTTTCGTCGAAAAGCGATGATGAAAGAATGCCTGCTCTGCGGGACAAGGTATCCGAAGGGGTCGTAGGGGCGGATGCGGTTCAAAAGATTGATAAAGCTGTCAAAGATCTCCCGAAGTCAGAACATGCGCGGGTGGCGCAGGCCTTGGATGAGCATGCCAGTGAGGTTGTGACACAGGTGCGTGTCGACGACTTGGGTGCGCTGTCACATCGACTGCGGGCGATGTTGGGATTGGATGACCCATATACGGATGAGGACAGACAGCGGCTGCGGGGAGTGAAGGTCGGGCCACAACGAGCCGACGGTATGAGTCGGTTGACGGGGCTGATTACGCCGCACTTCGCGGCGATGCTGAAGAGGTTGCAGGCTGACTACGGGCGGCCGGGTGGACTCTTGGAGGAAGGCGCTAAGGATGAGCGCGCTCCAGAGCAGCGGTTTCATGATGCACTTGAGGCTGCGGTCGATGCCGGTTTTGGGATAGGTGCGACCTTAAAGCCGGTGCGGGGCACCACGTCGGTTGTCACTGTCGCCCATATTTCGGATATCGCGAAAATAGCGGGCGTAAAGCTGCAAGGCACGGATGGTTGGAAGCTGCCGGGGGCGGGGAAAGCAATCAGCGATGGTGGTGTGCGAATGTCAATCGCTGAGGCGATAGAGAAGGTTGCGGCCGGAAATTCGTTCTTGCAGGTTTTGGGAGACAAGGGGCAGAGTCTGTTTCTTGGCCGATCGCAGAGACTAGGGACGATGGCCCAGTACCTTGCGCTGTGCGGCGAGGAGGGCGGATCTTCCGCACCGGGCAAAGCTACGCCTCCGGCTATGTGCGATATGCATCATATTGAATCCTGGGCGAGGGGCGGGGGAACGGACATTTCAAATCTGACATTTGTTGACCCCGGTACGCATCGAAAGATTGATGACAATCGGTCGAATGACAAATCCTGGTGGACGTTGCGGCCGGATGAGTGTGAAGGGGAGCCTGTCGAAACGGAACGGGTGGTGTGGATTGAGCCAGGAAAAGACCGAAAGACGAATGATTCATCGGAAGAGAAAAACAGGAACTCGAATCAAGATTCAAACGCTTTTGATAACCCAGGACGTTGGTTGCGGCGAATACTTCGGCAAAAAGGGGCGAAGCGTAACCAAGGCGATAAGGATGACGCTGACCCCGGCGGCGCAGGCGGGTGCGGTGCGGACGTGGATGACGAAGGGGGCGGGCGGTAACGAGGCGCAGGGGTAACGCTGGCGGGAGGTGAAGACTCTTTTGGGGCGAGTACAGCAGAAGTGCTCCGGCCGTCGTAGCGAAATCAGAGCGTTACGGCAGCGGAGAGTTGATGCTGGGTGAGTTCCCTGGATTGAACTGCAGGTTAGGGCTACTGGAAGTCCTGAATGATCTCGTCGATAAGCGGCTGTGCGGCCTCGGCACCAATATTCGCGAAAACGAACTCTTGGTAGATGCGGTTATCCTCGTCGATGACCATAACGAAAGGGGAGCCCTTGTTGACGCCGCTAAATGCGTGCTTGCCGGGTAGCTCGTATGGCACGTAGTTCTCGACGGACTCAGCCTTTTCATTAATCCGGCTGACAGTGGCCGGGTCCTCGGCCGTACTGAGCATCGCAGTGCCGCCGTCGCCAACAGCCATTACGCAGGTGAAGCCATGTACGCTCTCGCTGCCAAAAATGACGGGTTTAGAGTCATCCGACTCGACGCAGCTGCCAACCGCTTCCTTAACAGCATCAGGAGTGAAATTCTGGATTGACTCAGGCAGTGCAGAGGTGCCCATGAAACCCGCGGTGCTTCCAGGGGTCTCCGGCGATTCCGCAGCAGGGGAAGTGGAAGGGACAGTCGGCGCTGGCGCCGGTTCGGGGTTGCTTGAGCATGCGCCAATCAGGAAAAGCGAGCTGGCAGCAATAACAACGCCAGCAATCTGCGTGGACTTCAACAGTGAATGCATGCCAGTTATCGTAAGGCAGCTCATCTTTGGGAGTAAACTGCGCGAAAATTGAAGCAAGTCGATTGCGGATCAACTGTCACCAATGAACTTCCATAAAAGTTCCCATGCAACGTCATGCAGAAATACATGAAGCAGAGTGCTGGCTGGGGTAGCGGTGCCTTCGTAGGCGGTGGGATGCGGCTAGCCGGTGGTTCCCTTCTGAGTCAGAGTAGACTCAACCAACGTGATGAGTTTTCGACGCCGCCGCAAAGTAGTTCCCGCCCGCACTGAGGGAGAGTTGGATGCGATGCAAGCGGCCGGCGAGATCGTCGGTCGTGCATTGCTAGCCTGCCGAGATGCCGCTAAGCCAGGGGTGACCACGGCGGATCTCAATGAGATTGCGCATCAGGTCATTACCGATGCGGGTGCAACGCCATCTTTCCTTGGTTATGAAGGTTTCCCGGCATCTATCTGTGCATCCGTGAATGAAGTTATCGTCCATGGCATTCCGTCCTCGGCCACAGTTCTATCCGAAGGTGATCTGGTCTCGATTGACTGTGGCGCAATTTTGGACGGTTGGCACGGCGATTCGGCACTGACTTTCGGTGTCGGAAAGCTGAGTGAGGATGTCGAAAAACTAAACATCGCGACGTCGGAGGTCCTCGCCGAAGGTATTAAGGCCATGGTGCCGGGTGCTCGCCTCACCGATATTTCATATGCGCTTGAAACGGCCACCCGTGAGGCTGAACTGCGCCACGATATTGAACTCGGCATCGTCGATGGCTACGGCGGGCACGGCATCGGGCGCGAGATGCACATGGATCCCTTCCTCCCCAACGAAGGCAAAGCAGGCAAGGGCCCCCGCATCGTCGAAGGCTCCGTGTTGGCCATCGAACCGATGCTCATTCTCGGCGGCGAGTGGGGTAGCGATGAGCTTGACGACGGCTGGACGGTCGTCAGCGCTGATCGAATGCCGGCGTCCCATTGGGAACACACAGTTGCCGCCACGGCGGACGGCCCCCGTATTTTGACTCCTCGATATGAATAACTAGTGCGTGAGAGGCCACGCGAAAGGTCAGAATATTGCCACTTGAGACGCGATGGCCTCTGTCCCCGTGGGGTGAATCCGCCTGCCGTCGCTTGCAGGCGGCCCCAGAGTGGTCGTATTTGGTAAAAAACGCAGGTCGCGTGTAAAGTTGGGCGATGGTGTGGGCGCAGTGTCGCTGCAGTGATGATTATCTCTGCGCGCAACTGCTAAAACACCAGGCAGAGTAGAGATTTCCCAACTGGTGCCGGGGTTGTCCCGGGTATCCACCAGAGAGACGTGGAGGACATGGCTAAAAAGGAAGGCGCAATTGAGGTTGAGGGTCGCGTCGTCGAGCCCTTGCCGAACGCGATGTTCCGAGTGGAGCTGGACAACGGGCACAAGGTGCTCGCCCATATCAGTGGCAAGATGCGCCAGCACTACATCCGTATTCTCCCGGAAGACCGAGTCGTAGTGGAGCTTTCTCCGTACGATCTCGAGCGTGGGCGAATCGTCTACCGCTACAAGTAAATTGACCGGACCACTGTTGGTAGTGGTTATGGGCTTATTTACTAACTAGACAGAAACTCCACCGTCCTAGCTGCTTCTGGTGACGGCCGCGTGATGTTGAGACCTGGTGTCTCAACAGTTCGGCGCGGTGGTTCTTTATGAAATCTTTTCCACAGAAGTAAGCGAGAATACCTCCGGCAACGGTGGCTGGAGCCTTTCTATAACACCTGCGCGACTCGGCGTCCGACCGAGTAGGCCTGGTCTGGGAAGGATGGCAGTGGAGTAAACCACCGCATCAACCGGAAGGAAATTGCCGTATGGCACGCCTTGCTGGAGTTGACCTGCCACGCAACAAGCGTATGGAGGTCGCTCTTACCTACATCTATGGCATCGGCCCCGCCCGTGCTAATGAGCTGCTGGAGAAGACCGGCATCTCTCCGGATCTGCGCACCGACGCTCTCACCGATGAGCAGGTTGCTGCGCTGCGTGACGTGATTGAAGCTACCTGGAAGGTCGAGGGTGACCTCCGCCGCCAGGTTCAGGCTGATATCCGCCGCAAGATTGAGATTGGTTCCTACCAGGGTCTGCGCCACCGTCGTGGCCTGCCGGTCCGTGGTCAGCGCACCAAGACCAATGCTCGTACGCGTAAGGGTCCGAAGAAGACGATCGCCGGAAAGAAGAAGTAAAACATGGCAGCTCCGAAGTCCGCACGCGGCCGTCGTACCGGCCGTCGCGTTGTAAAGAAGAACGTGGCTCAGGGCCACGCATACATCAAGTCCACCTTCAACAACACCATCGTGTCCATCACGGACCCGAAGGGCGCTGTTATCTCGTGGGCCTCCTCTGGTCACGTCGGTTTCAAGGGCTCTCGTAAGTCCACTCCGTTCGCTGCTCAGATGGCCGCCGAGAACGCTGCTCGTAAGGCCATGGAGCACGGTATGAAGAAGGTTGACGTTTTCGTTAAGGGTCCGGGTTCGGGCCGCGAAACCGCCATCCGTTCCCTCCAGGCCGCTGGCCTTGAGGTGTCCTCGATCTCGGATGTGACCCCTCAGCCGCACAACGGCTGCCGTCCGCCGAAGCGTCGTCGCGTCTAGGAATAGGGTAAGGAGAGAACAGAAATGGCCCGTTATACCGGTCCCGCAACCCGTAAGTCCCGTCGTCTCCGCGTCGACCTCGTCGGTGGCGACATGAACTTTGAGCGTCGTCCCTACCCTCCGGGGCAGGCTGGCCGCGCTCGTATCAAGGAGTCGGAGTACCTGCTCCAGCTCCAGGAGAAGCAGAAGGCACGTTTCACCTACGGCGTGATGGAGAAGCAGTTCCGTCGCTACTACGCCGAGGCTCACCGTCGTCCGGGCAAGACTGGCGATAACCTCGTCGTCCTGCTGGAGTCGCGTCTCGACAACGTTGTCTACCGCGCTGGTCTGGCTCGTACCCGCCGCCAGGCTCGTCAGCTGGTTTCCCACGGCCACTTCACCGTTAACGGTAAGAAGATCAACGTGCCGTCCTTCCAGGTAAGCCAGTACGACATCATCGACGTGCGCCCGAAGTCGCAGAAGATGATTTGGTTCGAAGAGGCACAGGAGAACCTGGTCGACGCTGTCGTCCCGGCATGGCTTCAGGTTGTTCCTGAGTCCCTGCGCATCCTCGTGCACCAGACCCCGGAACGCGCACAGATCGACATTCCGCTTCAGGAACAGCTGATCGTCGAGTTCTACTCGAAGTAATAACTAACTTCGCTTGCATCCATTCATTCCCTATGGCGTCATATAGCGGTCGCCACCTGGAGGATTTTCGAAAATGCTCATTTCCCAGCGCCCAACGCTGACTGAGGACTACATTGATTCCTCTCGCTCCCGGTTCGTTATCGAACCGCTGGAGCCGGGTTTCGGTTACACCCTCGGTAACTCTCTTCGTCGTACGTTGCTGTCGTCCATTCCGGGCGCTGCAGTCACCAGCATCCGCATCGACGGTGTGCTGCACGAGTTCACCACTATCCCGGGCGTGAAGGAAGATGTCTCCGACATCATCCTGAACATCAAGGGTCTGGTGCTCTCGAGTGAGTTCGACGAGCCGGCTACCGTTTACCTGCGTCGCGAAGGTGCAGGCGCGGTGACCGCTGCAGACATTGAGTGCCCAGCAGGTGTGGAGATTCATAACCCGGATCACCACATCGCTACTCTCAACGAATCCGGTCGCCTGGAAATTGAGATGATCGTTGAACGTGGTCGTGGCTACGTGCCGGCGACCCCGAACTCCGGTGGCGAAATCGGCCGCATTCCGATGGACCAGATTTACTCGCCAGTTCTGAAGGTCAGCTACAAGGTGGAGGCTACTCGTGTTGAGCAACGCACCGACTTCGACAAGCTGATCATCGATGTCGAGACCAAGAACTCGATCACCGCCCGCGACGCAATGGCGTCGGCAGGCAAGACTCTGGTTGAGTTGTTCGGTCTGGCACGTGAGCTGAACGAGGCTGCTGAGGGCATCGAGATTGGCCCGAGCCCGCGCGAGGCTGAGGATGTCGCTGCGTACCAGACTCCGATTGAGGATCTGGACTTCTCTATGCGCTCCTACAACTGCCTCAAGCGTGAGGAGATCCACACTGTCGGTGAGCTCGCTGCTCGTACCGAGTCGGATCTGCTGGATATCCGCAACTTCGGTGACAAGTCCATCAATGAGGTCAAGGAAAAGCTCGCTGAGCTTGGCCTGGCTCTGAAGGATTCCCCGAACAACTTCGACCCGGCTGCTGTCGCTGATTTGGACGCTGCCTCGGGCGATGACGCTGACTGGACTGATGGCGCAAGCGCTGGCTACGACGAGTAGTTCACCGACGCGACTTCATTAAAACGAGGAGATACCTATGCCTACCCCTAAGCAGGGTTCCCGTCTCGGCGGCTCCGCTTCGCACCAGAAGAAGATTCTGGCCAACCTCGCGAAGCAGCTCATCGAGCACGGCAAGATTAAGACCACCGACACCAAGGCCAAGCTGCTGCGTCCGTACGTTGAGAAGCTGATTACCAAGGCAAAGCGCGGCACTCTCGCAGATCGCCGCAACGTTGCAAAGCTGCTCAACGACAACTACGCAGTTAAGAAGCTGTTCGACGAGATCGGTCCGCAGTTCGCTGATCGCGACGGCGGCTACACCCGCATCATCAAGCTGGGTAACCGCAAGGGCGACAACGCCCCGATCTCTTTGATCGCTCTGGTTGAGGAAGAGACCGCAACTGCTGAGGCAACTCGCGCAACTCGCGCTGCTGCTTCCAAGCAGGCTGAAGAGGCAAAGGCCGAAGAGGCTGAGGCTGCAGAGGAGGAGTAATTCCCCTCGCTGACGGCTTTTGGCCGTCACAGCTTTGAACCCCCGGTGAGCAGTTCATATCTGAACGCTCTCCCGGGGGTTCTTTGTGCTTAACGACGGTGCACAGCGCTCGACCCCTGTTCTGCCTCCAGCTACACCGACCGATTACGTACCAACATTGAGAGCTGTACGGAGGCCCTTCGGTGGAAACTACTGATTTTCTAATCCGGGGTCCCGGCTACAATCTGTTAACCGTGACATCACTTACGCCAACGACTCCGGATACCCCGTGCGATTCTCCCGATCGTGCCACTACGGGGAGTACCGCCTCCGACCTGGTTCGGTTGCGTTTTGACATTGCCTATGATGGGACAGATTTCCACGGTTGGGCCGCTCAGCGCGATAAGCCTACGGGAGAACCGGTGCGGACTGTGCAGGCGACGTTGGAATCCACTCTGGAGAAGGTGTTGCGCACTCCAGTGCAACTGACTGTGGCCGGTCGTACAGATGCCGGCGTTCATGCCTCCGGTCAGGTGGCTCACGCAGATGTTCCTGTCTCCTGTTTAGACACACGTTCTATCGCAGGGGACCCGGGTAATTTGGTTCGTCGTGTAGCGCGACTATTGCCCGCGGACGTGACGCTTCGGGGCGCCTCGTTTGCGGCCCCGGGTTTCGATGCCCGCTTTTCCGCGCTACGTCGGCATTATGTCTATCGTGTCACTAGTTGCGTCAGTGGCCCGCTTCCTACCCGTGCTCGCGATACGGCCCACTGGCGGCGCTCAGTGGATATCGACCGCATGCAGGCGGCAGCTGATGCTCTACTGGGGCTCAATGACTTCGCCGCTTTTTGTCGACACAAGCCACATGCGACAACCACTAGAGATTTACAGCGGTTCCAGTGGTTCGACGTATCTACGAGGCAAGAACCAGAGCTGTACGAGGCTCATGTGACTGCCGACGCGTTCTGCTGGTCTATGGTGCGCTCACTGGTTGGGGCCTGCCTTAGCGTCGGTGAAGGGCGGCGTGAGGTTGGATTCACTGAACAGTTGTTGAGTGAAGAGAAGCGTTCCCCGTTGGTCCCGGTGGCAGAGGCACGTGGGCTCAGCCTGGTAGGTGTTGACTACCCCGGAGATGCGGATCTGGCGGCCAGGGCGGAGCAGACTCGCGAACGTCGTGATGTCCGGACAGATGTGGACGAGGCTTAAATGTACAAGCTCTCGGTAATATTCCCTGAAGAAAGTGACCGTAGGAGGAGTGTTCGGTAGTGGTGTGGGCAATTGTTAGCTTGGTTGCGCTGCTCGTAATCCCCGGCGCTGTTGTAGTGCGAGCCAGCGGCGTTCGTACCCCGTGGGCGCTGGCCCTCGGTCCTGCGGTGACGTTTGGTATCGCAGGCACCGCAGGGTGGGCGCTCGGCGCTATCGATGTGCGCTTCACCTTGGTCAGTGCGTCCATCTGCTGGGCCGTGACACTACTTCTCGCGCTTTGCTGGAGTGGCGGCAGCGCTTTGATTCGGCGGCGGCGCGGTAGCGTTGATCGCTCGGTGTCGGCCGAGACGCAGCCGTTCGCCGCAAGTCGATGGCGCAAGTTGGGCTATGGGCTAATCGCAAGCATCGGGGTCATCATCGCAGCAGCGGTTCTCACGTGGACCGCTATCGGCCGCATCGCTTCAATGTCCGAGGGGATGGCGACCATTCAGCAAGGCTGGGACACACTCTGGCATGCAAGTGTGCTCCGTTCGATTACGGAAGACGGCATGGCCTCGGCCACTAGGATGGGCGAGATCCAGAATGTGGAAACTCAGGCGGTGTCCTACTATCCCGCCGCATGGCATGCGTTCGGTGCGCTTTGGGTACTGATTGTCCGTTTACCAATCACCGAGGCGGTCAATTACCTCGGCATTATCATTCCGGCCGTGACCATACCCACGGCTGCTGCGGCGCTGACCTGGCGAATTATTGATCGCCAAAGGCTGTCCACCGCCGTTGCCGCGGGAGTTGCGGCGCTTGTTTCCGCAGCGCTTCCGGTATTGATGCCCGTCGGGGTCTTCGTGGGGGCCTGGCCGTACCAGGTCTCGATTGCGCTAGCGATTACCGTCTTCGGTTTTGTTACGTCCCTCCCGCACGCACCTCAGCGCATCTTGAGCGCCGCGCTTGCGATAATCGGTATCGGAGAGCTCCATCCGGCATCGGTGCCTGCAGCTGTTATGCTCGGTGCAATCTGGTGGTTGTGCTACCGCCTGCCGCGTCCCGCGCATCCTGAACTGGGTGCGGTTCGCGCCAAGCTTTACGACGTCGCGGTGATTGCAGCCGCCTTTGTGCCAGCAGTGGCAGTTCTACTACCGCAGTGGCTTACGGGAACTTCTCAGACCGAGGATGTGCGCGCGGTTAGCGCTGAAGTAGACGACCTCGATCGTTTCGATGCGTGGTATCGAGGCGCCACAATGCTGACTCGCCACACTGAGGAATTCCGGCCATTCTGGCCAATCATCATCCTCGGTTTTATCGGGATAGCGGTTTTGGTTTTCGCAGGTACTTCGCGCCGACGGGTGTGGGTAGTACCGGCCTGGTTTGTTTCGGTGTTGATGACGACCCACGCGCTCAATCATTTTGGTGGCGTGCCGGGCGATATTCTCGCGCTGTACACGGAGCTTCACTATTCCACGCCTCACCGGTTGGTGATGGCCACCGCGTACCTGTATTCCGCGTTTGCGGGTATCGCCGTGGCGTGGGGCTGCGCGTGGGCGGCTCGAATTAGTGAGTCAAAGGTGCCATCGACGGGGCGGGTTCTGGGGTTGAGCTTAGCGACGGTGAGCTCTGCTGTACTTGTGGTCTATGGAGTGGCGTCTAATGCTAGCGCTGCGGATTTCGCCTACAAGAGCCCTCGAGAATGGCAAATCATTTCCAATGCTGACTTGAAGGCATTTGATTGGTTGGCCGAGCAGCCGGAGGCACATAAGTACCGCACGTTTACGAATCCGCCGGAGGGGTCCAGCTGGATGTACGCTCGCAATGATCTGCCGGTAGTGTTCCCGCACTATGACTGGCCAGTGGCGAATAAGTGGACTGCCACTTCAATGCTGTATTGGCACGCTGATTACCTCGGTTTTCCAGACCCCGATCGGCCGGATGGGGTGAACGATGTCGATCGCTCAGCCCGAAAGCTGAACGTGGGATTCATCTATTTGTCACCCCCGGGTATTTGGGATTCCAAGGAGGATTTAGAGTTTCCTGGTGAAGGGCTCTGGGTAGCTCCAGGGGTAACCCCTGTTTATCGAGATAGGGAAGTAACTATCTTCGCCTTCAATGATGTGATTACGCCAGAACGCATCGACGAGATGCGAGCTGGTTCTCCGGAAGTAATTCCTCCCTCGGCTACTAGGGGATGGAGCGATGGTCGGGTAGGTTAGGACACCATGCGGATGAATAAATTTATGGCAACGATCGCAGCCGGTGTGATGATGACTTTCGCGCTGGCCGGATGTGGAGACGACGAGCCGGCTAAGCCGGAAGTCTCGAATCGCTCCGTCAGTTCTTCCGCAAAGACTAAATCCTCGACTCCGCCGAAACCGACTGAGGAGTCGACGAAATCGACAGAATCAGAGACGCCGACGGAAACTCCTGCAATCACCCAGGTCAATGATGCGGATTACACTCCGGCGGACGGCCCAAATACTCGACTCTTTCAGTTGGAGGATGGCACGACACGTTGTTTCCTCAACGATTTGAGCGGTGACGCCTACTTGGCCTGTCAGGTGAATCTTGCCAATCCTCCGATGGTCGATGACGGCACGGGGAACGAGGTTCCCGCCAATGCTGTGTCCTGGAATCCGGGAGGAGTTACTTACGAGGTCCTTACTTTCCCGCCGGCGGGTGAGATGAAGACGCTACCAACGAATTCTCAGTTGAGCGCATTCGGATACAGCTGCGCGGCCTATGGCCCGTCGACTCTGGAGTGCTCGGGACCAGCGGGCGCTGCCACTATCGACAATGGCAATGTCACCGGTGCACAGATGCCGAAGGAGGATGTGCCTCCTGCAGCAGGCGGTCAGCCGGGTAGCCAAGAAAATGGCGCTCCGAATGACCCAGCGCAGCAGGGTGAGCCTGACGGCTCCCCGGCACCGGGCGGTCTGCCAGATTTGGGCGCGTTGATTCCGGGACTGAACCGCTAGCTGCCCGCATAGCTAGTGGCTGCAGTTCATCGGTAGTGCGGGAGGTAGATAGCGTCCAGGTGAATTCGCCCATCACCAGTCGAGGGCATGAAGCTGGCATTTCCGATGCTGCTGCCGTGGGCGAACCTGCACGACTGACCGCGATGATTCTCGCGATTCCCGTACGCAGGTCGGGCTCATACTCTTCGACGACAACCACATCGACGGTGTCATCTCCAGCTCGCGCGAGAAGTACTGCGCCCAGATCAAGAGCCACAGTAAAGAAATGTGGACGGGACGTGCGAATTCCTACTCGATAGCCGAGCGAGAGCATTCCGATGAGCAACTCGCAAATGTCCTGATTTCCGCAGTCGACCTCCAATCGGGGGAGGTTCGCGGGACACATTGTGATGGTTTGTCCACTGCTCCCGACCCCTATGACCTGCGCTGGACCATTAGTGATAGCGATGTCACGTTGTCGGCTTAACCACAGGTGCGGTTTGCGCCCCAACGCCGCCACATGATGAGAGCGTCCAGTGCGGCGCAGCTGTACTACCTCCGCAGAGCTCTCAGTCAGAGCACACTCCTGTGCCGTTAATCGCCGTGCGCGAATGCCAAGGATCCCCAGCCTGTGGATGAGGAAGCGTAGGGCTTTGTCAGTGGAGGCTTCCACCGGAAGAGTTGCCACCAGATGTGTCCAGGGCTCAGGGGGTGTGCCGGAGCGTTCGGCCGCTCGGAAGTAGCGGTGCGCATGCTCTCCGCGGATTTCCGGCGCAATGTGATAAAAACACAGCGCATCCAGGGTCACTGGGCTGTCGTCGGCAAGCGAGACGATATCCGCAGCGCTTAGTTGGCTACGCATACCTGGTGTGAGACGTAGTCCGATGAACTGTCCTGGTTCGGTGCGTCGCAGACGGTCGCGAAGGCTGCGTCCGCGCACAGGGACATGCGCGCCTGCAGTGATGATTATTGCTGTAATGAGCAGCCACAATGACAATGGCATGTGAAAATCCCCCCAATATGTTCCCCACTAAAATTCCCCTGGTCGCACAGTAGCGCGGCCTGGCTTACTCTGCAGGGTAGAGATTATTTGGGGGAATAGTTTTGGGGGAAACTCATGCCACGTACACCGACCACGCCTAGCCAGGTCAGCGGTCATCGATTCTTGATTCGTCGGATTGAGCATGCACTTGTGCGTGCGGATTCGCGAATGCTGCACGACCCTCTGCGCACGCGAACCCGAGCACTGTTTATCGGCTGTGCGCTGGTGGTTTTACTGGCCGCCGGTACTGCGGTGCTGTCGTTGGTGCGACCGCAGGGAGGTTCTAGCTCCAATGAGCAGCTGATTGTCGTGTCGGGGTCGGAGGGCCTACATGTACGTGTCAATGGTCGATTGCATCCAGTCGCGAATCTCGCATCGGCGCGGTTAATTTTGGGCAATCCTGCTGAGCCGAAACGGGTGCGCAGTAGCGAGTTGGACAAAGAGGACATCAGTTTTGCTGTCGGGATTGAGGGTGCACCAGCAGTTCCGGCCGCGCCGGCAGGCTCTGGGGCCTCGGGAGCTGCCAAGAAGGGCAGCGCAGGTGCGCCGGAGCTGGCACTGTCTTTATGCGAGCGGACGGTGCAAGACCTCGGGCAACCGTGGATTGTTGCAGAGTCACTTGCGCGTCTTGAAGAAGTACGTGGGGAACCGCAGCAGCTTACCCGGACTCACTCGGACAGTGCCGTTGTTGCCGATGGCCAAAACCTCTGGTTGATTACGCAGGGCTACCGCTCGCGGTTGGATATCAACCACCCGGAGCACGCCGCTGTTTCTCGAGCGCTGGGGTTGGAGCGCTCCGCAGTCCGGCCTGTCAGCCCTGCATTGCTCAGAACGATTCCGGAAGTTCCGATTCTGGCCGCGCCAGCAATTCCAAACCGCGGCGCACCCACACACTTCGCCGCCCCATTCGACACAGTCGGCAATGTGGTCGAGGTCGGGCAGCGGCGCGTTATCGTGCTTGACGACGGTGCCGCGATTCTCTCCCCGGTGCTAGGAGAGCTATTAGCTGCGCATAGTCCAGTTCTGCAGGCCAGTGAAGGGCAGCTGGCGGCAGTTCCCGTAGCGAATGCGCCAGTAGTCCCGGGACTACCTGAAAAGCCGCTGACGTTTACCGATGCTGATGGCTGGTTGTGTACCGGCCGGATAGCAGGACGGCCGCAAGCTCTCGTGCAGTGGTCGCAGCATGCTCCGGAGGGGCGGCATGTGGATTACCCGCATGCCGACGGTTCGGGTGTGGCCGTCGACGGTTTCGTGGATGGTCGCAGCCGTGAGCGCAGCTCGATCGCAGTAAGCGTAAATGGGGCTGTACACGTCATTTCGCCAGAGGGGATGCGCTTTGCTGTGCACGATCGCACGACGTTGGCTGCCCTCGGGTTTAATGCATCAACCAATGCCGATAGCGGTGGCACGCGACCAGTGGACTGGGAAGTGCTGGCCGCGTTGCGCGGAGGCCCTGAGCTGAGTAAGCAGGCGGCGCTAGGGCCGCTGTCCGGGACGCGAGAGCAGCCAGGCACCTAGGCCCAGCGCGCATATCAGGAGCAATCCAGTCGCCCGGAGCGGTGCATTGCGCTCCTGCGAAGAAAGCAGATCCGGCGGAGCCGGTGCGGTAGCGGGATTGGCGTCGTGCTGCGCGGCAGTGTCCACAGTGGTCCAAATCAGAGCGTCATACGGTGCAATGATGCCGCGACCAAGGCCGAGGTCGGAACTAATTGGGCTCGCAGAATTAAGGATAATGTCGCGAACCTGTGCTGGGGAAAGCTCTGGGTTTCGTGCCAGCAGCAGGGCAGCCGTTCCCGACACGGCTGGCGTGGCAAAACTGGTGCCGGCGATTTGCTGAGCTCGGGTGTTATCCCCGGACCCGAACACGTGGCGGTCTATGAGACCGGTAGGGGTGCGCGGATCGGGGCCGAGTACGGGGCCGCCGGGAGCGGAGACATTGACCCATTGTCCCGTGATTGCATACTCCGCGGGTTGTGCTTGGCCAGCATCGTCGAACTGTACTGCTGATACTGCGATTACCTCCGGCAGGACTGCGGGCCACGCTACGGATCCGGCCTGACAACTATCGCCCTTATTTCCTGCCGCTGCGACCACTACGGCGCCTGAGGCTTCCGCACGTGCGACGCTCTCGGCAACATCCGTTGCGCCTTGGGGCATTACACCTGCCGGGGCACACGATGTGAGCGAGATATTGATAACCCTCGCGCCCTCCGCGACGGCCCTGTCGATAGCTTGTGCCAGCGACTCCAGATTGCCTTCACCATCGGCCGTTTGTCTTATCGACAACACGTGCGCGTCGGGCGCCAGTCCTGCGAAACCATCGGCACCGGGCCGGCCTGCAATAATGCCGGCTACTAGAGTTCCGTGACCGTCGCAGTCTACGAACCCGCTGTTGCCGTCGACAAAACCGCCACCGTCGAGAACCTCGCCCAGGCGCTCATTGGGTGAGACCCCGGTATCGATCACCGCCACCGTAATCCCCGCACCCGTCGTCAGTTGCCATGCTTGGCGAAACCGAAGAGTTTTTTCGATCACTGTCGGTTCACGCAGTGCGCTTTCCGACGACAGCATCGTGGACACGCAGTCCTGGCTGTTCTGGGCAGCCGCTATTGGTACGATGCCCGACGGTGCTACTGCGGTGGCCGCCGTCAACGTGGAGATAAGCACTGTGGAAAGTGCGGTCGTGGCGGTGAGACGGGGTTTTATGGCATTCATGAAAAGTGGGTTTTTCACTGGAAGAACCCACTTACGAACTCAGGGAGTTCGGCAATGATGGCCGCAATGGGCAGAATGACGGCGATGCTGCAGGCCTCGGTTAGCTCAGCTATGCGGCGCGTTGTAGGTGAGATGCGTGACGCTGGAAATGCGGCTAAGGCGGTGGCTGCAAGCATTGGGACGACAAGGCCAGCGGAAACTGGCCAATTGCCTTCGAACCACTGTTGAAAGGCGACAGCCACAATGACGGCAAGACCAGCTAAAGCAGTGCAGGTGGAAGCTACTTTCCGGGCTTGGCCACGGGAGTGAATTGCACAAAAGACTATGACAGCAGCAGCCATGCCCAGAGGCCACCACCTGTTCGTATAGGCTCCGGAGAAAAGTACCACCAGGGTGAAAATGCTGAGACTTCCGGTGCCACTGCAGAGGATGCCGTCGAGAATCCAACCCGCTCGCTTAGGTGCGGTGTGGGATATTTCGGGAGTTTCGCTGTCATCGAAGCTCTCTCCGGCGGCAGGGACTTTGGGTACGCGAATACCGGCAGCTTTGATAGCCAGGGAAGGTGCCAGCAGTATCAGGATGACTGCACTAGCAGCGGTGAGTGCTCCTGATTGAACCGAGTTCTGGAAAAGTGCGACAGCCGCAGCGTAAATACCGAAGGTAACTGCAGCGCTGAGACCCGCGGCGCCCAGGGTAACAGTGATGCGGTTGTCGCCGTCGTCGGTATTGGAAATGAGAAAAACCAAACCGGTGACGGCAAGCGCGACGCTAATCGCAGCAGTCGGCGGCCAGTCGGTGAGTATGCGGTGTAGGTCGAGGCCAACGAAGCAGAGCCCCGAAGCGGTGCCCAGAATGAGCACTTGCAGCTCCAGGGACATGACAATCGCCGGTTTTGCGCTACGCAACAGAGCCAGGCGCAGTCCACCGGCTACTGCCAGCAGCGCGATGAAGCTGATTGCCGCGGCCAGTGTGGAATCGGTACTGCTCAAGCTCAGTGAGGCAGCTGCAATTGAAGCTGTGGCCACGAGGGCGGCGGTACAGCCAACAACCAAATCAGCCGTACCGATACCGTCGGTATAGGTGGTGTCGGTAATAGCATCGGCGGCATCGAAGAGCCGAGGTTTGGGTACGGGCCCTGGGTCGTTGATAACAACCAGGCGTTCGCCTGGCGCAATACCGGCATCGTTCAGGGTGTCGTCGGCAAGCAGTATCGTGCCAGCGGCGGTCCGTAGCTGCCACTGTGCCAGCGGGAAGTCCGCAATGTCGATATCGAAAATTTGCAGGATATCCGGTACGAGTGCGGCGATTGCGACGTTGGTCGGTAACGCAAGGTCTGCGTGTGCTCGGTTGGCGTCTTCGGGCATATGTGCGGCATCAATGCGCACGCGAATGAGTTCCCCCAGCATGTATTTCCCCCATGAATTCTGCATGCTTTAGTCCCTCTAGAGTGGCGTACAACTCGTTAGAGCGCTACTCGGGGTAGTAACTGCGCGTGCCCCCGCTATCAGTCTCGGTCATGCGCTGCGAGAATCCGGAGTGTGTTTTAAGCTATGCGTACACCGATTGGTCGGGGGATAGGCCGTCGAGTGAACACAAGGGGCGACACATAGCGGGGGGATTTTTGTGACTAGTGCACGGGCGGGGATTTCGGCTACCCGAAAAGCGGGGCCGCAGCCTATGACGGGCACAATCGCGCCGGATGCGCCACCGGAAGCGCCGGAGCCACAGCCGGTGCCGCTGATGCGTGCACTCATGCCGTTGATCATGGTCGTGGCGGTGGTTGGCATGGTGGTGTTGATGTTTGTCTCTGGGATGGGACGTAACCCGATGTCGTTTATGTTTCCGCTGATGATGGTGTTTTCCACTGTGGGCATGATGGTGTCGGGAGGGGCGGGAAATAAGGACATGGCACCGGCGCGGAAGGACTATCAGAGGCATTTGTCCAGTATTCGCCGGGCGGTGACGAAAGCAGCGAGGATGCAGCGTGAATCGGCGCAGTTTATCCACCCTCGGCCTGGAACTCTGTGGCAGCTGGGGGCGATGGGGCGGGCGTGCGAACGCCGAAAGGGGGACCCGGATTTCTTGCAGCTGCGCATCGGGGTGGCAACGCAGCAGCCCGCAACGCCTGTGACACCGCCGGCAATTCCGGCGCCCGAGAAACTGGATCCGGTTTCCGCCGTAGCACTGCGGGAAGTTATTCGATCGGCTCGTCAGGTTGAGGGAGTGCCCTTTGCCATAGATGTGTCGGCCTTTGAGATTATCGCCCTCACTGGAGATACCGCGGCGCAGGGGCTGGCTCGAGCGATGGTCGCCCAAGCCGCTGCGCTGCATCATCCGGAGGATTGCCTGATTGCGGTTGTGGGAGATGGGTGGGAATGGCTGAAATGGACACCACACCACGGACACCCCGCAGTTACTGATGCCTGTGGCTCAGCGCGGTTGCGGGCAGCGACGTGTGCGCAGCTGACGGAGCTGCTCACGACTATCGACACACTGCCAGCTGCAGTGCTGATTGTGCTGGCGGATTCGAGCGGACAGCTCGATGTCACTGAACTGACACCGATTTTTGACGCGGCGGGGTCGGAGACCTCGGTAGTGCTGCTGACCGTCGTGGAAGCGCAGTCAACGTTGTGGGAGGCCGCGGTTAACCATGGCATCGCGCTGGTCGTTTCCACTACTGCTGTGCATGCGGAAACCGCGTCCGGAAGGGAGGAGATTGGTGTACCTGATCAGCTGAGTCCAGCAGAAGCGGAGGTTCTTGGGCGGAGCTTGGCGCGATTTGAAGTGCCAACAAGCGCAGATGATTCTGTTAAGACCTCGGAAGATCCGGTGATGGAGGAGCTCGGGTTGTATCCGCCTCCGACAACTCTGCGCTACCGACCGCGCTCTGGCAGTGCTCGTCTGCGTATTCCCGTTGGGGCTGATGACGGCGGCGCGCCGGTCTATCTGGATTTTAAGGAGAGCGCCGAGGGCGGCATGGGCCCACACGGTCTGTGCGTTGGTGCCACAGGATCGGGTAAATTCCAATCCAGAGAGGTCTTGCACTGTTGCGGTGCGGTTGTCTTCTTTCTCACCGTATTGGACCCTGCGAAATTAATTGGATACGATAGGCCCATGTTGATTTCAGGTTCCGTTTTCATGCGGCCGCTCACCAGCCGCTAAGGCGGTTTTCTCCCTCCCGCAGGTTAGAAACCGCTCCGGTCCTTTAGCCGGGCGGCCATTTGCCATGCCCGGCTCCGTTTCAACTCCACGGAGCACACCTGATGTCTACATACGGATACGGCCGTCACGAACATGGCCAAAATTTTCTCACAGACCACAAGATCATCAACTCCATCGTCGATCTTGTAAAACAAACCTCCGGCCCCATCATTGAGATCGGGCCAGGAAGCGGTGCCCTCACTCACCCGATATCCCACTTGGGGAGGGCAATAACGGCAGTTGAGGTAGACGCAAAACTAGCTGCCAAACTCACAAAAAAGACCGCCTCGGCGTCGGTCGAAGTGGTCCATGATGATTTCCTCAACTTCCCGTTACCCGCCACTCCCTGCGTCATTGTGGGAAACATTCCCTTTCACCTCACCACTGCCATTCTTCGAAAGTTGTTGCATGCGCCGGCATGGACTGCCGCTGTACTCCTCATGCAGTGGGAAGTCGCTCGCCGCCGGGCCGGGGTAGGTGCAAGCACGATGATGACAGCTCAGTGGTCCCCATGGTTCACGTTTCACCTTGGTTCCCGAGTACCAAGGTCTGCTTTCCGGCCACAGCCAAACGTTGACGGGGGGATCTTAGTGATCCGCCGGGTGGGTGACCCGAAGATCCCGATAGAGCAACGCAAAGCCTTTCAGGCGATGGTGCACACCGTTTTCACCGCCCGGGGACGCGGGATAGGGGAAATTCTCCGAAGGGCAGGGTTGTTTTCATCACGTTCAGAGACACAATCATGGTTGCGCTCGCGAGGAATCGACCCCGCAACCCTACCTCCCAGATTGCACACCAGCGACTGGATCGATCTCTTCCAGGTGACTGGTTCCTCTTCACCGCGCCATCGGCCCATTTCACAATCGGGAAGTAGTCAACGCCCTCCTCAACGGAAAAATCGAGGCCGGCGGCGGTAATCCCCCCACCACCAAAACCGAAATCCACCAGTAGTAGTGAACGACCCATGTTCGTCTACCGTGAGCCGCGTTATGGCAGTGACGTGTTCTCGTCGGGCACAGTCATAGTTCCCGGCGTTGCCAGCGACAGGGTTCTACACCCAGCAGCGGGACCGATCAAAATCACCCGCACGGGGAACGACCCTGCTGGTGGTTTCGATTTTGATGAAAGCGAGGAGACATAGCCCCTCGCCAACTCCCCGTAGCTGGCGAACAGTAGCTCCTGGCGCTGGCGCTCGTTGGTGAGTTTGCGTGCCACATCGAAAGCCTTATCGACTTCCCGGTCCAAGTTGTTGTGGGCCTTGAGCAGAATTGGGTCCATCGATAACGGGTTGTAGTGCTCCGCGAGTGACCGCTGGGGGTGCCGCTCGCGTGCCCGCAGCACCAACTGTCCAGCGTCGATGATTCGCTGCTGCGCCTTCTCATCTAGTTCACACAGAGCTGGTCCGCAGTTGTAGCTCCCGATGTACTCCGAAAAACGGAAAAAATAAATAGTGGGGATACATCAACCTTCCACTTTCCATTCTTCCGGCTCAGAGTATTGAGGGGTCTGGGACCGGGTCCGTAAACCCTTTATGTTTTTCGCGCACAGCGGTTTTTAGCGACGCACCCTATAGGTTTTCCGCAGAACCTATATGTGTTTCTGTGCACCCCCATATGTTGTCTGTTTCTAGCGGTATTTCGTTGTACTTTGCGCATCGAATAGTTATTTATCGACGACACTCCGTGGAATGAAAGACGGCCCTCTTTAATAGCTTTTCGCAACGTGGACTCGGAGCCGACGCCGAGATCGGCGAGTTCCTGCAGCGTGTAAAAGCGTGGCGCGACGGCGGTAGTCGTGTCCTTTTCGGACATAGAAAAACGCTCCTGGGCAGATTGATCTGTCCCGGAGCGGGGTGCTTTACCGGCTTGCTATTCAGGCGGCTTGGAGTGCCGTGCTCAACTCGCTAGAACGGTGGTCTGCCGTCCCATTGCTTTACGGGAGCGCTTACTCCCTACCTGACCGCTTTTGTGGTTGGCAATGCCGTTGCCGACCGGTCTATCTCGTCGGAGGAACCGCGCCTATCACGGTCGAGAGGCTGTCTCTTTATGAATTATCCTCGGGGTTATCCCCCGTATGCGGCTGGCTAAACCAAAAACGAATTAAAACGCCACATACGGTCTGGGGGCCATCGTACGGAACTTATGCGTCGCGCACAATAGCCTGCGACCTAATCTTTACGAATCGAACCGAGCACGTTTCTACACGCCACGTGGCACGGCTGGGGTGTTGTGGTGGGGCAGCTGTTGTGTGGCGGCATGGTGACACGCAAGGGGCGCGCCTTTTTGTGACCTGTGACACGTCTATAGTGTGCTCGTTTCGTAGTTTTGACCTCGTTTCGTAATTTGCCGATCAAAATACGAAAAAATTACGAAACGCTCTACCTGCGGTTTCGTAGAACTACGAAAATCGAAAAACAAAATTACGAAACACGCGATAACGCTGTGACCTGCACAGACACGTCACATTTCGGGGATGTTTCGTAATTTTGCGGCATTTCGACCCAAACCTTTTAAGAGAGAGACACAGACACACATTACGGGCACACGTCTACGACATAGAGCGTCCTCATTGAGGGCACGCTGCAGAGGTTGTAGCTATGTGACACGGGACACAATCGCAATCAAGGTGTCTCTTCTTATTTAGATTTTCTTCAAAAAGTGGAAAAATTACGAAACGAAAAGCATTTACGCTGCTCAACGTATATTTTTGTGTTTCGTAGTTTTGTTCTTTTCGTTTATGGGATTACGAAACGCCCCTTAAATACCTGCCGTGACCTGCAATGATGCATTTCGTATTTTTCTGCGTAATTTCACGTCGCCCGAGGTAGACACCCTGCCGTGTGCTTGCTGTAGAGCTGCGGCCACCCTTCCGCCCGGAATGTCAGCGCTTGCAGCGCAACTTAAACATAAATACAACTGCGGCGCTTTTGTTGTGTGTCCGTGCATTGCCGAGATCTCTACTGCCGTGTGGGGGTCGCGCAGCGGTAGTGTCCGTTCCCATTCCGTGTATCGCGCTTCGTACCCACAACCCGTGTTCTACTAAGTCGGAATTCCTCCGAACGACCGTGGTAGGGCTCGCAGCCACGCACAGTCCGGATCAGTTGAACTTTGTGCTGGTGGACTTCAAAGGTGGTGCGACGTTTCTGGGACTGGATCAATTGCCTCATGTCTCGGCGGTGATTACCAACTTGGAGCAGGAGCTTATCCTGGTCAACCGCATGGAAGACGCACTGCGCGGTGAGATGACGCGGCGCCAAGAGCAGCTACGCGCTGCGGGGAATTTCGCCGGTGTCAGCGACTATGAACAGGCCCGGCGCGCTGGGCAGATAGATGCGCCACCTATGCCCGCGTTGCTGATTGTGGTGGATGAGTTTTCGGAGCTGCTCTCCGCACGCCCGGAGTTTGCTGAGCTCTTCGTTGCGATTGGTCGGTTGGGGCGCAGTTTGCACATGCATTTGCTGCTGGCCAGTCAGCGTCTGGAGGAAGGCCGCTTGCGCGGACTGGAAAGCCATCTTTCCTATCGCATTGGGTTGAAGACCTTTTCCGTCGCGGAGTCCCGCAGCGTGCTGGGGGTACCGGATGCCTATCATCTGCCGGCCATCCCGGGCATTGGGTATATCAAATCTGCTGCCGCCGAGCCGGTGCGTTTTCGGTCGGCGTATGTTTCCGGCCCGGTGGTCCGTCCGCAGCCTGTTGACGGTGCGACGGCTGGGGCAGAGCAGGGGCTGCAGGGCCAGGTCGCAGCTGTCGCTGAGTTTACCGCTGAAAATTGGACGCGGGAGGCTTTCGGCGCGTCGTCAAGCGATGGTGGAATGGTGGATCCGCCTGCACAAACATCGGAGCAGACGGTGCTCGGTGCCGTGGTGGCAGCGGTGTCGCACGTACCGACACGTGCGCATCGCGTGTGGCTGCCACCATTACCGGAGGCCATCGAGCTTCAGTCTGACGAGCAGCTGCCGCGACAGCGGTTGACCGGTGTGATTGGGCTGGTGGACAAGCCGCTGTTTCAGCGTCAAGACCCACTGCGTATTGACCTGCGCACGACCGGCGGGCACGTGGCGATCGTCGGAGCACCGCGGTCAGGAAAGACCACTGCTGCACGCACAGCGGTCCTCGCGCTTGCCGACGGCATCAGCGCCCGTGACCTGCATTTTTATATCGTTGATTGTGGTGCGGGCGGCTTGAGCGACCTGGCTGAGTTGCCGCATGTCGCGTCGGTTGCACACCGCGGAGACGAGGAGCTTATTCGCCGTACGCTTGGTTTTTTGCGTCGTGAGGTAAGTCGTCGGGAACAGCTCTTTCGCACTAATGGATGGCTCTCGTCGGAAGCAGCACGGGCGGCAGGGCAGCCAGATTCGGTGTTGGTCATTGACGGCTGGGGTGCGTTCAAAACGGAGTTTCCGGCGCTGAGCGACGATGTGCAGGCGCTGGTTGCAGATGGATTGGCGGTGGGAATTCATGTCCTGCTCACAGCCCATCGGTGGACGGACATGAGACCTGCCGTTCGCGACCTGATTGGTACTCGGATTGAGCTGCGTCAGGCGGAGTCGATGGATTCAATGATTGATCGTAAGGCAGCGGAGCTGGTGCCGGAGAGCCCAGGACGTGGGGTCGCGCCGGGCGGCTTTGCGATGTTGGTAGCTCTCACCGGTGCTGCGGACACCAAGCGGATTGTAGAGACGGTGCCACACGGTGAGCAGGCGCCCAAGCTCCAGTTGTTGCCGCGGCGGATTGATATTGCGCGTTTGCCGCGACCAGCGGCCGCGACGAGAGGTGCGATTGCAGTGGGTCTCGAAGAAGCCGGTCTGGGCGCGGTGATATTCCACCCCGAAAAGGATCGCCACCTACTGATATTCGGTTCGGCGGGCAGTGGCAGAACCGCCGCGCTGAGGGGCATCGTTCACCAGCTGCGGTACTCGCAGTCGGACTCGAAATTCGTCGTGATTGACTACCGCCGTGGGCTAATGGAGGCCGTGCCCCAAGAGCGGCTGGCCGGCTATGCGGGCTCGGCTGCGGTGGCGACGCCCATGCTGGCAGAGCTGGCAGAGGTACTGAAGGCTCGTCTCCCGCAACCGGATATCACCCCAGCGCAGTTGAAGGCCCGAAATTGGTGGAGTGGTCCAACCATCAATGTCATCGTGGATGACTATGACCTCGTGGCTGGCTCACGGGGTAACCCCTTGCAGCCGCTGGCAGAAGTCATCGCTCACGCCGCCGACATTGGGCTCAATATCTTTTTCGCCCGTCGAATCAGCGGGGCGTTGCGTTCCCTCCACGACCCGGTCATGGGGGCGGTTAAGGATCAGGGCGCCAGCGTCTTTGTCATGGATGGCACACGCGACGACGGCCCCATCCTCGGCGTAAAGCCCTGCGAACAGCCTCCGGGTCGTGGCTATTGGGTGGCGCACGGCCAGAGTCCGCAGGTTGTGCAGTTGGGTTTGTTGGATACTGCTGGTGACCAGGAGGACAGTTGATGATTCGGGTCGATTCTCCTGACACCACTCAGACCCCGACGCTGCGCCACGGTACCTGGCATCTGTGGGGACTCGCGGCACCTGCAGACACCACAGAACTGGCGGTGCATGGCCCTAGACCGCTTCTCGAGAGCATGCAAACAGTCATTGTGCCCAGCTATTGGGGTGCTGTGCGACAGTGCCGGCTGGCCTCCGCGCTATTGGCTGCCGAACTCAATCCGTACATTCTGACGCTTGCCGACGCCGTTGTGGAACTCGATGAGGCAACTGTGTCTCATAGCGTGTTGGTGGAAGTAGAGGAAACGCGTGTCTGTGTCACTCGTCTGAGCGGTGGGCACATTGCCAGTCGGATGACACATTTGGTCGGAGCGAACGACAGCGCACCGCTGGTGGAAACAGTTATTGCGCTGGCTTATCAGCTGACCATGTATCCGGATGTACCCCAGGGGATACCTGATGATGTGGAAGTTAGCGGTGGGCGCGGTATTACCGAGTATCCGCCCCGCTGGCAGGAGGATATTGAGTTCATCGTCGGCGAAGTTCCACCTGGGCTAGCGAACCCGCGGCGAGCTCTACTAGTCGATCGTCTGCGCGACCGTGGGTTTTTGGTCTTCGACTGTCCAGCCTCGCGGCTCGGGGAGGGCGTAAATCCGGCCTGGTTGAAAAGCATCGGCGACGCTGAAGCCGGTGAAGTGGAGCAATTGGAGGATCTCGCGGGGAGGCGTCCTGCAGCCAGGGTAGAAGCCAGCGCAGTGTCGAATCAAAGCACGGTTGTGTCAGTAGCTGCCGTTGGTTTGTTGACGGTGGTAGTGCTGATTGTTGGGATTGCTGCATGGCTCATTAGTGGCGGCATAGGCAGGGAGAACGAGGGGAGGCAGAAGCAGCGTGAGACATCGCACGCACAGGCTCCTCCTGTAACTACGCCGCCTGTAACTACGCCTCCACCCACATCGAAACCGGTTCCCGATTCTGCTCCAGTAGTCACGCTGGCCAATGCAGGCGTGGAAGCTCGGTTTCCCGGCGGGTGGGAGCTTGATTCGGCAAGTCCGTTCGACCGTCTGATTGCGGTGGATGGCGGAGATATGCGCGTATTGGTGCTCGCTAATCCGCTTTCGCAGGACATGGCGCTTGAACATCTAGCAGCAGCTTTGAGTAGCTCCGTTGCCGGGGATGAGACAAAGTCCGCGCCGGAACGCAGGCAAGTACTGGGCACCGATGTCGTAGTCGTAGAGGAGCGGCTGCCGTCAGGTAATTCGATAGTGCTCTGGCATCACAAAGTGATGGACGGAACTCAAGTCAGTGTGGGGTGCCAGTTCAGAGGAAGGACTATTACGCCGGTACGGCCCGTATGCGACCAGGCAGTAGTAAGCGCTCGGCCGGTGCCGTAATACGCAAGTGGGGGCAACCTAGATAAGCACTGAACCCCGCTCATCAACTACTAGCGCTTGACCGTCTCTCAGCAAAAGAAGATTCCACTTTCGCCCGTACTCTTGCACAGTCCGACTAATGATGTCTATAGAATACGGACCGGTCGTTCCTTGGGCGTGAGGAACTACCACATATTTAGTGAGATTAAGTCCGGTGTAGTTCGCAAGCTCCGGAGCTGCTGAAGGATCATCCATCACCGTTGCTGGCTCAGTTGAGGGTCCGGCAACAATAGCCCCAGCAGAGCTTCCTGCATACAACTTTCCATTACGCACGGCGTCAGTAAGAAGCTGGTCCGCTCCGGTAGATTTCAGCGCCTGGAGCAAACGGAATGTTTCACCACTCGCCACATAAACGCAATCAGCTTGCTCAAGCTCATGGCGAAAAACACTCAGTGGTGTCTCTGACAAAGTAAGAGTCACCAGCGTTTCCGCCACATCGCTAACCGCTTTTAACTCTTCCTGAGCAAATGGAGCCTGTCGCATTTCGACTGCCGCGTCATCTATATAGAGAATTCTTCCAGTCAAATACATGGCGAGATCAGGATGCAGGTAAGAGAAAAGAAGTAACTTCATAGAACTCAAGTTATCGTCTAGCGTTTGCAGCTACTACCTTTAAATGGATGATTTCTAACAAACTTCGAAATTTGCTAGCTGAAGCAACTACTCATGTACAGCGCTACCAAGACGGAGGAGACCACACAGTAGCCGCAGCCCTCCTTACCGAGTCGGGCAAACACGTCCTAGGTTTGAACGCATTTCATTTCCTTGGTGGTCCTTGCGGCGAAGTCTCAGCTTTGGCCAACCATGCTGCTAGTTATCCAGAGGACCCCATCCAAGCAGTAGTCGCCGTATACGGACCTACTGGTCAAGTTGTTCCTCCTTGCGGTAAATGCCGCCAGGTGCTTTTTGATGTTAACCCGTCTATTCGGTGCATCGTGCGCGGAAGTAATGGACTTGAAGCACCTACCGTGGGAGAGCTTTTGCCGTTCGCATTTGACTGGCGGGACTTGGAAAAGGAACAGCGCATTTACATGTGGGAAGGCTACGAGGAATTAATTCGTAGCGGAGAAAAGCAACAAACCATTCGGGTAGATGATCCTTTTCGTGAAGGAAGCGCTCAAATTGTCTTCGAGAAAGAATCTGGAGAGGTCGTCACTATTCCTGCACAGGTCACGTCAGTTGTCTCCACCCGGCGAAGCGAATTGTCGGAGGAGCAAGCCAAAAATGACGGTTTTGGTTCCCTCACTGAGCTTCAGGAAGCGCTAGATACTCACTATCCCGGATTAGCTGCAGATGATGAAGTCGACATCGTAGAGTTTAAACTCCAGTAGTTCAAACAAATTAACTGCCTTCGGGGGCATCACCCCCGGATCATCTTCAGACAGGGGCGGGAATAAGCCATACCGAAGCCAGCGACTAGTTCCACTGTCCTTTCAGACGGAGGGAACGAAATTAAACATAACCAGCCCAATCGGGTGGACAGGCTATGAATCTTCGGCGCCCTGTGGTGGAACTGCTAACAACGTAATGGGCGTAGAGAAGATGACTCGGGAGGTGGCGGGGGTAGGTAGGGGTAAAGGTCGGAAAACCAAAATGGAACCGAATCGGGGTTTTTCGCGCCAAACAATATGACGGGTTTTTTAACGCGGGAAGCTGGCTGGCTCGCGCGGGGAGGTAAAAATGCCGTCGTTAATCAGTCACTCAACACGAAAAAGGGGGAAACAGTGGCAAACCTATTTGCAGCCGAATCAGATCAAATGACCACTACCGCAGGGGACGTCGATGGTGTCAACTCGGAAGTACAGGGCGAGCTGGGGCGCATTCGAGGCGTCGTGGACGGTCTGGCGGGGGAATGGAAGGGCCAGGCTAAAGACAGCTTCGATGATCTGATGCTTCGTTGGGATGACGCAGCTATGCGTCTATCCAATGCGCTGACGGATATCGCGGATAACATTCGCGCAAATTCCAGCAGCTTCGATGCGGGCGAGGACGAGGGGGCGTCGTCGTTCAAGCAGGTGGCAGCAGCGGGTGCGTCGTTGCTGAACCTCTAAACGTTTTGTCGGATCGCACAATTACAACACTGAATCACACAACACACATCACCTTTTGGGGAAAGGGTTCTTAATGCAACCAATTAGGTACAGCTTCGGCGGCATCGACGGTGCTGCGGATGACATTCGTTCCACTTCTGGCACTATCAACGGGCTGCTCGGAGATTTGAAGAAGCGCATCGCGCCGATGGTCTCTACGTGGGAGGGTGAGTCTTCGGATTCTTACCAGGAGGCTCAGCGTGAATGGGACACAGCAGCGGAGGAGCTCAATATGATTCTCACGACTATTGCGGATACTGTCAGCGCAGGTAGTCAGCGAATGGCGGATATTAACCGCCGTGCGGCAGCTAGCTGGGGATAGCTTGGATCCTGGTTGAGGCACTTTTGATTGAGCTATGTAACCGGGGGAGGGGGGGAGGACATTTGCTCAATTGAGATCCTCAATTAGGTATCTGCCTTTGACGTATTCTTGCTAGCAGCACTCCGGGGGGAAAGGCCAGTCTCAGTAGTTTGCAGCTGAGACTGGCTTTGGCATTTTTGTTCTAGCGCCATCTCAAGGTAAAGTAGCCAAACTGTGTGCGCACACGTGAATGTTGCCTCGGGTCTCCACCGGCCGCCGGGGAATAACAACAGTGTGCACGGTGGCTGGCAAATCTACACGGACCCTAAAAGGAGTCATGTTGTCTACTTTCCATCCGAAGGACGGTGACATCGAGCGCAAGTGGTACGTCATCGACGCTACCGACGTTGTTCTCGGCCGTCTGGCTACTCACGCCGCAGACTTGCTGCGCGGTAAGGGCAAGGCTTACTTCGCCCCTAACGTCGACTGCGGTGACCACGTCATCATCATCAACGCCGATAAGGTGCACGTCTCCTCTAACAAGCGGGAACGTGAGATGCGCTACCGCCACTCGGGCTTCCCGGGCGGCCTGAAGTCGATGACCCTGGGTCGTTCCCTCGAGGTTCACCCGGAGCGCGTTATCGCTGAGGCTATTGAGGGCATGATGCCGCACAACAAGCTTTCGCGTGCGTCCATCAAGAAGCTGCACGTCTTCGCCGGCTCCGAGCACCCGTTCGCCGGTCAGAAGCCTGAAAACTACGAGATCAAGGCGGTGGCACAGTGACCAACCCACAGGACGTCAACGAGAACCAGAACGTAGAGGCCACCGAGGCTTCCTACGATGATGTTCAGGCTGCCGCTGCTGCTGCCACCGAAGAGTTCACCTCTTCCATCGGCGATGCAGTTGCTACTGAGACCGAGGCTGAGGCTGCTCCGGCTGCACCGCTGACCCTGGATCGTCCGATTCAGACCGTCGGTCGTCGTAAGCGCGCCGTTGCCCGCGTCGTTCTGACTGCCGGCTCCGGCAAGATTGTCTGCAACGGTCGCGAGCTCGAGGATTACTTCCCGAACAAGCTGCACCAGCAGGAAATCAAGGATCCGCTGGTCCTGGTTGAGCGTGACAGCCAGTTCGACATCAAGGCCAACATCAACGGTGGTGGCCCGTCCGGTCAGGCCGGTGCTCTGCGCCTGGCTATCGCTCGTGCCCTGAACGAGTTCAACCCGGAGGAGCGCAGCGTTCTCAAGAAGGCTGGCTTCCTCACCCGCGACGCTCGTGCTGTCGAGCGCAAGAAGGCTGGTCTGCACAAGGCCCGTCGCGCACCGCAGTACTCCAAGCGTTAGGCTTTACTGTTTCGAAAAGCACCTCAGTTTGCGTATTACGCGCAAGCCGGGGTGCTTTTTTGGGTTAAAGTCCGCCGTGACCAGGCATGGCTGCATTTTCGGGACAAGCCCCGTACGTTAGACTTTTATCCGTTAAAAACTGCCACGAGAATCGTTTTTTCGCGGTGCGATTGCGGTGCGATGGAAGTGCGATTGTAGTGCGATGGGAAGAAGGAAACCGTATGGCGGTGAGCACCACAGCCACCAAGACCTCCGACGTGAAGAGCTCCTCTAGCTCGTCGTCGGTGGCGAAGCATCCCTTCCGCATTCGACGCGTACCAGGCATTGATGGGCTGCGCGGTCTGGCCGTTGCCACAGTGGTGATCTACCACTACTTCGATAATGTGCTGCCCGGTGGCTACATCGGCGTGGATATCTTCTTCGTGCTCTCCGGATTTCTTATCACCTCGCTTCTGGTGCGCGAACGCGCGGTCACTGGGCGCATCGACCTAAAGGACTTCTGGCTCCGTCGACTGCGCCGCATCGCCCCGGCTGCGATGTTTGTGTTATTTATTTCCATCGCCGTCGCAGGTCTGGTTGGCGGTGATTCCGCTGTTGGCTTGTCGACGCAGTTTCTCGGCACGGTCTTTTTCGTCAATAACTGGACGCAGATTGCGGGCTCTCAGTCCTATTTCGCGGATTCTGGTGTGCAGCTGCTAGCCCACTACTGGTCACTGTCGGTAGAGGAGCAGTTCTACTTGCTCTGGCCACTAATCTTTGTGGCTCTTCTCGCGCTGAAGCTGGCATCTCGCAAGCTGGCAGCAGTGGCGGGCATTGGGGCGGTTGCTTCTTTCGTGTGGATGGTCTCGCTTTACGATCCGAAGGTCGACCCCACGAGGGTCTACTACGGCACCGATACTCACGCCTTTGGTCTCCTGTTTGGTGCGGCCCTCGCATTGTGGTTGACGTCGACGTCGTCACGCGCGGAGGCGGACTCCTGGCCACGCACGGAACCCCTCCTGCGGGATTTCTTTGGCAGTTCTGCCCAGGCTTTCGTAGTGGCCTCGCTGCCGCTGATCTTCCTTTCGTTGGTTTTGCTGATGATGTCAGATACCGCGTCGGCGACTTACCGTGGTGGGTTGGTGTTCGCGTCGTTGCTGTCGGCGGCGATTCTCTATCTCGTCGTTCGCGGTGTTTCACCCGTGCGTCAGATTTTTGAGTTCAAGCCACTGTGCTGGCTGGGAAAGATTTCTTTCTCGCTGTACCTGTGGCACTGGCCGGTCATCGTGCTCATCCGTGAACTGCTGGAGCGCAATGAGGCGATGCAGTATGAGAAACTCGCTGCCTTTGCAGGTATTGTGCTGGCGCTGCTTTTGGCGAACTGGTCGTACAAGAATGTGGAATCCCCAATTCGCCGGATGGGTTACCGCCGTTGGATGTCGCAGTTTTCGGGCACGCAGTTTGCCGGTTCCTGGAAGCCGCGCGTTGCAGCAGTGCTGGCGTTGGTCGTCGTGGTCGGTGCAGTGGCAGGGATGGCCACGGCGCCGAAGATGACGCGTTTGGAGGCGCAGCTACAGGAGGCGGCAGAGCGCCGTGCGCAGGCGCAAAAGGCGGAGGAGGCCGAGTTGGCCAAGCACGTTATGCCGCGTGGCGACCAGATCACTGCTATCGGCGACTCTGTGATGCTCGCCTCGGCGTCCGCGTTGGAGGAGAAGCTGCCCGGCATCTACATCGATGCGGCAGTTTCCCGTGGTTATCCGGCCGCGCCGGAGATTATCGCCAGTATGAAGGCGGCGGGTACGCTCGATCCATTCGTTGTGCTGGGTCTTGGTATCAACCAGTCGGCTGCGGCATCGGACGAACACCTGTTGGATGAGATTCTCGATTCGCTGGGTGACGACCGCATCATTGTCCTAATCAACCCGTACGGTGATCGCGTGTGGATGCCTCAGTCGGAGAAGGAAGTCCTCGACGCGGCAAAGAAGCGCGACAATGTCTATGTGGCTGACTGGTGCCATGGTGTGCGTGACGATTTGTCCAAGCTGCGCGCGGACCTTATCCATCCGACCCCGGATGGCGCCGAGGTCTATGCCAATGCCGTGGTCGATGCTTTCCAGCAGTATGCGAAGAACAAGAAACGCATTCCGGGCACCTGCGGAATCTAATAAAAATCTAGTTAGTAGTGTTTCCACGGTAAAGTAAGTGGCTGTGGCCAAACAAAAGTCTTCCTCCAGTCACCGCGGATTAAAGATTTTCCTCGGCATCGTCCTCGGTATCTTCGCGCTCTTCGGTGTGTTTTACGCTGTCGATTACGTGCTGAATAAGGACCATGTCCCGCGCGGGTCTACCGTTGCGGGGATTGACATCAGCACGCTGAGCGCGAATCACGCTGAGGCGAAGCTCGAAGAACAGCTCGGTGATCTTTCCACTCATCCAGTGGCGTTGCGTGCCGGCGAGCGCGCGGCGGAGGTTCTGCCCGAGGAGGCGGGGCTGAGCATCGACTGGGAGAAGACGGTCGCTCAGGCGGGCAAGCAGACGGCGAACCCAGTTACCTGGGTGCGCAGTTTCTTTACTACCCGTGAGCTGGATTTGGTCAGCGATATCGATAGCTCTAAGTTCGAACCGCAGGTCGACCGTCTCGTCGGCGAACTGACTATTGCTCCCGTCGATGGTGAGGTCAAGCTTGTTGACGGCCGCGTGGAAACAACTCCACCGGTCATCGGCCAAGATGTCGACCGCAATGCGGTCAGCGGGGATTTGGCCGCCAAGTGGTTGTCGCCGGAGGGCATCGATGTGGAGACCACCGCGCACGACCCGGCTATCGGTGAAGATCAGGTTCGTGAGGCAGCTGAGGGAGAGGCCGCCGCTGCCGTGTCGGGTCCCATTGTTGCCAAGGGCCGCGATGGCAAAGATGGTGTAATTCCTCCGGAGCGCATGGCTGAGATCATCAGCTTTGTGTCGCGCGACGGCGGATTGGCCGCCGATATCAATGTCGACCGCGCACGCGAGATCCTCGAGGAGGGGCTGGCTGCTTCCGAGGTTGATAAGCGCAATGCGTCGATACGCTTCAGCGGTGGTTCGCGTGAAGTGGTCCCCTCAGTTGATGGCGTAGCCGTGAAGTGGGATGAAACTATGAAGGACTTCGCCGAGCGTGTGACTTCGACGGATAAGCGCGAGTTCGATGCGGTCTACGAGGACCAGCCCGCCACCTACACCACCGAACAAGCGGAAAGTGCCACCTTCGATGATGTCATTGGTGAGTTCACCACCGGTGGCTTCAGCTCGGCATCGGGAACAAACATTGCCCTGGTGTCTCAGATGGTCAACGGCGCATTCGTGGCGCCGGGCGATACATTCAGCCTGAATGGCTACACGGGTCCGCGCGGTACTGCGCAGGGCTTTGTCGAGTCGGGCATCATCCTCAACGGCCATGCGGATAAGGCTGTCGGCGGTGGCATTAGCCAGTTCGCCACTACTTTGTACAATGCTTCGTACTTTGCGGGCATGGAGGATGTCGCGCACACTCCGCACAGTTACTACATTTCGCGTTACCCGGCCGGCCGTGAGGCGACGGTGTACGAGGGCGCAATCGACCTAGCGTTTAAGAACAGTTCCGACACTCCGATTCTCATCGAGGCCGTTACTACTGGCTCCGACGTCACTGTGCGCATCAAGGGTGTGAAGAAGGTCAACGTCGAGTCCATCAATGGTGGCCGTTGGGCATACACGCAACCACAGCGTATGCAGGTCAATGGCAGCTCTTGCCAGCCGTCGTCGGGTGCGCAGGGCTTTACCACTTCCGACACACGCGTCATTCGGGACCTCTCTGGCGCGGAAATCTCGCGTGAAACTCAGACTACGGTTTATGACCCGCAGCCAATTGTGTCCTGTGGCTAGTCTGGATTCGCCTGCGCGACCGGCTAAAGTAATACAGCATTGACAATGCAACAGTCCGCGATACCAAAACTCATAAACCCCCAAGGAGTGGTCTAGCAACAATGGCACGTCTTTTCGGAACTGATGGCGTCCGCGGTTTGGCGAATAAGACTCTGACCGCACCGCTGGCAATGCGGCTGGGTGCTGCTGCGGCCACTGTGCTGACTAGCGGCACGAATCCATCGGGGCGTCGTCCCCTGGCCATTGTTGGCCGCGATCCGCGTGTCTCCGGTGAGATGCTCGCCGCAGCGCTGTCTGCCGGCATGGCTTCCCAGGGCGTCGACGTCTTGCGTGTCGGTGTGCTGCCCACTCCGGCTGTCGCTTTCCTCACCGACGACTACGGTGCCGACATGGGTGTGATGATTTCGGCTTCTCACAACCCCATGCCGGACAACGGCATCAAGTTCTTCGCCGCGGGCGGCACCAAGCTTGACGACGCGGTGGAGAAGGAAATCGAACACGCTCTCCACAACCTGCCGGAGACCGGTCCCACGGGCACCGGAGTGGGTCGTGTCATCGAGGAGGCCCCAGACGGGCTCGACCGCTACCTGTTCCACCTCTCCCGTGCGGTCAGTACCAAGCTCGACGGCATTCGCGTCGTGGTGGATTGTGCAAATGGTGCTGCTTCGCAGGCAGCCCCCATGGCGTACGCGGCCGCCGGTGCCGACGTCGTCGCTATTCACGACAAGCCGAACTCTTACAACATCAACGACAACTGCGGTTCCACCCACATTGAGGTTTTGCGCGCGGCAGTGCTGGAGCACGGCGCGGATCTGGGACTGGCTCACGATGGCGATGCCGACCGCTGCCTGGCTGTGGATTCGCAGGGCAACATCGTCGACGGTGATCAAATCATGGCCATTCTGGCCGTCGCCATGAAGGAAGAGGGGCTGTTGCACCACAACACGCTGGTGGCCACTGTGATGAGCAACCTCGGCCTCAAGCTGGCGATGGAGGAAAACGATATCGCCCTGCGCACCACCAAGGTCGGCGACCGCTATGTGCTGGCTGATTTGAACGCTGGCGGTTACTCGCTCGGCGGTGAGCAGTCGGGGCACGTGGTCATTCCGGATCACGCCACCACTGGTGACGGCACCCTCACCGGTCTGTACCTCATGGCGCGGATGGCACGCACTGGTAGGTCTCTGGCTGAGCTGGCCTCCGTAATGAAGGTGCTGCCGCAGACTCTGATCAACGTACCGGTGTCGAACAAGGCCGCAATTCTGGAGTCTGAAGAGGTCAAGGCCGCCATCGATGCTGCCGAGGAGAAGCTGGGCTCCACCGGTCGCGTGCTGTTGCGCCCGTCCGGCACCGAGGAGCTCTTCCGCGTCATGGTGGAGGCCGCCGATGCGGAATCGGCCCGCAAGATTGCCGGGGAGTTAGCTGCGGTTGTGGCCGCAGTCTAGAGTCAGGAGTGTGGAAATGAATGATGCGCCAGAGGACATTAAAGCCCGTTTTGCCCCGGGTGAAGCCGACATCCAGGTAGAGGTAGTCGATCGTGACGGTCGAGTTCTCGGTACCGTCGGCAAGCTTGAAGCACACGTTCCGCCGGGAATTTTGCACCGCGCCTTTTCCCTTTTCCTCTTCGATGAGCAGGGACGCATGCTGCTGCAGCGCCGTGCGGAGTCGAAGTATCACTCACCACTGCTGCTGACGAATGCGACCTGCTCGCACCCACTGCCGGGGGAGCCGGTGGCCGATGCCGTTGAGCGTCGTGCGAAGGAAGAGCTCGGTGCGGATGTCTCCCAGTTGGAGGAAATCGGCATCGTTATCTACCAGGTCATCGATGATCGTTCGGGACTGGCGGAGCACGAGTACAACCATGTCTACGCCGGCATCGTCGATCCGAAGTCGGTGGATATCAACCCCGATGAGGTCGATGAAGTGGTGTACGTGACCCCGCAGGAGCTCGCCGAACGCCGCGCGAACGAACCGATGACGGAGTGGTTTAACCACGTCTGGGGTGTTGGCGCGGAGAAATTCTCCAAGTACGGTTTCGACATTGCGGGTGTGCCGGGTATTCATGGCCCCGCGGAGGCGCAGGCTGCCGCACAGTCGGTTTCGGAAAGGGATGTGTAGCTTCGTGACCAGCGTAGAAAACGCCAGCGTCGACGACTTCGGCCTCGACAAGTCCGAGGAATTGGAGACCGGGGAGTTCTATGCCCTGGCCAATGAACAGGGTGCCGCATTCGGTGAAGGGCATGCCAAGTCGATTCTGTTGGGCGAGCACTCTGTCGTCTATGGCAAGCCAGCTATCGCGCTGCCGGTGACATCGCTGCGCACGATGGCGTGGATTGACCGTGTGGAGGATTCTCCCGTCCTGTTTTCCATGGACGGCGAGGTCATTGACATCGACGAGCTGCCGGAGCGCTTTGCCTCCATCGCCGCTGCACTCCGCGCTGGCCTGCGCACCTTCGGTATTCCCGAACGTGACCTGCTGATTCGTCTCCGCTCCGGTATCCCGCCCGCCGCAGGGCTGGGTGGTTCTGCCGCTGTGGCACATGCGCTTATCGACGCAGTGCGTGACCTCGCCGATGGCACTTTGACCGAACGTCAGCGCTTTGACCTGGTGCAGGAAGCTGAGCGTCTGGCGCACGGTAACCCCTCTGGCCTGGATGCCACGGTTGCCCGTGCGTCTCGTCCGGTCTATTTCAAGCAGGGGGAGTTCCGTCCGCTGCAGGTAGCCAAGAAGATGTGGCTGGTGCTGGGGGATACCGGTGTGCGTGGCTCGACGTCGCTGGCCGTTGCCCGCGTGCGTGGTTTCGTCGATTCGCACCGAGTCCACGGCCAGGAATTGTTGGATCACTTGGGGCAGCTGGCCGATGGCGCGGTGCACAACCTGGCCAAGGGTGATTTTGCCCGTCTGGGACATCGCATGGACTCGGCGCAGGAAGCGCTAGAGGAACTAGGTGTTGGGCATGAGTCCATCACTGATCTCGTCACTGCCGCACGTCTGGCAGGTGCCCACGGTGCAAAGCTCACTGGTGCCGGTTGCGGCGGCTGTGTGATGGCGCTGGCAGAGTCCGCCGATCACGCGGAACTGATTAGCCATGCCATGATGGGCGCCAATGCCGTTGCTACTTGGACTGTGGAGGTAAATCCCTCGTGACCACGACCGCTACCGCCGTCGCTCATCCCAACATCGCCCTGATTAAATACTGGGGCAAGCGCGATGAGGCCGTGCAGCTGCCGGCCACAGGTTCGCTGTCCCTTACTCTGGGCATCGCTCCGACGACCACCACGGTGTCGCTTATCGACGATCCCAGCGTCACCGCCGACTTGGGCACACTGAACGGCCAGGAGATGGTGGGCAAGGATCTGTCCCGCGTCCAGAAGTTCTTGGATTTGGTCCGCGAGCGTGCGGGCAGCACTAGCTTCGCAGAGGTGACCAGCACCAACGAGATTCCGACGGGCGCTGGACTGGCTTCGTCCGCGTCAGGTTTCGGTGCTCTCGCGCTGGCCGCGGCGAAGGCCTACGGCCTGGACTACACCCCGGAACAGCTCTCTGCTCTGGCCCGTCGCGGTTCGGGCTCGGCCTGTCGCTCTATTTTCGGCGGCCTCGTCGAGTGGCTGCCCGGCGATGACGATGCTTCCAGTCACGCAGTGGCTCTGCCAGATTCCGGCCTGGACCTCTCCCTGGTCGTGGCGGTTTTGGCCCCAGGCCGCAAGAAGATCGACAGCCGTGCCGCCATGCGTCGCACGGTCGAGACCTCACCGTTCTTCCCGGCGTGGGTGGAGCAGGTGCCCCGCGATATCGAGAACATGAAGGCCGCCATTGCCGCTGCGGACTTCACTGCGGTCGGCGAGCTTGCCGAGGCCAATGCCATGCGCATGCACGCCACTATGCTGGGGGCTCTTCCTCCGGTGCGTTACTGGAATCCGGATTCGGTGGCGGCTCTCGATCTCGTCGCTACGCTGCGCGACGAGGGCACCGAGTGCTACGCCACCATGGATGCCGGTCCGAACGTGAAGGTGCTGTGCCGCAGCGGCGATGCTGAGACCATCGCGGATCGTTTCCGCGCAGAGTTCGAGGATATTGACGTGCTGGTTTCCGGCTCCGGCCCCGGCGCATACCTGGTGTAGCTGGGGGAGTAGTTGAGTAGCGCTAAGGGCGAACCTTTCGAAGGCGAATCGATTGGCCGCGGCTGTGGCAAACTGTATCTCACCGGCGAATATGCAGTGATGGATGTTGAGGGGCTGGCCGTCATCGCAGGAGTCAACCGCTATGTGACGGTTCGGTGCCACGATGCCGACCCATCGCAGCCGGTCTCTCGCGTGTACTCCAGCTATTACGGACCGCAGGGGCGAGTCATTGATATTGATGCGCCAGGTGACATCGCTACCCATACGATTTCCCTGGTCTATCGCATTGCTGCGGGCGAGCTGGAAAACACCCCAGAGAGCCCCATCAATATCGTCATTGAATCGGACCTCGATGACGCCGACAGCGGTGCGAAGTATGGCCTGGGATCCTCCGGGGCTGTCGCTGTGGCAGTGACTCGTGCGCTGGGAGCGCACCTAGGCCTGGAGCTCAATTCGCTGGACGTGTACAAGATTGCGATGGTGGCCACGCTTCTGGCTGGTGCGGCTGGTTCCGGCGGCGATATCGCGTGCTCCGCGCACGGCGGGGTGGTGCTCTATCGCCGGCCGAATCCGACGGCGCTCGCAGAACTCGTGGCGGCTGATCCTGTCGCTGCCGTGGCGGCACCGTGGCCGAATCTTCGCATTGACGCCCGTTCCGACCTCGGCGGGTTACAACTGTTGGTCGGCTGGACGGGCAGTCCGGTGAAGACGGACTCTCAGTTGAAGAAGGCCGGTGGCGCAGACCGTGATTTTGTACGCGGGGTCTCGTCGATAAGCGAAAAACTCTGGCAGGCGCTTGCCGACGGCGACCACACAGCGGCGTTTGCCTGCCTGCGCGAGAATCGGACGCTGCTGCAGGACTATGAGCGCGAGCGTGCTGTGTGCATCGAGACGGAGAAACTGAAAGCGCTCGCCGACATCGCCGATGGCGCGGGGGCCGCGGGCAAGAGCAGTGGCTCCGGTGGTGGTGACTGTGGAATCGCGCTGGTCGGAGTCTCAAGTGGTGTCGATGCTGAGAGCTCGACCCGAGAGACTGCCGCGGACATCACCGCGCGCTGGCGGGCTGCTGGCATTCGGCCGTTGCCGCTGAAGCTGGCCGCTCAACTTTGACCACAATTTTTAGACCGTAGAATTTAAGACAGCTGGAATTTACAGAAGCTGGGAACCGAAGCTGCATGCAGCTAGAAAGGGTCGCTTAGGACAATGGCTGAAAAGAGCTCGCACGACCTGGAATATGCACACGTACCACTGAGCTGGATTGGCCCGGTGCGCATTAGTGGCAACGTCATGAATGACGAGGTGAAGATTCCGCTGGCGACTTACGAGACCCCGCTGTGGCCGTCCTGCGGTCGCGGTGCGAAGGTCTCCCGCATGATTGAAGGTGGCATTACCTGCACTTTCGTCGGCGAGAAGATGACTCGCTCGGTGGTATTCACACTCGACTCGGCAGCTGATGCCGTCGTTGCGCGCGACAACATCCTGTCTCGTTATGACGAGCTGAAGAAGGTCGTGGAGTCCTCCTCGCGTTTTGCCAGGCTGGTGGATATTCACTTTCAGATCGCATCGCGTCTGCTCTTTGTCCGCTTTGACTTCTTCTCCGGTGACGCCTCGGGCCACAACATGGCCACGCTGGCGTCAGAGCGTTTGATGTCCTACCTAATGGAGCAGATGCCAGAGTTGGGCTATGGCTCTATCTCGGGAAACTACTGCACCGATAAGAAGACCTCCGCCGTCAACGGCATTTTGGGTCGCGGTAAGTACATGATTGCCGAAGCCGTCATTCCGGAGCCAGTTGTCCGCGAACGTCTGCGCACAACTGCCAAGCGTCTGGCCGAGCTCAACGAGCGCAAGAACCTCGTCGGCTCCATCATGGCCGGTTCGCTGCGCAGCGGTAATGCGCACTACGCCAATATGCTGCTGGGCTTTTACCTCGCTACCGGTCAGGACGCTGCGAATATCGTCGAAGGTTCGCAGGGGCTGACGCAGGTAGAGGCGCTTGACGACGGCTCCGTGCGCTTTAGCTGCACCCTGCCACATTTGATCGTCGGTTCCGTGGGCAACGGCAAGGGCTTGGACTTCGTGGAGAAGAATCTCACGGCGCTGGGCTGCAAGGAGGACCGTGAGCCGGGTGAGAATGCCCGTCGTCTAGCAGCGTGCTGCGCGGCAATCGTCTGGTGTGGTGAGCTTTCCCTGCTCGCGGCACAGACGAACCCGGGTGAGCTGATGGAGGCGCACGTTTCTATCGAGCGTGCGAAGTAGCGCGTCGCAACAATTCGCAAAACCTAAGACAAATCTCAGGTAAACGCGCTAGATTTCTGTAGTAGGCAATTAACATTTTGTGGGCAAAATATCCCGTGGTCTGATGACTGCTCTGATGGTCGTTCTGATGACATGGGATGTTTCGTTGCCCGTTATTTCTTAAAATCTGTAGAGGTAGTGAAGGCACGGTTTTGATGACAACAAGCAATGTGACCCCGGTCGGTATTGATGACATCGCTTTTGCGACGGGTTCGTACTGCATTGACCTCGCCGATATTGCGCCCCGACTCGGAGCGGAACCGGCAAAATATCACAAGGGCCTGGGGCAGGAACGCTCCAGCGTGGTTGCCTCTGATGAAGATCCGGTGACGATGGCCGCGACTGCGGTGAAGAAGATTGTGGATCGCCACGGTATCGACGGCGTGCGCACCATCATGTTCGCCACTGAGACCGGTATCGACCAGTCGAAGGCCGCTGCAGTCTATGTCCACGAGTTGGTTGGTCTTGACCCGCACGCGCGCTCTGTTGAGCTGAAGCAGGCTTGCTACTCGGGTACCGCGGCGCTGCAGTTTGCGTGCGCTCTGGTGGCCCGCAATCCGGAGGAAAAGGTCATCGTTGTCGCCTCCGACATTGCCCGCTATGACCTGGACTCCGCTGCGGAGCCTACCCAGGGCGCAGGTGCTGTAGCCATGCTGGTGACCGCTAATCCGCGCATCCTGGCCATCGATGCGGCTTCGGGCGTCTTCACCCGCGAAGTTATGGACTTCTGGCGTCCGAACCACCGCAGTCAGGCGTTGGTGGAGGGCAAGCTCTCTATTAGCGCTTACATCGACGCTGTTCAGGGTGCTTACGAGGACTACCGTGCCCGCGGCGGTGTGGACTTCAGTGAAATTGACTACTTCAGCTACCACCAGCCGTTTACCAAGATGGCCTACAAGGCGCACCGGCAGCTGTCGGCCAATAACGGTGTGGAGCTCACCGCAGAGGACGAGGCCCGCCAGCTCGGCCCAACCACTGAGTACAACCGCATCATCGGTAACTCCTACACAGCATCGGCCTACTTCGGCCTGCTCTCGCTGCTGGACACCGAGAAGGACCTGACTGGTAAGAAGATCGCTGTTGTCTCCTATGGTTCAGGCTCAGTTGCTGAGTTCCTCACCGGCAATGTGGTCGAGGGCTACGAGTCCCAGCTGCGCGCCGCAGATAATGCTCGTGAACTGGAAGAGCGCGTAAAGCTCGATGATCCGACCTACTACCGCCACGCTCAGGTGACGCATGAAGATCCGGGTGAGTACTCAAACCTGGGAGACGACGCACTGATTGGCACCGGTCCTTTCAGCTTCACCGGTGTTGAGGGTTGTAAGCGTATCTACCGCGCTCGTTAGCCCGGGGGCACCCGCACTAGTACTTCAACGGAACCGAATCCCCTTTTTTCGCGCCTAACAGTAATAAGAACTGTTTTTCGCGGGGAAGGGGATTTTTCGTGTCCGCAAGTTTTACTGGAGGCCGTGGCGGAGGCTTGCTGCACTTTTCGGAAGATGCAGTGACCTCGGCTGCCCGAGAGATTGAGCAGCGCGGCCGTGACGGCCATGAGCGGTGGGGAAGCGCTCCCGATATTTCCGCAGCAGACTGTGGCCAGGGTTTTGCCGCCCAGGGGCGTCGTCTGCAGCAGGCGGCAGTGCGGCTGCGTGAGCACGGGCAATCGATGTACGCGGGACTTGGCAACCATGCTCCGGCAGTGCGGGAACAGTGGCGTGTCTTTGCAAGCTGTGACAGCGACGGGAGTGCCGACCTCGGTGGAATTGAGGTAGTGGACTGATGCCGTGGGTTGCTCGAATTCTTCCGATATTGGTGCGTGTTATTGGCCGTGGAAGCCGTATTGGAGCCAAGCGCGGGGTCGGCGGCATCGGCAAGAATCTGCCCAAAGTCTTGGATAAGGTGCGACGCGCTGACGGCTGGAAAGGCAGCGCCCTATCCAAGTTCTCCAACTCCGTGGGGTTGATAGCCTCCGCGATAACTATTGTTATGGCTTTCGATTGGGGCGGTTTGAAAGGCGATGCTGCCGACGCTGCCAAAGAGCGCTGTGATAAAGCCGCGCAGGACTGTGCGAATCAGGATGAGCAGTCCGCCGATGGCGCGCAGAGTGTCGGCGAGTGTGGCAAGAAAGTCGACGAGGTCCTCGAGGATTGCGAAAAGCAGGCAGAAGATATGGCTGAGCAAACCGACGGTGTCCTCTCTCAGTGCGAAGCGCTTGTCGACGATCCGGAGGTCGGCGCCGAAGCCGCACAAGTGGCCCAGCAGGTGTGTAACAGTCTCGTCGACTCCACTGGTCAGCTCTACGATGCGCGCAATACCTGCATCGAGCAGTGTCTTGAACAGGCAGCGTGTGACACTGAGGCCGCAGTGGTCGCCACCCCGCCGCAGCCTCCTACTGTTCCTGCCAGTTCGGGTGCTACCTCGGCGGCCTGTGCAGAGCTGGCTGAGCCTGTGAGTGGCGAAGGAGCTACTGTAACCGGTGGCAACGGCGCTATCGCTGGTGGAATTGGGGTTGCCGCCAACGTTGATATTGGGATTGAGGCAGGCGTTGCTGCTGGGATATCCGCTGGAGGTGCCATTGGTGCTGTAGGTGCGGCCAGCATCGCCGGAATTGTGGGGGCTGTCGGGGTTGCAGGCAGTGTCGCGTCCTCACTGCTCAACTTAGACATGTGCATAGAAATGGAAGAACCAGTGTGTGAACAGGCACCAGCACCAGCACCAGCACCAGCACCAGCTCCCGCGCCGGAGGACTGTGAGCCGGAACCCGAGCCCGAACCCGAACCGGAACCTGAGGATTGCGAACCAGCCCCGGAACCTGAGCCTGAGCCTGAGCCTGAGCCTGAACCTGAACCTGAACCAGAAGACGCGCCTGAACCGCCTCCTCCAGCTGAGAAACTAAAGCACCTGGGAATCGAGCTGCCACAGGAGCCGCAGCCAGAACAACAAGCAGAAACACAGCCAGAACCAGCTCAGGACTCGGCAGCATCAGTGCAGGAATCTGCTTCAGCTGTGCCCGAGCCCCCTGAGCAGCCCAACGCCCAGGAGCTTGTGGGCGCGGTTAATTCGCCAACGGCAGGTGAGTGGTAATGGGGAGTAAGCATGCCGCGAAATATGACCGGATTGGGCAGGCCTATTACGACGCTGCTGCAATGACCAGGCAGGAGTTCGAAACGGCGATACAGAGGGCACAGAAAGAATTGCAGGGTTTGGAAGAGCGTCGTAAAGCACGCGAAATTAAGGAGAGAGAGAGAGGTGGCGAAGGGCGTCGAGAAGCAGCAAAAAACCGCCCGACCGAAGGGAACCGTTACGCGATTGTTCGGGCGGGCGGGGAAAGGGACGCCGACGGTGAAGTCGATTCGGGGCGTGTCCTGAAGCGTGGCCTAGTGATTACTTGCCGGGAATCAGCGAGTGCTCCGGGTTTTCCGGCAGCTCCTTGATGAGCCACTCCATGTCGCGGTTAGTTGTGCCCTTGATAGTGGCGGTCGGGTCCGCGAAATCCGAGTACTTCTTGTCGTCACCGACCGTGGCCAGCAGGAAGCCTGTGAGCGCGGCGCGCGCAACCTCCTGGTACTTCACCTTGGAAGAAGAGAAGCCCGCTAGGCGACGGAGAAGAGTTGTCTCCGAGAAGCTGCTCTGGTCAGCGTTGTCTACTTCGCGGTAAACGACATCGCCCTTCCACTGAACAGCCAGGCGAGCCGGGTTGCCACGATCGAGCCACTGATCCTCGCCAGGGGCCAGGACGAGGCCCGGAGCCGAGACATTGGTGGCAGCGGCGGTGGAGGAAGGCGCGGTAGTCGCGGGGTAGACGCAGCCAACGCCGGAGATGATGTCGTGACCAGCGGCGGCGAGGACGGCTACGCCAGCGCCCATGCCGTGGCCGGCGACACCGAGTTTCTTCGGGTGGACGACGACCTTGCCCTCACCGAGGCGGACACCAGCGAGAATCTGGAGCGCTGTCTCCAAATCGTTGGCGAGACCTCGGTGGTCTGCCACAATGCCATTTTCGGTGTCCGGAGCAGCGACCGCGATGCCCCACGAAGCTAGGTGACGCAGCGTGGCGTGGTACTCCTCAATCGGTGTGCGCCAATCGTGTGCGAAGGCGATACCGGGGATGCCATTGCCCTCGGCAGGCGTGTAGACCTTTCCCGGCAGGCCAGTAAAAGCTAGGTCACCGACCATGACGCGGTGCGGTCCACGCTTGGAAAGATTAGATGTCAGAGTCTTCAAGTTGTCAGCCACAGTGAATAGCTTAACTATAAGGTGCATACCTTTGCTGAAAAAGTGCCAGGATGAGCGAGAATGTCTATTTCGTTATGACGATTTTCCGCTTCGCGGGTTATTCTGTAGGGCATGTGTGGAATCGTTGGATATGTGGGCCATCAGCCCGCCCTGGATATTGCTGTCGATGCGCTACGACGCATGGAATACCGTGGCTATGACTCCGCGGGTGTTGCCATTGTCGACAATCAGGGGCATATCACTGTAGAGAAGAAGGCCGGTAAACTCGCCAACCTCGAGGCTGCCCTTGACGCGGATGGGCGCGACAAAATCACTGGAACCACTGGAATTGGGCACACCCGTTGGGCTACCCACGGTCGCCCAATTGATGAGAATGCCCACCCACACCAGTCCTATGACGGCAAGGTGGCTATCGTCCACAACGGCATTATCGAGAACTTTGCTCCGCTACGTCAGGAGCTGGAGGATGCCGGCATTGAGCTGAAGTCCGAAACCGACTCCGAGGTCGCCGCGCACATGCTCGCACGTGCCCTGGACGGTTCCGACGGCGGATCTACCGCTGGTGATTTCGAGGCCTCTGCGCTGTCCGTGCTCAACCGCCTCGAGGGTGCTTTCACGCTGTTGTTTACTCATGCAGACCACCCGGATCGCATCATCGCTGCTCGTCGCTCCACTCCGCTGATTGTCGGAGTGGGCGAAAACGAAATGTTCCTCGGCTCTGACGTTGCGGCTTTCATCGCGCACACCCGCGAGGCCGTGGAGCTGGGGCAGGACAACGTCGTCATCATCACCGCAGATGATTACCGCATCCTGGATTTCGCCGGCAACGAGCAGCAGGGTCGACCATTCACCATCGACTGGGATCTCGCCGCAGCCGAAAAGGGTGGCTATGACTCCTTCATGATGAAGGAAATCCACGAGCAGGCTGCCGCCGTCCGCGATACGTTGGCCGGTCACCTCGTTGATGGCCGCATCGTTCTCGACGAGTCCCGCCTAAGCGACCAAGATCTGCGTGACATCGAGAAGGTCTTCGTCGTCGCCTGTGGTACCGCATACCACTCCGGTTTGTTGGCCAAGTACGCCATTGAGCACTGGGTTCGTATCCCGGTCGAGATTGAGGTCGCGTCCGAGTTCCGCTACCGCGATCCGGTGCTGGACCGCCAAACGCTGGTGGTCGCTATTTCGCAGTCGGGTGAGACTGCGGACACCCTCGAGGCCGTGCGGCACGCAAAGAGCCAGGGCGCCCGCGTGCTGGCAGTCTGTAACACCAACGGTGCACAGATTCCGCGTGAGTCTGACGCCGTGCTCTACACGCACGCCGGCCCGGAGATTGGTGTTGCTGCAACCAAGTCGTTCCTGGCGCAGGTAGCCGCAAATTACCTGGTCGGATTGGCTCTTGCCCAGGCACGCGGCACTAAGTACCCGGATGAGGTCACTCGCGAGTTTGAAGAGCTGGAGACCATCCCGGCACTGATTGACAAGGTCGTTGCTAAGGGCGATGAGTTCATCGACATGGCCAAGGAAATCGGTGCTATTCCGACGATGCTCTTCCTTGGCCGTCACGTTGGCTTCCCAGTCGCACTTGAGGGTGCGCTGAAGCTCAAGGAGCTTGCCTACATTCACGCAGAGGGGTTCCCGGCAGGCGAGCTCAAGCATGGCCCAATTGCACTCATCGAGGATGATCTTCCGGTCGTCGTTGTAGTGCCATCGCCGAAGGGACGCGCCGTGCTGCACTCCAAGATTGTCTCCAACATCCAGGAGATTCGTGCCCGTGGCGCCAAGACCATTGTGATTGCCGAAGAAGGGGATCAGTCGGTGGTTCCGTTTGCGAACTACCTGATTGAGATCCCGGAGACGTCCACGCTGCTCCAGCCGCTGTTGTCTACGATTCCGATGCAGTTCCTGGCAGCTGAGATCGCTCGCCAGTGCGGTAACGAGGACATCGATAAGCCGCGCAACCTGGCTAAGTCAGTCACCGTCGAGTAGTTCGTCCTGCTTTCGTCGGTACTGCTCAATCTCCGCATCGAGTTCTTCATCCGTGAGGGACTCGATGCGTTTTTCTTCCTCCTCTGTTAGCTCCCAGACCTCGTCAGGTATGTCGCAAAATGACAACATCCAATCGAGGTTGCGTTTCTGAATCGTCTTCATCTTTCGTGTCACGCGCTGATGAAAAGTTTGCTTGCCGACGTTCTTTAGCGGCCCAACCGGAACGCTAGTCGCGGTGTCTCCATCGCGGGAAGTCCACACTTCCGTTCCATCGGGGTACCTGTCGATGTCCCAGCCCTCGTGAGTTTTTAGGTTGTGGTGTCGGCGGCAGAGACAGTGCAGATTCTCTGTGTCAGTTGGCCCGCCCTGCTCGGGATTGTCGTGGTTGTACGGCTGAATATGGTCCAGGTCGCACTTGGATGCCGGGACGTCACAGCCGGGGAAGCGGCAGGTACCGTCGCGACCACGGACGCGAGCCACTTGGCTCTCGGTGGGGCGGTAACCATCCACCTTGCTGTCGGCGGAGATGCGGATGTGAGTTGCGCGAGCAATCCATTCTTCGGTGGCTACCTCGCTCAGCCAGCCGACGCCATCAATCCATGCTGGCCCACCGCCGACCTCGCGGTAGACATTGATGACAATCTCGGCATTGGTCGAATTCTGTGCCAGCTGTAGTAGCGCTTCCGCCTGCGTGCACTGTTCATCACGATTGATTGCGGTGTTGCGAATCCCCTGGATCCTGGCCATGAGTTCGGTCGCGCGGTCGTTTTCAAGGATTGCTGTGACCTTTTTGTGCTTGCCATCGCCCGTGTCGGCGAGTGTGACCGCTTCGCCTTCTGGAACCCGTTGGGTGCCGTCGTTGCGGGCGCAGTCGTTGTACTCAGAAACCAAGTCGCCGATTAGGCGAGACAGCGTGTAGACACCAATCATTGCTTGTCGAGGTCGCGTCGGAGTGAGCATTTCCAAAAGATGGGGCTCTACCGTGTCGAACTGGTCTGGTGACAGCCCGGCAACGCCATTGGCGATGGCGCGGAGATGGGCTAGAGAGAAACAGAAGGTGGATTCGATGAGAGCCCGGACTTTTGGTAGGCGCTCGAACATCAGCGCAATCTCGCACAGCATAGAGCACTTGCCGCGGCTAAGGCCGGTTCGGATGCTTATGCGGGCGAGATGGTGATTGACGTCTACCGCGTCACCGGGAGCGCAGATATCGATGAGTTGAAGGTCTGCGGCGTTGGTGGCACGGGCCGCGATGCTAATGGGGTCGTCGGATTGCTGGTTGGCCCAGGAGGGCTTTTGACCTGGTGCTGGAAGTTCTATGGGCGGCGATGACATTGGTTATCCCCCCTGATTACTACGTGTCCGCCGGAGAATTGAAGATTGAGTTCTGTGGTGGAGAGGAGCGTGGAGAGGCTCGTTCAACCAGCCCCGCCAACCTCTGTGCATCGGACAAAGAACTTTTGCTTACATATTTTCCCTACAACCCAAATCGTACACCTGTTTGAAGAAGTGTCAATAGAGTTTTAGAAATATGTTCTAAAACTCCATGCTGGATTAGATCTGGCCGCGCCGTCCGAGCCTCCGCCGCCCGAGCCTCGTCGGCAGTGCGCCGTACATAGGCAGGACTCGCTGCCGTACATGGCGCGGCGTTTGCTTGTTGGTCGAAGAGTCCTCGGTGCCACCCTCCTCGGCACCACCCTCCTCGGCGCGATCCAGCTCGTCTAAGAACTCGTGGATGAGTTCTAACGTATTGGGGGAGTAGAGCAGCGCGAGGTGGTCAGACCAGTCGCCACCGCCGGTGGCGTTGTTGACGTTCGTAATGTGGTGACCCTCTTGTTCGGGCAAAAAGGCGCCGGTCCACGGGCGAACTACGGTGTCGAAAGGGGTGCCGATATTCAGGTAGTGCGGGCCGCGTCGGGTAATGCCACGCGCTGCGCGGTTCAGAGTCGCAATATAGTCGGAGTCCAGCAGCTGTTGAATACAGGCACGGCCGACAAGGCGGTCGACGAGTTTGTGCATTGGTAGGCCGCATCGCTCAAGGGCACTGAGCCTTCGGCGCATGCCCCACGCAGTAGTGCCGCGATGGTTTCCCGCAAGCGAGATGACTGCCCGCACGGGGCTGTTGTCGGAGGCGAACTGCTCGGCGTCTTCTTCGTTGAGGCCATGGTTGAGGGCGTCGTCGTAAAGCGAATCGATGCTCGCGTTGGCGTAACTGCGACAGTGCAGACCGCCCTGGGAATGACCGATGAGGTCGATGCGGGGTAGGGAGAGTTGGGCTCGGAAGCGGTCGAGAAGGTCGGTGACTTCGGCGAGCGCATCGTTCAAATCGGTGGTGGCTTTGACGCTGCGGAGGCGGCTGACCAGCGCGGCGGGGTCGGAGCCGTAATCGAGTGAGAATACAGGGCGATTCCGGGCGAGGAACGGCCCCAACATGGCGAAGGAGTTGAACGAGTTCATCCAGGTGCCGTGAACCAGGACAATTGGTGTGCGGCCGTTGTATCCATCCAGGTCGGGAGTGACTTTGCCGTCGAGGATTTCGCGAACGTCCTGCACGCCGTGGGGGATCCATTCGGGATGACGCAACGAGCGCAGGTATGCCTGCGGAAAGGCGCGCAGTAGAGGGCCGAAAACTCGCGTGCTCGGGGAGTAGTCATCCATAGGGGCTAATCGTAGGCTGGGTTTATGACGTACTGCTACACAGCTGCCGAAATTCGCGCCGCGGAACAGCCCTATCTGGACGCACAAACGCGTGACGACGAACTCATGCGCCACGCAGCCGCCGCTGTGTCGGAGGTGGCGGAGCGGATTCTCGCTAAGGCGTCGCCGGAGCCTGGTCGCGGTCGTGTGCTGCTGTTGGTTGGGTCGGGAGGCAATGGTGGCGATGCGCTCTATGCCGGCCGGGACTTGTCGTCGGGCGGACATGGCGTGGATGCAGTTTTGCTGGGCACCAAGCCACATGAACGGGCGCTGAAAGCGTTTGAGCTCGCAGGCGGGCGGGTGCTGCCGTTGGGGTGTGACCGGGAGACGGATTTATCGAAGATTCTGTGGTCGATAAGTGAAGAATACGCACTGATTATCGACGGAATTGTGGGGCTCGGTGGTCATGGTGCGCTGCGCGAAGAGGCTGCGTGGCTGGTGCGCGAGGCAAACATAGGCGAGGTGCCTATTCTCTCGGTCGACGTGCCGAGTGGTGTGGAAGCCGATACCGGACGCACTTTTGATCCGCCCTCCCAGACCATCAATCCCGACCTCGACCTGGAAGAGGGCCAGGATCCGTACCTGCCATCCCACGTCGAGGCCACGACAACGGTGACCTTCGGCGGACTGCGCTACGCGCATGCGCTGTCGGAAGCCTGTGGTGAGGTCGAATTACACGAAATTGCGCTCGATGCCTTCTCCCTCGAACTTCCAGGACTGGGGCAGACGCTCTATGAGAACGGTCACTACAATGCCGTCCACCACCAGACTCTGACCGTAGAGTTTTACGAAGCCCTAGGCGGGAGCTTTCCGGCACCTTTTGGCGCGAAGACTCAGCTCGAACCCGGTGCTAATGACCACAAGTACTCCACCGGAGTTACAGGTATCGCCACCGGTAGCGAGGCGTATCCGGGCGCTGGTCAGCTGTGTGCCTCCGCTGCCGTGCACGCGACCAGTCCCGCGGTTATCTATGTCGGCGACGCGGCCGCCCGCAACCGCATCACCGCGGCCTTGCCGACGGTCATTGCGCAGTCGGACTCGATGGATCGTAAAGAGGTACGCGTCGATGCCTGGGTTGCCGGCCCTGGTCGGGGCACTGATGAGCGCGCGGCCGAGGAACTGCGCGACATTCTGGCCACCGACAAACCAGTAGTCATTGACGCTGACGCACTGACGCTGCTGTCGAAGCATGAGGATATCCGACAGCTCGTCCGCGAGCGCGGCCAGGAGCGCAACCTGCGCACTGTTCTCACGCCGCACGCCGGCGAATTTGAGCGCCTTACCGGGCACGAGGTCACTAACCCCATCGCAGATGCCCGTGAACTTGCCGAGCAGTTCTTCTGCGAAGTGTTGCTCAAGGGACGCCGCACCGTGATTGCCAATCCGACAACGCAGCGCACAGTTGTGATTGACGCGGGTAGCTCCTGGGCGGCCACTCCGGGCTCCGGCGATGTACTGTCCGGACTCCTTGGTGCCTGGGTAGCGCGTGGCGAATCCCTCTACGTACCAGTAATTATTCACGCTCGCGCCGCATTCTTGGCCGCGCAGACAGAGTTCGGACCAGCACCCTGCAGCGCCCAGGACATCGCTGAATCCATCCGAGATGCCACCGCATGGTTCACCAATGAAGGCAGCAGTGGCAAAATACGGCTATGACTTCCTCGGCACCAGCCATCCTGACCCATACCGTTAATCTCGACGCAATCACCCACAATGTGAAGACCGTCAAGGCCATCGCAGGGGTGTCGGAATTCATGGCCGTCGTCAAGGCGGACGGCTACTCGCAGGGTGCGCTGCAGACCGCGCGTGCCGCACTGGCCGGCGGCGCAACACAGCTCGGCGTCGCAACAATCGACGAGGCGCTCTCCCTCCGCGAGGAACTCCGCACCACGCTTGACGACGGCCACACCATCCCCATCCTCGCCTGGATCTGGGACGCGGCAGCCACCTCGTTGCTGCAGCGTGCTGTAGCTGCAGGTATTGACCTCGGCCTGCCGTCGATGGCTCATGCGCTGGCCGTGGCCAATGCCGGGAGGGCGCTGTCGGTGACACCACGTGTGACGGTGATGGTCGATACGGGCTTGGGGCGCTCGGGATTCTCTATGGCCAATGGGGACTTTGAGAATGCGGTTGATCAGCTGGTCGAGCTGCACAAGACCGGCGCGCTGAACATCACCGGTGCTTTCACGCACTTTGCATGCGCGGATGAGCCGGGCAACGAGAGCGTCGATAAGCAGGCGCAGAATTTCCGAACCGCCATTTCTGTCCTGCGCGAGGCGGGGCTGGACGAGATGATTAACCATGCGGCGAATTCGCCGGCATCGTTGTCGCGTTCTGACCTGGCCTTCGACATGGTGCGCCCAGGCCTGGCTATTTATGGTGGCGAGCCAATTGTGGGGGCCACCCATGGATTGCGTCCAGCGATGCGGTGGGAAGCGTCGGTCATCTTGGTCAAGAAGCTGCCGGCAGGGCAGTCGGTGTCCTACGGACAGACGTGGACAGCTGACCGCGACACCACCATCGGCATCGTGCCCTGCGGCTATGCCGACGGCATGATGCGCTCGGCATCCGGGCGTTTCGAAGTCAACATCAATGGCACACGCTATCCGCAGGTAGGACGCGTGTGCATGGATCAGTTCGTTGTCGACCTTGGTCCAGACAGTGATGTCGAGGCCGGCGACACGGCGGTCATCGTCGGTGATCCCACACTGGGGGAGCCCGGTCTCGATGACCTCGCGGAGGCATCCGGCACCATTAACTACGAAATCCTCACCGCACCGAAGGGACGCAGCGAGCGAAAGTGGGTGCGCAGCCGCATCGCGCCAACCGCAGAGGACATGCGTGACCTCGGCGAGGAGATTGGCCGGGAGCTAGCCGCCGGGGATCTGGTGATTCTCGATGGCCCACTCGGCGCGGGTAAGACCACTCTCACGCAGGGCATCGCCCGCGGCATGAATGTGCGCGGTCGCGTGACGTCGCCGACGTTCACCATCGTCCGCGAGCACCGTCCGCTCGCAAAAGATGGCGTCACCCTCATCCACGTCGACGCCTATCGACTCTTCGGCGAAGAGGGGCCCGGCTCCGATGGCGAGGCCTTCGATGCGCTGGATTCACTCGATCTGGACACCGACCTCGAGGACAGCGTCGTGGTCGCCGAGTGGGGAATGGGGCTCGCCGAGGTGCTCTCCGAGCGCTATCTGCAGGTGAGCATCGATCGTTCGCGTGACGACGATACCCGCGTCGTCACCTGGAAGTGGAGCAAGTAGCTTCAAGTCGGTTCAAGTAGGTTACTGAGTATGAACATTTTGGCCGTTGACACATCGACCCCACAGGTCACCGCGGGAATTGTCCGCGATGGTGAAACCGTGGCCGAAACGCTGCACCTGGATGCCCGCGCGCACAACGAAGTGCTGGTGCCGCTGATTCAGCAGTGCCTCACTGACAGTGGGGTGGCGGCAACCGAGCTAGATGCCGTGGTTGTCGGCTGTGGTCCGGGACCGTTTACGGGCTTGCGCGTTGGTATGGCCACCGCAGCCTCCTTTGCCGACGCTCTGGGAATTCCCTGCTACGGCATCTGCAGTCTGGATGCGCTCGCGGGTGGTGTTGGCGATGAACTGGTCGTCACCGATGCTCGCCGCCGCGAGGTGTACTTCGCGGCCTACCGCGATGGCCAGCGAGTTTTCGGTCCGGCAGTGGCCAAGCCAGCCGACGTCATGGAGCTGCTCAAGGAAGAGCTCGCAGCAGAAGTCGCCGACTTCACGCCGAGCCACGCCCGCGGCAGCCTCAGCCACATCGAGCAAATTGCCGGGCTTGAGGTTGCTGCCGAACAAGTCTTTCCCACTCCGAAAGCCATGGTTGAAACGGCCCACTTTGACTCCGCGCCGGGCCCACTGGTGCCGCTGTACTTGCGCCGCCCGGATGCCGTTGTCCCGAAGGCTATGAGATGAGCGTCGTCAAGCTAGTACGTCTCGGGCCTCCTGCAGCCAAGGCGTGTGCGGCGATTGAGGCGGAGCTATTTGCCGGCGATGATCCCTGGCCGGAATCGGCCTTTATGGCAGAGCTGGCCGCGCCGAACAATTTCTACGTCGGGCTGATCGCAGAGGCAGACGGGGACGAAGAACTGTGCGGCTATGCGGGAATTACCAAGCTGGGGCCTGCGGGTGCCGCCGAGTACGAGATTCACACCATCGGCGTGGGGCAGAAGTGGCAGCGTCGAGGTTTTGGGGCGCAGCTCATGGACGCGCTGATGGCAGCGGTGGCGGAGGATTCGGGCCCAGTGTTTTTAGAAGTGCGCACGGATAATGAACCCGCTATCGCCATGTATCGACGCTACGGCTTCGAAAATATGGGGCTACGAAAAAACTACTACCCGGGCTCTGGGGCGGACGCTTACACAATGCGCCGGCCTGTGCCCGCCGGCTAAATGTTGACGTAGCGACTATTCTGCGTTAGACCGGTCACATGGCTAAAACCTTTGCAAAGCAGCTCGTAGAAACCCTAGAGAAGCAGGGTGTCAAGCGAATCTTCGGACTCGTCGGAGATAGTTTGAACCCGATTGTCGACGCGGTGCGTGAGTCCTCCATTGAGTGGGTGCACGTTCGCAACGAGGAGGCTGCGGCCTTCGCTGCCGGTGCCGAGTCCCTGGTCACCGGCGAATTAGCAGTGTGTGCGGCCTCTTGCGGTCCGGGTAACACCCACCTCATTCAGGGCCTCTATGACTCCCACCGCAACGGCGCAAAGGTGCTGGCGCTGGCATCGCACATTCCTTCTCGCCAGATTGGCTCGAATTTCTTCCAGGAGACCCATCCGGAGTTTATCTTCAACGAGTGCTCCGGTTACTGCGAGATGGTGAACTCCGCTGAGCAGGGTGGCGTCGTTTTGCATCATGCTATCCAGTCGACCATGACTGGCCACGGAGTTTCCGTGCTGGTTCTGCCGGGCGACATTACAACGCATGAAGTGGAAAATGATGAGTTCGTCACCTCCACTATCAGCAGCGGTCGCCCAGTCGTATTCCCTGATGCCGGCCAGGCCGCCGCGCTTGCCGACGCAATCAATGAGGCTAAAACCGTCACGCTTTTCTGTGGCGCAGGTGTGAAGGATGCCCGCGAACAGGTGCTCAAGCTTGCGGAGAAGATTAAGTCGCCGGTGGGGCATGCGCTGGGTGGCAAGATGTACATCCAGTACGACAACCCCTATGACGTCGGAATGTCCGGACTGCTGGGCTACGGCGCCTGCCACGATGCCTCTAACGATGCTGATTTGTTGATTCTGCTCGGTACTGACTTCCCGTACAACGACTTCCTGCCGACTAAGAACGTCGCCCAGGTCGATATCGATGGTCGCGCCATCGGTCGTCGTACCACGGTGAAGTACCCAGTCGTCGGCGATGTGGCCGCAACGATCGAAACCATCCTGCCGTACCTGGATGAAAAGACCGACCGCTCCTTCCTGGACAAGCAGCTGCGGAACCACGAGCGCCTGCTCAGCCACGTCATCGAGGCATACACCCATGACGTTGAGAACATGCGCCCGATTCACCCGGAGTATGTGGCCGACCTGATTGATAAGTACGCCGATGACGATGCCGTCTTCACCGTTGACACCGGCATGGGCAATGTCTGGGCTGCACGCTACGTCACGCCGAATGGCAGGCGAGAGCAGATTGGTTCTTTCCGTCACGGCACTATGGCCAATGCACTGTCGCAGGCCATTGGTGTGCAGGCTGCTGACCGGGACCGTCAGGTCATTACCTTCAACGGTGACGGTGGCCTGTCAATGCTGCTCGGTGAGCTCATCACCGTGCAGCAGCAGCAGCTGCCGATCAAGATGTTTGTGTTCAACAACTCCTCGCTCGGCATGGTCAAGTTGGAAATGCTGGTCCAGGGTCTGCCAGAGCACCAGACCGACCACGGGGCAGTCGACTACGCCGGAGTCGCGGAGTCGCTGGGCATCAAGGCTATCCGCATTGAAGATCCGGCCGATGCACCTCGCCTGATTCAAGAGGCGCTGGCATACGACGGCCCGGTACTGGTGGACATGATCACCGACCCGAATGCCCTGTCCATCCCGGCGAATATCACCTGGGACATGCTGATGGGATTCTCCAAGGCCGCTACTCGCACCGTCTTTGGCGGCGGCGTGGGCCAGATGATCAACATGGCACGGTCGAACCTCCGCAACATCCCGCGGCCATAGTGGGGGTAGCGCTCTCGAGATGCGGGAGCGGATGCGGTGCGGTACCTCTGTTTCCATGATTAAAGGTTTTCTGGTGAACCCTGACCTGACGCATCGCATCGTCGAATTTGAGTTGGAGGCCGCTGCTACATTCCTCGGCGGAGTTTCCTCCGACCGTGTTTCGGTGGCGTTTCAGGAAGATGGCGTCGATTACGCCGCTCTCTACAACCCGACGGCCAAGGCTGAGGGCGCTGAACCGAACCCGGTCGCGTCCCTCGGTCGCAATGAGGCTGCTACGGGCAACTCGGCTTTCTTCACCGACCCCACCACAGCAATTTGCGGAACGGTCGTATTCGTCGACGCCGAGGGCGAGGATATCGGCGACGAGGAAATTGAGCGTATTAAGCACGGTATGCGCGCCGTTCGCCACTACCGCGATGACTACCCAGAGGAATACGCTCTCTGGCGTGCCGCTGTGAGGAACCTCGGCCGCCTCGAAATTTAAACTCGGTCGCTGGTAAGCGACCCGGTGGTGCGCTAGTACCATGACTGCTATGACCGAGTTGACCCTGCTGGCAATCGAGAGTTCCTGCGATGAGACTGGCGCTGCAGTGATGCGTGTGCGCTACGACGACACGGACACCAGCACCCCAGCCATTCCAGAGGTGGAAGTGCTTGCCGACGTCGTCGCATCCTCCATGGAACAGCACGCCCGCTTCGGCGGTGTGGTTCCCGAGATTGCCTCCCGCGCTCACTTGGAGGCCTTGCAGCCAGTAGTTTCCGAGGCTCGTGCGCAAGCAGCTGCCAAGCTCGGTATCGATACTTTTATCCCAGATGCCGTCGCCGCTACCGTAGGGCCTGGTCTCGCCGGTGCGCTGCTGGTTGGTTCGGCAGGCGCGAAGGCCTATGCCGCCGCCTGGGGCGTGCCTTTCTACGGTATTAACCACCTTGGTGGCCATGTTGCTGTCGGAGCTCTCGACGGCGCGGATCTGTCCAATGCAGTGGCGCTGCTAGTTTCCGGCGGGCACACGCAGCTGTTGCGTGTGCAGGGGGTTGGTCGTCCGATGGAGGAGCTCGGATCGACGCTTGACGACGCGGCCGGAGAGGCATACGACAAGGTTTCTAGGTTGCTTGGGTTGGGTTACCCGGGCGGCCCGATTATCGATAAGTTGGCTAAGCAGGGAAATCGCAAGGCCATCGCGTTTCCTCGGGCCATGATGCGCCAGCAGGATGCGCGCCACGACTTCTCCTTCTCCGGCTTGAAGACAGCCGTGGCCCGCTATGTCGAGGCAGCGGAGAAAGAAGGTCATGAATACTCCGTAGAGGACGTCTGTGCTTCCTTCCAGGAGGCGGTCTGCGATGTGTTGACCAAGAAGGCTGTCCGTGCGGCTCAGGATGTGGGGGCTACTACGCTGCTGCTCAGTGGTGGTGTAGCTGCGAACTCGAGGTTGCGTGAACTCGCAGCGGCGCGAGCTACCTCGGCGGGAATTACGCTGCACGTGCCGCCGATTAAGCTGTGTACCGACAACGGTGTCATGATTGGCGCAGCTGCCGCCTACCTAATTGCCGCAGGGGTCAATCCCTCTGGCTACGCCTGTCCGACCGACCCATCCATGCCAGTGGAAGAACCCGTAATGCAATGAGACTGATTACCACTCGGCTCCGTTTAGCGGAGACTGTGAGGCGTCGGAGTTCCCAACCACGGAGGAAAACTTTACGATTGTCGCCTGTGGCGGATGGTGGGCGATAGGTGGACGCGCAAACAGTGGGGGGACTGGCGGTGTACCAATGGGACGAAGGTGCCTGGCAAAGGAGGGAGCCAGACAGTCGTTACACGACCGGTTCTGGTGGCCCCTGCTTTACGGATGAGTACATCAAGGAACACGGGATGACGGTTACTGTGTTCGGTCGTATGGCTTGCAACCCCGACAAGCTGACCAATTAGCATTAGCGCTCACTGTTGTTGAGTGTTAGCACTTGCAGAGGTAGAGTGCTAACGAAGGTTGTTTGACACACAGTTGTTCACCCGCGACGACGGCTGTGCACGGCAGACCAACCGGCACAAGAACATCACATCACCGCATGTATGGAGGAATTCATCGTGGCGAACGTCAACATCAAGCCGCTGGAGGACCGCGTCCTCGTTCAGATCAACGAAGCAGAGACCACCACGGCTTCTGGCCTGGTTATCCCGGACTCCGCTAAGGAGAAGCCACAGGAGGCTACCGTTATCGCGGTTGGTCCGGGTCGTTGGGCCGATGACGATGACCGCATTCCTATGGACGTCAAGGAGGGCGACATCGTCATCTTCTCCAAGTACGGCGGCACTGAGCTGAAGTACCAGGGCGAGGAGTACCTGCTGCTGTCGCAGCGCGACATCCTGGCTGTTATCGAGAACTAAAGGGAGGACGTACCCACACATGGCGAAGCTTATTGCTTTTAACGAAGAGGCTCGCGAAGGCCTCAAGCGCGGTGTGGACACGCTTGCCGACGCAGTCAAGGTCACGCTTGGCCCGAAGGGTCGCAACGTAGTCCTGGACAAGGCCTTCGGCGGTCCGCTGGTCACCAATGACGGTGTGACCATCGCCCGCGACATCGACGTTGAGGATCCGTTTGAGAACCTCGGCGCGCAGTTGGTTAAGTCCGTTGCGGTCAAGACCAATGACGTTGCCGGTGACGGCACTACTACCGCAACGCTGCTGGCACAGGCGCTAGTCCACGAGGGGCTGCGCAACGTTGCAGCCGGCGCAAACCCGATTTCTCTGAATCGCGGTATTCACGCTGCATCCGACAAGGCGGTTGAGCTGCTGAAGCAGCGTGCCACCCCGGTCAGCAGCTCTGCTGCCATCGCGCAGGTGGCAACCGTTTCCTCGCGCGACACTGAAATCGGTGACCTGGTTGCAGGTGCCATGGATAAGGTTGGCAAGGACGGCGTCGTCTCTGTGGAGGAGTCGCAGTCGATTGCTACCGAGCTGTCCGTGACCGAGGGCGTGTCCTTCAACAAGGGCTTCCTCTCGCCGTACTTCATTACCGACGTTGAGGCTCAGCAGGCAATTCTCGACGGTGCACAGGTGCTGCTGGTCCGCGAGAAGATTTCCTCTCTGCCGGAGTTCCTGCCGATTCTGGAGAAGATTGCCGAGTCCGGCAAGCCGACTCTGATCATGGCTGAGGATATCGAGGGCGAGGCTCTGTCCGCACTGGTCATCAACGCTATGCGCAAGACCTTGAAGGTCGCCGCAGTGAAGGCACCGTACTTCGGTGACCGTCGTAAGGCGTTCATGGATGACCTGGCAGTTGTCACCGGTGCAACCGTCGTTACGGCTGACACTGGCATGCAGCTGAAGGACGTTGGACTTGAGGTGCTGGGTAACGCACGCCGCATCACCATTACCAAGGACGAGACCGTCCTGGTTGACGGTGCTGGCACCGCTGAGGCCGTGGAAGAGCGTCGGAACCAGATCCGTGCCGAGATTGAGCGCACTGACTCTGACTGGGATCGCGAGAAGCTGGAAGAGCGTCTGGCGAAGCTCTCTGGCGGTGTGGCTGTTATTAAGGTCGGCGCTGCAACCGAGACCGAGGTCAATGAGCGCAAGCTGCGCGTTGAGGATGCCATTAACGCTGCTCGTGCAGCAGCTCAAGAAGGCGTCATCGCCGGTGGCGGTTCCGTACTGGTGCAGATTTCCCGTGAACTCGAGGCATTTGCTGACGAGTTCGAGGGTGACGAGGCAGTCGGTGTCCGTGCAGTTGCCAAGGCTCTGACCCGTCCGGCTTTCTGGATTGCTGAGAATGCTGGTAAGGATGGCGCAGTTGTCGTTTACCACATCGGAGAGCTGGAGAACGGCAACGGCTACAACGCTGCTACTGACACTTACGAGAACCTGATTGAGTCCGGCGTCATTGACCCGGTCAAGGTCACTCACTCCGCAGTCGTCAACGCAACCTCCGTGGCACGCATGCTGCTGACCACTGAGGCTTCCGTTGTGGACAAGCCGGAAGAGGAGCCGGAGCACGATCACGCTCACTAATTTCCCGTGAGCTAGTGCGCTAGCTGCTAGTACGTGAAATGCTCCCCACCTTTCAATCTGAGGGTGGGGAGCATTTTGGTTTTATGTGAACTGGAACTGGCTGGAGTCCGAGAGAAGGGGAGGGACTACATGGCAGTGACTAGAACGCGTTCAAGTTCGCGTTCACGTGCGGCCGGCTTAACTCGAAGGATTTCATTTCGTTCAGATTCGCTGAGACCGCCCCAGACACCGTATGGCTCACCAACCTTGAGTGCGTGACTACGGCACTGCATAAGAACGGGGCAAGAACGGCAGATAGCCTTCGCATGAGCTTCGCGTAGGCTGCGTGCGCGTCCGCGCTCGCCTTCCGGGTGGAAGAAGGTCGCGGAGTCCTGCCCGCGGCAAGAGCCGTGCAGCTGCCAATCCCACAAATCCGCATTGGGCCCGGGCAAGTGGTCGATGTACGTCATCGGAATTGATGTCTCCTTCATTGAGCTTTCTTGAAGCAGTGAGCTCAAGTGTGGAGGCCAACAATGAACGGTTGGTAAACCTAAGGAGACCAGCCGGGATACTACGCAAACAATTCCGTCAAACTCTTATCAAATTTTTAGAAACGGCCAGGTCGGCGAGAACGCAGACCGTCGACAAAGCCTGCGCAGTAGTCCCATGGGGCGTAACGGGAGGGGTCTGGATCGAATTGTGGCTCGTGAACCGGGGACGCCTGTCCAGACAGGAGCATCAGGTAGTGGTTTTCCAAAACTTCCCAGTTGTAAAAGTGCTCGTCACCGCAGTCCTCACACAACATGCAGACGCCCAGTAATCCCTCTGGGCTCAAAGCGGTGCGGAATAGACGAACTGCGGCCAGATCTTCAAGAACCTCTCGACGCTCCTGGTCTGTCAGCGGAGCAAACGGCTCATCCGGCTCGAGAAAGCTTGCCGGGTCATTGGGATCTCCTTCGAACGGATCCCGCGGCATGGATGAGAAAAAGTTGTGGTTCACAATCACTACCGTAACAGCTCTGTACGGCAATCCCGACGATTGGCAATGCACTTAGTTGGGGTTTAGTTCACCTTGGTATAACCCTCAGCTAGCTTTTGGCTAACCCTTGTCGGGCACCTGTCGCTCCGCCTAATTGTCGCGTTTCATCACTTAAGGACTACCCTGTATATAACGTTTGGCAACCACGAAGCGATAGCGCCCCTGGCCGGATGTCGGCAAGGGTGGAGCAGGAGGAGTCCATGACCAACCCCACGGGAATTAGCCTCGGCGGAGACAATCCCAACAAGATTCCACTAGTCGGCCTTACATTCGATGATGTCCTGCTTCTGCCGGACGCTTCGGACGTTATCCCCTCCGGCGTTGATACTTCGACGCAGCTCACTCGTGAGCTGCGTCTGAACGTTCCGATTGTGTCCGCTGCTATGGACACCGTCACCGAGGCTCGCATGGCTGTTGCCATGGCCCGCCAGGGCGGTATGGGCATCCTGCACCGCAACCTGTCCATCGAGGAGCAGGCGCAGCAGGTTGAGATTGTGAAGCGCTCTGAGGCCGGCATGGTGTCCGACCCGGTGACCTGTTCCCCGGATGACACCATCGCCGAAGTAGATGCCAAGTGCGCTCGTTATCGCATCTCAGGCCTGCCGGTCGTCGACAAGGACGGCAAGCTGGTCGGTATCTGCACCAACCGCGACATGCGTTTTGAGGCAGACCTGAACCGCAAGGTTTCCGAAATCATGACACCGATGCCGCTCGTCGTGGCTGAGCAGGGTGTGTCTGGCGATGCGGCGCTGAACCTGCTGCGCGCTCACAAGGTGGAGAAGCTGCCGATCGTCGATGGCGAAGGCCGTCTGACTGGTCTGATTACCGTCAAGGACTTCGTCAAGAAGGATCAGTACCCGAATGCTTCCAAGGATGGTTCCGGCCGTCTGCTGGTCGGTGCTGGCATCGGTACCGGCGAGGACTCCTGGAAGCGCGCACACGCATTGGCTGACGCAGGCGTAGACGTGCTCGTTGTTGATACCGCTCACGCCCACAACTCAGGTGTACTTGGGATGGTCTCCCGCGTTAAGAAGGAATTCGGCGAGAACATCCAGATTATCGGCGGCAACCTGGCTACCCGTGGCGCTGCACAGGCCATGATTGACGCGGGTGCAGATGCCATCAAGGTCGGTATCGGCCCGGGCTCGATTTGCACCACTCGCGTTGTCGCAGGTGTAGGTGCCCCGCAGATTACCGCCATCATGGAAGCCTCTGTCGCAGCTAAGAAGGCTGGCGTTCCGATTATCGCCGATGGCGGTATGCAGTTCTCCGGCGACATCGCCAAGGCTCTGGCGGCCGGTGCATCCTCCGTCATGCTCGGTTCGATGCTGGCCGGTACCGCTGAGGCTCCGGGTGAGGTCACCTTCGTCAACGGCAAGCAGTACAAGATGTACCGCGGCATGGGCTCGCTGGGCGCCATGCAGGGCCGCGGCCTGACCGGTGAGAAGCGCTCCTACTCCAAGGATCGCTACTTCCAGGCTGACGTCAAGAGCGAAGAGAAGCTGGTTCCGGAAGGTATCGAGGGCCGTGTTCCGTTCCGCGGCAGCATCGACTCCATCGTTCACCAGCTGGTTGGTGGTCTGCGCGCAGCTATGGGCTACACCGGTTCCGCTACCGTCGAGCAGCTGCACGACGCACAGTTTGTCCAGATCACCGCTGCAGGCCTGCGCGAGTCGCACCCGCACGATATCCAGATGACTGTCGAAGCGCCGAACTACTACCAGCGCTAAACTGGCTTAGTCGAGTTAAATTCCACGGAAAGGGCATGTGAGGAAAGCTCATGCGCGACATCGTTGAAATCGGTATTGGCCGCGAGGCACGCCGGACCTACGAGTTGGACGATATTGCACTCGTTCCCACTCGTCGTACTCGGTCGTCCAAGGACGTCGATACCTCCTGGCGAATTGACGCCTACGATTTCGAACTCCCGATGATGATGCATCCGACAGATGCCATCGCCAGCCCGGAATCCGTCGCTGAATTTGCTCGTCTGGGTGGTTTGGCGGTTCTCAACGCCGAGGGTATCTGGGCCCGTCATGCCGATGCGCAGGACAAGATCGCCGAGTTGGTGGAGCTGGCAAAGAACGCCGCCACCAAGCGCGAATCCGAAGCAGTGAACCGCAAGCTGCAGGAACTGCACTCTGCTCCGATTGATACGGAGCTGTTGGTTGAGCGCATCAAGGAAATCCGCGCAACCGGCGCGATTACTGCAGTTCGTGTCTCCCCGCAGCACGCCCGTGAGTTGGCGCCGCTGGCTATTAAAGCTGGCATTGACTTGTTGGTTATCCAGGGCACGCTGATTTCCGCAGAGCATGTCACTGCTCAGGGTGCGCCGCTGAACCTCAAGGACTTCATCGGCAGCCTGGACGTTCCGGTTATTGCCGGTGGCGTTGTCGACTACCAGACTGCGCTGCATCTGATGCGCTCAGGCGCCGCTGGTGTAATCGTCGGTACAGGCTTTACGACGTCCCCGGATGCGCTCGGCATCGATGTGCCAATGGCTACCGCTATTGCGGATGCTGCAGCTGCTCGTAAGGACTACCTCGATGAGACCGAGGGCCGCTACGTCCACATCATTGCCGACGGCGGCATTGATACCGTCGGTGATATTGCCAAGGCAATCGCCTGCGGTGCGGATGCTGTGGCGCTGTCCAGTGTGCTGGCAACCGTCAACGAAGCTCCGGGGCAGGGCTATGTCTGGCCGTCTGTTGCGGCACACCCGAAGTACCCGCGCGGTGCGGTGTGGCCGGTTGTCGACGATGAGAAGGAATTGGTCAGCCTGGAAGAGGCTCTGTTTGGCCCGTCCGCCTCGCCGTTCGGTGACCGCAATCTCGCCGGTGGCCTGCGTCGCGCAATGGCCAAGTGCGGCTTTACCAACCTGAAGTCCTTCCACCGCGTTGAGCTATCGGTACGTCCAAAGGGTTTTTAGTTAAAGTAATCGGATAGTTTTTTCGTGAAACTACCTTACTGAAAAGCCACCTCCGCTTAGGGTTAGGAACATATGTTCCGCGCATTAGCGTTACGCCCTTAACGAAGGTGGCTTTTCCCATGAGTAAACAACCCGATTTCGATGTTGTAATCGTCGGTTCCGGTTTCGGTGGTTCCGTTTCTGCCTTGCGGTTGACTGAAAAAGGCTACCGAGTGGCAGTTCTCGAAGCCCGGTCGACGATTCGAAGATAAAGACTTTGCCAAAAACAGCTGGCGGCTTCACAAGTACCTGTGGGCGCCGAAGCTGGGTCTCTTTGGTGTCCAGCGTGTGCACATGTTGAAAGACGTCATGATTCTCGCTGGTGCTGGAGTCGGCGGTGGTTCCCTTAACTACGCAAACACTCTGTATAAGCCGGGTACCGAGTACTTCCAGCACCGTCAGTGGGGGCACATTACCGACTGGGAGTCAGAACTCACTCCGCACTATGACAATGCATCTCGTATGCTCGGGGTGGTCACCAACCCATCCGACACGCCTGCCGACGTCGTCATGCGTGAGGTAGCCGAAGATATGGGTGTGGGCCATACTTTCCGCTCAACCCCGGTGGGCGTGTTCTTCGGTGCCAAGACTGGAGGTCAGGGTGTGCCAGGGCAAACAGTTTCCGATCCCTACTTTGGTGGCGTTGGACCGGACCGGACTGCTTGTACGGAATGTGGTGAGTGCATGACTGGTTGCCGTCATAATGCCAAGAACACCCTGGTTAAGAACTACCTCTACTTGGCGGAGAAGTTCGGTGCGCAGGTCTTTGACCGCACTACCGTTACCGGTCTGCATCCTCAGGCTGATGGTTCCTGGGTTATTGACACTGAGCGCACTGGCCGTTGGGTAGCTAAGGGCAAGCAGCAGTTTAGCGCTAAGCGCGTCATTCTCGCCGCCGGTGCCTGGGGAACCCAGAATTTGCTGCACCGGCAGCAGGCCGATGGGTACTTGCCGCTGCTGCCGAAGTCTTTGGGCAAGCTGACCCGCACCAACTCCGAGGCTATTTTGGGCGCGATGGGTACGAAGGTGGACCCGGAAAATGACTTCTCTAACGGTGTAGCCATCACTTCGTCATTCTTCCCGGACGAGGACACCCATATCGAGCCAGTGCGCTACGGCAAGGGCTCTAATGCCATCGCAATGCTGCAGATGATTATGACTGAAGGGGGCCGTGCAACTCCGCGTTGGCTCCAGGCTGTGGGAACCGTCGTAAAGCACCCTAACTACGTGACACAGCTCGTAAACCTGCGTAAGTGGTCGCAGCGCACAGTGATTTCTTTGGTGATGCAGAATCGCGACAACTCGATTACGACGTACCTGCAAAAGATCGGGCCGGTGCGTTTCCTGATGAGTAAGCAGGGCGAGGGGGAGCCGAATCCGACGTGGATTCCGTCGGGTAATGAAGCTACGCAACGTGCGTCGGATAAGCTCAATGCACGTGGTCGGAATGGTCGTGTGCTGGCTGGTGGCACTATCGGTGAGTTGGCAAACATTCCTTTGACAGCTCACTTCATTGGTGGTGCGACGATTTCGGATTCGCCCGAAAACGGCGTAGTCGACCCGTACCTGCGCGTGTGGGGCTACCCGACGCTCTCGATTCACGACGGCTCGGCGATGGCAGCCAACCCGGGGGTGAACCCGTCACTGTCGATTTCCGCGAATGCGGAGCGTGCAACGTCGCTGTGGCCGAACAAGGGTGAGGAAGATCAGCGTCCGGCTCAGGGTGAGTCCTACGTGCGACTGGAACCGATTGCTCCGGTGAACCCGGCTGTGCCGGAAGATGCTCCGGCTGCACTGAACCTGGGTATGCCTGCAGTCCGTAAGTCTTGATAAGCTTTAGGGCGTGTCTGAACAGGTGACTAAGCCCGTCCTCGTCGTGGACTTCGGTGCGCAGTATGCGCAGCTCATCGCGCGACGTGTGCGCGAGGCAAAAATTTATTCCGAAGTGGTCTCGCATGATGCGACGACCGAAGAAATCAAGGCCAAGAACCCGGCCGCGCTGGTGCTGTCCGGCGGCCCGTCCAGTGCCTACGCCGAAGGTGCCCCGAAGCTCAACCCAGAGTGGCTTGAGCTGGGCATTCCGGTGTTTGGTATTTGCTACGGTTTCCAGGCGATGACTGAGGTGCTCGGCGGCACGATCGCTGCTACCGGTGACCGTGAGTACGGCCGCACGCAGCTAAACGTCGTCGACGGTGGCGGTGTCGCTCACGCTGGTGTGCCGGAGACGCACGAGGTGTGGATGAGCCACGGTGACGCGGTGTCTGAGGCACCGGAGGGCTTCACCGTTACGGCGTCCACCAAGGGTGCTCCGGTAGCCGCTTTCGAGTGCTTGGAAAAGCGCATGGCCGGTGTGCAGTACCACCCGGAGGTCAACCACTCGCCGTATGGTCAGCAGGTTCTGGAGAAGTTCCTGTACGAGATTGCTGGCCTGGAGCCGGACTGGACTGCCGCTAATATCGCGGAAGAGCTGATTGAGCAGGTCCGTAATCAGGTCGGTGAGACCGGTCGCGCAATTTGCGGTCTGTCTGGCGGCGTTGACTCCGCAGTTGCCGCCGCGCTGGTGCAGCGCGCTATTGGTGACCGTCTGACCTGTGTCTTCGTCGACCATGGGCTGCTGCGTCAGGGCGAGCGCGAGCAGGTTGAGAAAGATTTCGTTGCCGCAACTGGTGCGAAGCTGATTACCGTCGACGACTCCAAAATCTTCCTGGATGCTTTGGCTGGTATCACCGATCCGGAGACCAAGCGTAAGACTATCGGCCGTGAGTTCATCCGATCCTTCGAGCGCGCTGTCGCTCAGGCGCTGGAGGGGGCTCCGGAGGGCGAGACCGTGGACTTCCTGGTTCAGGGCACCCTGTACCCGGATGTGGTGGAGTCCGGTGGTGGGTCTGGTACCGCCAACATCAAGAGCCACCACAACGTCGGTGGTCTGCCGGATGACGTTGAGTTCACCCTCGTTGAGCCGCTGCGCCTGCTGTTCAAGGACGAGGTCCGTGCGGTCGGCCGTGAGCTGGGGCTGCCGGAAGAAATCGTTGCTCGTCAGCCGTTCCCGGGTCCGGGGCTTGGTATCCGCATCATCGGCGCTGTCGATGAGGAGCGCCTGGATACCCTCCGCCGTGCCGACGCCATTGCGCGCGAGGAAATGACGGCCGCAGGTATGGATGAGGTTGTCTGGCAGTGTCCGGTCGTCCTGCTTGCCGACGTTCGCTCGGTCGGTGTTCAGGGCGATGGTCGTACTTATGGCCACCCAATTGTGCTGCGCCCGGTTTCCTCCGAGGATGCGATGACCGCTGACTGGACTCGCGTTCCGTACGACACTTTGGAGAAGATCTCCACGCGTATTACCAACGAGGTGCCAGAGGTCAACCGAGTGGTCCTGGATGTGACTTCCAAGCCGCCGGGAACCATTGAGTGGGAGTAAGCCACTAGTTGGCAAGGGCCGTGTCTGTGAGTTGTGCAAACTCGCGGGCGCGGCCCTTTTCCGTCAGGGCCGAATTGTTCCTGGTGATGGTGATGCGCTTATCGGCCACGAGTGTGTGGAGGGCTGCGCTCACGGCATCGTCGTCAAGCATGGCGAAGTAAGACAGCTGGTCGGTGAAGAAGACGTAGTTGTCGCGCAGACGTGCGGTGAAGAGGACCGCGAGGATGCGGGCCTCTGGTGAGTCGGCGGGATAAGGGCAGCGTTGGGCGAAGTCGTCGGGAAGTTGTGTGGCCATCGGGAGGAAGCCGAATTGCCGCGGCAGGATTGCGCAGGTAGCGGTGATGGCGGACAGAACTAGGGTCACTATGCAGGCGATCGGTGTAGAGGAGATTCGTTCGGCGACAGCAGCAATAATCCATGCGCCGGGGAAAATCAGCAGCACGCTTACGCTGGAGGTCCAAGAGATGTCGTTTGGTGACTCACGCATCGGCTCGGCGAAATAGGATGGCCGAGTTTCTTTGGTGGGTGTTTTTGCCTGGCGCACGAAAAGAGTGGCGCCGATGAGGGCCAGTAAAAGCGCTATCATGATCCACCAGCCAATGGAGCCGATGATATGGGCGTTAAGCAGCGCGAGCAGCGTAATCACTGCGGTGATGACGCCAATCGCCGTCCCCAGCCGCACGGGATTATTGATAAATTTTGTCGTGCGTTGAGTTGCGTCTTGGTAAGACCCTGAAGAGTGTTGGTGGCGGCTGCATTCAGTCATACTTCTTAAGTTTAGTAGCGGTGGAACTATAGATTGTTGAGAGTCGTGTGGCTAGTGTTATGACCATGAGCATTGTAAAAATTAACGCTATTACCGTTCCTGAGGGTGCGGGAGAAGAGCTCGAACGTCGCTTTTCCGCTAACTCTTCGAAAATGACCGATGTCCCGGGTTTTATTGGTTTCCAGCTGCTGCGTCCAACCGCAGGGGAGAGCCGCTACTTCGTCTTCACTGAGTGGGAGAGCGAGGAGGCCTACCAGGGGTGGCGTGAGGGCCGTGCGTTCAAGGCATCGCATGAGGGCGAAAAGCGCAAGCCGGTGTCGTCGTCGGCTGATTTGCTCGAATTCGATGTAGTCCTGGATGTGAAGGCGTAAGCATTACGCAATGTAGTGTTCGGCTGAGGTTAGAGCGTCGCGCGGTGGTGTGCGGCGCTTTTCTTCGCACATTAATATCGAACGTACGTGCTATTTAAGGTAGTGTTTAATCCGCTTGTTGGGAAAGAATATTCGAGCAGGGTTCGTGGTGGGCATGGCAGTGAGATGAGGTGGAACAAGAAGTGACAACGGCGGTCAATATTGCTGCGGGGCAGTCTAGGGAGCAGACTATTGCGGCATTGCGGCAGGCGATGGCAGCCCAGTCTGGTGGGACTGCAACTGGTGCAACCTTTGGGCTCGGTGAGGCGCTGCCGGTGCCGGTGGCGTTGGAAAATACGTTGGCGGGAGCAGTGCGAAAAGGGGCTGTCAGTGTCATTGAACAGCCCGGTGCGGTATTGGCAGGCCTAATCGCGGAAGTTACGAAGACAGGTCATGTTGCGCTAGTTGGGCTCTCCGAGCAGGGGTTGCTCTCCGTGGTGGAGTTGGGCGGGAAGCTATCGAACATTGTCTGTGTGCCAGATCCTGGAATGCAGCCACTTGAAGTAATTGGGCTGTTGGCGGACGGCGTTGACTTGGTGGTGGCTTCGTTGGCACGCACTCCGCCGCCGTCGCAGGCACGTCCGCTGCAGGCACGACTGCGCACGAGTGGTTGTGCTCTGGTTTTTGTCGGGCAGCAGTGGCCGGGCGCTGAGTCGGAAATTTCCAGCTCTGTTGCTGGTGTTTCCGGGATTGGTACTGGTTATGGCCGGATTCGGGCAGTGGATTACCACGTCAGTGTGTCGGGGACGCGGTTTCCGCGGAGGCAGTGCCGTTGGCGGGTGGGGGAACAGGTGGAACAGAACAATGTGGTCGCCTTTCCCGCACAGAGGAGGTCCTAATGGCAGCGGCGGAATCGAGCCGTGTGGTGGCGCTATGGCTTCCTGATTGGCCAGTGCAGGCAGCGCATCTAGCATCTGTGACGTCGCAGGCTAATCCGCTCAGTCCAGTTGCAATTGTGGGTGATAGCGGAGTCGCTGCTTGTTCTCCAAGTGCGCGCCGTGCAGGGGTACGGCGCGGGCAAAGTCGTCGCCATGCGGAAGCGTTGTGCCCGGAACTGGAGGTTGTCGAGGAAAGTGCGGTGCGCGACGCTGCGGAATTCGAATCCGTGCTGCAACGGTTGGAGGCGGTGGCAGCTGGTGTCGAAGCTCTACGGCCAGGCTTGGCGGTTGTGGCAGCGCGAGGGGTAATGCGTTATTACGGCGGACAGGATGTGGCCTTGGAAAAGCTGCTTGATGCCGCTGCAGTACCGGGCGTGGACTGCAGCTTGGGGCTCGCGGACGATATTGTGACAGCTATTTTGGCAGCGCGCCGGGGAGTGCTGGTAGCTCCCGGGGAGGATGAAGGCAAAAGATTTCGGCAGGGAATCTCTCTGGTGGAGCTTAGGGCGGAAAGTGCACTGGAGATGCCCGCAGAGCTTGCGAAGTCGTGGCAGGAACTCGGTCTGCGCACATTGGGAGATGTCGCTGCGTTGCCGAAGCGGGATATAGCCAACAGGTTTGGGGCGCAGGGGGCTAGATGGCACGATTTGGCCTGCCGTGGGGAAGTTCGGTTGGTGGCGCCGCGATCTTTGCCGCCAGGATTGGCGGTGAGCTACCAGTCTTGGGAGAGTCCACTCCGGAGAGTGGATGAGGCCTCATTCGTCGCGCGCTTTCTAGCTGGGCAACTGCATGAACAGCTTTTTAGCCATGGGTATTCGTGTTACCGCTTAGCGGTGGTGGCGCAGTTTAGTGACGGCTCAGAGGTGCGCAGAGTATGGCGCTGCACTGAGCCACTGGCAGAACAGACTACGGCTGACAGAGTTCGGTGGCAGCTCGATGGCTGGCTGAATAACAGGAATCGGCAGCAGCCACGAGGGAACAGCGACACTGGTGCTGGAGTTGTTGGCTGCGCTGAGGAAAATGACGGAGATGATAGCCGCGGAATCGTAGAGCTGCAGTTAGAGCCACTGGATGTGGTCGCCGCCGGGACTGTAAAGCAGGATTTGTGGCACGGTAGTGATGATGCGCGAGCTAAAGCGCGCCGGGCTGCAGAGCGTGTGCAGGGGTTACTGGGGCCAGAGGCAGTACAGCAACCAGTCATGCAAGGCGGGCGTGGCCCAGGCGAAAGAGTGGGATTTGTCGCTTTCGGAGAAAACCCCAAAAACACAAAAACCGCGGAAATTAATCAGCCATGGCCGGGAGCTGTTCTTGCCCCCAATCCGGCAATTATTCCCGCGACTGCAAATGCAGAGGTGGAAGTGCTCGACGCCGATGGGCACACCGTGGGCGTAACTGGGCGAGCGACCATGACGGCGGAACCGTCCCTGGTGCGACATGGAGTAACAACATATCGCGTGTCATCGTGGGCTGGGCCCTGGCCGATTGATGAGCGCTGGTGGGTACCCGATGAGGCTCGCCGAGCGGCAAGAATACAAATCCGTGCGGTAGCGAATGACGGTACCATCGCCGCCTGGTTGCTCATAGTGCATGCCGGCGCATGGAGAATCGAGGGTGCTTACGCGTAGAGACGCAGTGGAGGAGGAGGAGTGCGTCGGTGGGCAAACCGATTACTTCGATTGGAAGTCAATAACCAGGCGGTTCGGATTGCTCAACGAGAAAACCTTGAACGGGGTCTTATCTCCCTTGAGCCCGACGACATACTGAGTCTGCCCCTCGAAGGTTCCGGCACCGACGACTTCCTTAATAACGGAAGTCGATGTCGGCTTGACCGAGTCAGAGGGGAAGTCCTCCATCTGGAAATCAAAGGGGTAGCCCATGCCCCGCAAGTCGATTACCAGCTTGGCTGTGCCGTCGACAGAAATCGGCTTGCCGGAGCCCTGCTGGGTTGGGACATCCTCGTAACGGACGAAGTATCCCGGTGTGCCCTCGCCGGTGAGTTCAAAGACAATACGGTCATAACCGTCGTGGGAACCGACGCGGACATCTTGAATACCCAAGTAAGCGCCATCGGAAGGAGCAGCTTCTGCGGAGGAGCTAGTGAAATCGCCCTCCGGAGCAGCATCGTCATCCATGGTGGTCTGCGCCGCCGCAGACGAGCTAGTGGAGCTGCTAGAGCTGCTCGACAAATCGGAGGTGCCAGCGGTTGAGTCAGTTTTCATAGACAGTGCAGCAGCCGAGTCTGAGGAGGAGTCAGAGGAGCAGGCACCGAGAGCTAGACCCAATGCGAGGCACAGGGATGCCGCGATACGGGTACGAGTGCGCGAAGCATCCAGCGATTTCGTATTCATACGTCCGACGGTATGTGCGCAGTTGCGGAATTTCAACAAACTGAACTGCAAAAGCCGAGCTCAAAAGTATTTGTTGTCAAAGTGTTGCGCAATAGTAATAAAACAGGGGTGAACGCTGCGACCTAAGACCCAATCGCAGAGGCACTCAATTACGCTTAGGCGTATGAGCCAGGCCAAATTTGATACCACCTGTTCCGCTCAGATGGCTGAGCCGCTTCCCGGTACCGCAAAAGCCGGAAAGCTCTTTATTGCGTTGGAGCACCAACTCGGTTGGTCGCACGATATTTTTGACGGCGGGGTATGGGGAGCAGAGATCACCGGTCAGGTAGAAGCCTGGTTATCTGAGCGCGGTGGCGCGTTGCAGCTAATTCGCAAACCAGGCCGAATCGGCCAGCAGCCGTGTGATGGCGTTAACGTCTATATCGCGCATTGCGAGTCAGCGGATGGCTCTGAGGTTTTCCTCGAACATCGCATGGTTGCCGATGTTAAAGACCTGATGACTCTGGATATCCGGCTTGGACAGCCCACCGAGGGGGCCACTCGTCTAGACCATCCACTGTTTCTCATCTGTACGCACGGTAAGCGCGATCGTTGCTGTGCGATTAAAGGTCGCCCGCTCGCTGCGGCGATGCACAACCTCTACCCAGAGGTCGTGTGGGAAACTTCCCACTCTAAGGGGCACCGCTTTGCGCCGGCTAGCGTACTGCTGCCATGGAATTACAGCTTTGGACGTCTGAGTGCGGTGGACGCCAAGGGGGTTATCGAAGACGCTCAGCGGGGCATCGTGCATGCAGAGGGCTGCCGCGGCCGTGGTATCTACACCCCGCAGGGGCAGGCAGCCGAGTTGGCTGTGCGTCGTCAAGCAGATGCGTGGGGCGTAGACGACGTCGCACGCGTTGACGTCGACGGTACGACTGCGGTCGTCGTGCTTTACGACGGCCCCAGCGACCGCGACAAGGTCGTGGAATACGAAGTGGCCCTGGAGAAAATCACCACAGAAGGTGTTGTGTCTTCCTGCGGTGATGCTCCAGGGCCAAAGAAGGGCTGGGCTGCGGTCGAAGTAACCCGCCGCTAGCTAATGGCTAGCTAATGTGTGCGGCTACCTGCGCATAATCTTCTTGGAGAGCCAGTTGCCGAAGATCTGCGCCAACTGGACGATGAAGATGATGACCAGGGTTGTCACCAGAGTGACGTTCCAGTCGAATGCCTGGTAGCCGTAGGTGATTGCGAAGTTGCCCAGTCCGCCGCCGCCGATGTAGCCGGCCATAGCCGACATGTCGACCACGGCGATGAATGCGAAGGTGTAGCCAAGTACCAGTGGGCCCAGTGCCTCCGGCACGACGACCGTACGGATGATGCGCCACGGACTTGCGCCCATCGCACGGGCGGCCTCAATCACGCCGGGGTCGATGGACATCAAGTTCTGCTCCACCAGTCGCGCGATGGCGAATGTGGCGGCAATCGACATGACGAACACCGCGGCTTCGGTGCCGATCGTGGTGCCGACCACGTTCTTTGTCAGTGGGCCGATGGCCGTAACCAAGATGATGAACGGGATTGGGCGAACAAAGTTAATCAGGACATTGAGGACCTGGTAGACAAACTTGTTGCGCAACACGCCACCGTCGCGGGTGGTGTAGAGCAGCACGCCGATTGCCAGACCTGCGACACCACCAATCAACATGGCGACACAGACCATGTAGAGCGTCTGGCCGAATGCCTCGCCCAGCATTGGGCCGAGGCTCTCCCAGTTGGTGTCCTTGCCACTCACCGATGGCAGAGAGTTTAAGAGACCGATCATGATGCAAGCTCCTCTACCTGTGTCAGTTCGGAAATGGCAGCAATGGCGGCATCGAAATCAGAGGAATCCGAGACGGAATCACCTGTCAGCGGAGTCAACCGCAAAGTAAGGCGACCGTAGGACTTCGCCTGCACATTGGCGACTGCACCGTGTGCCACCGAGGCGGCGACACCGTGGGCACTAGTGGCCTGTGCTAGAGCACCGAGGTCAACACCGTCATTGATAGTGATGGTGATCAGGCGAGCCGCTGCGCTCTCGGCAGACTGATTCACCGAATCGCGTTCACGGCCAATTGGAACATCGCGCAGTGCGGTGGTGGCGAAGCGGCGGCCAACCTCAGTCTTGGGATTGGCGAAGACCTCGTGAACCGTACCAGTTTCGACGATGTGCCCATTTTCCATGATGGCCATGCGGTCAGCGATACCGCGCACAACCGACATGTCATGGGTAATCAGCACGATAGTGACACCCATTTCGCGATTGATGCGACGCAGCAGATCCAGGACACCGGAAGTAGTTTCCGGGTCGAGTGCCGAGGTGGCTTCGTCGGCAAGCAGGAGCGTCGGTTCGGTGGCGAGCGCACGGGCGATGCCGACACGCTGCTTCTGTCCACCCGAGAGCTGCTCTGGGAAGGACTCCGCCTTGTCGCCGAGACCGACGAACTCCAACAGCTCCTGGGCGCGAGCGCGGCGCTTGGCCTTCGGCATACCGGCCAGTTCCAGCGGGTATTCAACGTTGCGAATCGCGTTGCGCGAATGGAAGAGGTTGAAGTGCTGGAAAATCATGCCGATATTGCGGCGCAGGCCCCGTAGCCGGCGCTCGGAGATGCCGACGATGTCGGTGTCATCCAGCAAAACCTGCCCTGATGTTGGCTTTTCCAGGCCGTTAATCATACGGATGAGCGTTGATTTACCGGCGCCGGAATAACCGATGACGCCGAGGATTTCGCCGGGTTCAACGGTCAGGTTGATGTCGGCGAGCGCGGTGACGTCGCCGAATTGCTTGTTCAGCTCGCGGAATTCGAGCTTCGTTCCCTTGTTGGTCACGAATGAATCAGTGCCCCTTGGTCTGTGTTCCCTGGTGTTGGGCGGTGCTTAAGCGGCAGTGGCCTTAGTTCTGCTCGCGCTGCTGCTCTTCGACGCGGTCCAGAATGTCCTGCAGCTCCTTAGCTGAACGGTCAACCGGAACCGAGGTGCCCTTGGAGTCCTCTGCGACTGCGTCCTGGACCTCCTTGGAGTGCCAGATCTTGGAGAGCTCCGCGTACTTCGGGTCGTCAGCATTTTCAGCCTTGGTGACAAAGACGTTGATGTACGGCTCTGCCTCCGTGGAGTTCGGGTCATCCTGGAAGATGGCGGTGTTCGGGTCGATACCGGCGCGGTCCAGGAAGGAGTTATTAATAATGGCAGGCTTACCCTCGCCGTAGGCAGCCGGAGTCTGAGCGGCATCCACCGGCAGAACCGTGACTGTGGAAGCTTCCTTATCGATGTCGGCCGGGGACGGAGTCAGCAGGTCATCCTGCTTCAGCTTTAGCAGGCCAGCCTGAGCCAGCACGTTAATAGCGCGTCCCTGGTTGGAAGGGTCGTTCGGGATAACGACCTCGGTGCCCTTCTTCAGCTCATCAACCGACTTGTGGTCCTTCCAGAACAGAGCCAGCGGGACAATCTCGCTCGAGCCAATCGGAGTCAGGTCCGACTTAGCGCCGACGTTGTACTCAGCCAGGAACTTGATGTGCTGGAAGAGATTGACGTCGAGCTGGCCCTCATCGAGTGCGCGGTTCGGAGTCTGGTAGTCGGAGAAGTTCTGAACATCCAGATCAATGCCCTGTTCAGAAGCCTTCTGCTCGAAAACGGTCCAGGCCTTCTTGCTGGCATCCGTGGTGCCGATGCGAATGGCGTCATCCGAGCTGCCACAGGCAGTAAGGCCGGTTGCGGCGAATGCGACAGTGAGTACACCGGCGGAAAAACGCTTGAGGTTCATCGAGGGGTCTCCTTATTTAATGGGATTTGTTAGCTGAAGTTTTAAGGCAGAACTAGACCAAGCTGTCTTTAATTCTGGGGTTAAGGCTAGCACTTGCCCAGGTAGTGCTGAAAATTTAACTTCAGCCTAAACAGTCGAGTGTTGCTGAGGTGTGACTTACGGATGCGTCCCGGGGGTGGCGCTTAATGCAGATTTTAATCGAAAATGCTTTTGAATACAGTCCGTGGGTTGAGTTAATGTTCGTGGCATGGAAAACATCTCGGACGGACAGTCGGAGCAGTCCGGTCGGCCACTGAGCTGGTCGCGGATTGAGCGTATTCTATCGGGTAAATTTTCAGGAAAACTACAGCCTAATGGTAGCTTCAACGGCTGGCGGGGACAGCTGTCAGATTCCATCGTTGGGGCTTTTGAAGCTCCGGAAAGCGGCGCTGGTGGCAGAGGTGGCATGTCATTTACGCCTGCGGATATTAAGGCGGAATTGCACTGTCGTTCGAGTTATTCGTTCCTGCATGGCGCATCGGATCCGGAAGAATTGGTGTCCGAGGCTGTGCGTTTGGGGTTAAACGTGTTGGGGCTGACAGATCGCGATGGTTTCTATGGAATCGCTCGTTTTGCCGAGGCTGCAGCGGAGGCTGGTATTGCCACAATCATCGGCGCGGAGCTGGGGCTTCCGCAGCGGCCCCTCACGGTGCTGGGGCGGGGGCCCGAGGGCTATCGGCGCCTGAGCCACGCGCTGTGTGATGCGCATATGTCGGCAGGGGAGAAGTCCGTCGTCCGCTATCCTCCACTGCCAAAGTTGGGGGAGGCTGCAGGTGGTTTCTGGCAGGTGCTTGCCGACGTTAACTGGCTCGGCGACCTGGAAGAACTTATTGCGGCCTTCGGTGCGGAGAATGTGGCACTCGAACACCGCGTGAGCCCCACCGCGCAGGCGGCCGATGACGCGGAAGCTATTTCAGCCGCAGCTGTGAAGTATGGCCTGCGGGAGGTGGTTTCCTCTGCTGCGACGTCAGCTTCGCCTGCGACAAGCCGGTTGGCTGGGGCTAAACAGGCTCTTGCTGTGAGAGAGGACTTAGACGGGTTCGAGTCACGACTGGAGCCGGCAGGCGGAGCTTGGTTGCGTTCGTGGGAGGAGCTAGCGGCGGCAACACGGTATCTGGGGGTGCAGGTGCTGCAGTCAACACAGGACATTGCAGGTGAGTGTGCTTTTACGCTTGACCTCATTGCGCCTGAGTTGCCTCGCTGGGAAGTGCCAGAGGGCCACGATGAGGACTCCTGGCTGCGGGAAATTGCCCGTGCGGGGGCACGGCGGCGGTATGGTCCGGTCGATGGAGCTGGGGACGGCTCCGTGCAAGCGCGGGCGTGGGCGCAGTTAGAACATGAGCTGACTGTGATTCGAGAGCTGGGCTTTCCGGGCTACTTCCTCATCGTGCACGACATCTGTGAGTTCTGTCGCCGGGCGGGAATTCTGGCGCAGGGGCGCGGTTCGGCCGCTAACTCGGTGGTGTGTTTTGCGCTGGGGATCACCAATGTTGACCCCATTAGCGCCGGGCTGTTGTTCGAGAGGTTTTTGTCGCCAGAACGGGATGGTCCGCCGGATATTGATGTAGACATCGAGTCTGGTCGTAGGGAAGAGGTTATCCAATACGTCTATGAAAAGTATGGTCGTGACAATGCTGCGCAGGTAGCCAATGTCATTACCTACCGGCGGCGCGGCGCATTGCGCGATGCGGCGCGGGTGTTGGGATACTCGCCGGGCGTTATCGATGCGTGGGTCAGAGACCGGGAAGCGTGTCCGCCGGAGCCGGTGCGGAAACTGGCGGAGCAGCTTCGTGGGCAGCCTCGTCATTTAGGCATTCACTCTGGCGGAATGGTGATTTGTGATCGGCCGATTGCGGATGTCGTGCCAGTGGAATGGGCACGCATGGAGGGGCGCTCAGTAGTGCAGTGGGATAAGGATGACTGTGCGGCAGCGGGACTGGTGAAGTTCGACCTGCTTGGCCTCGGAATGCTGGAGGCCATCCACCATTGCATTGACTTGGTCTATGAACAGCATGGGCGCCGAGTGAACCTGTGGGAAATAGATGTCGCTGAACCGGAGGTTTACGAGATGTTGGCACGCGCGGACGCGGTGGGCGTGTTTCAGGTGGAATCGCGCGCGCAGCTGGCCACCTTGCCCCGACTGAAGCCGAGGGAGTTCTTTGATCTGGTGGTGGAGGTGGCACTCATTCGCCCAGGCCCCATTCAAGGCGGTAGCGTGCACCCCTACATTCGCCGCCGAAATGGACTCGAACCGGTGACCTATGAGCATCCGGTGTTGGAGAAGTCTCTCGGGAAGACACTGGGCATTCCGCTATTTCAAGAGCAGCTGATGCAAATGGCCGTCGATGCGGCGGATTTCAGCGGGGCGGAAGCGGACTCGCTGCGCCGCGCTATGGGGTCGAAGCGCTCAGTGGCCAAAATGGAAGCGCTCCATGCCCGTTTTCTGGCTGGGCTGGAGCGCACCAGTGGCATTGATGCGGATATTGGGGAACAACTGTGGAACAAGATAGTGGCCTTTGCCGCCTACGGTTTCCCTGAATCACACGCGCAGTCGTTTGCCTCCTTGGTGTATTTCTCGGCCTGGTTTAAGTACCACTATCCGGCGGAGTTCTGTGTAGCGTTGCTCCGTGCTCAGCCCATGGGGTTTTACTCTCCGCAGTCGTTGATTGCCGATGCCCGCCGGCACGGTATCGGCTGCGATGGTCCGGATATCGCAGTTTCAGGCGTGGAAGCCAGCGTCATCGATGGGCGCATTCGCTTAGGGCTCGGTGCCATCTCCGGTGTGGGCAATGACGTGGCGGAGCGCATTGTCGCAGCGCGCCCATTTGTCGACGCAGCAGATGTCGCCCGCAGAGCTCGGCTGGGTGTTGGGCACATGGAAGCACTGGCGCGCGCAGGGGCACTTGGGTCGCTGGGGATTGACCGTCGTCAAGCACTGTGGGCGGCGGGCGTGGCGGCAACGGAAAGTGAGGGCATGCTGCCGGGGCTCACGCTTGCCGACGCACCGGCGTTGCCCGGCATGACGGAGTTTGAGCTGGCAGCCGCTGATTTGATGGCAACGGGCGTGACCCCAGGGCAGTACCCGGTGGCCGCGTTGCGGGCAGACCTGCAGGAACGTGGAGTGGTGCCTGCGGCGGAACTGAAAGCAGTGCCCGACGGAACACGGGTGGAGGTGGCGGGAGTCGTGACGCATAGACAACGTCCGGGGACCGCTGGCGGAGTGACATTTTTGGGCATGGAGGACGAAACTGGGCTGGTGAATGTGCTGTGCACGCCGGGGCTGTGGAATCGATTTCGGCCGGTAGCGGTGAATTCGCGGGCGATGGTGGTGCGCGGTATCGCGCAGACAGCCTCTGGTGCGGTGACAATCGTGGCCGATCGTCTGGTGGATATGTCCGAGGCTCTGGGGCGGCCGGTGGTAGCAGGTCGAAGTAGAGATTTTCGCTGACTATTAGAATGGATTGTCATGCGCCAGACCTATGAATCCTCGTTAGCGCCGGATGGGAGTGCGATTGCCTTCATTGTCCGCGATAGCGGCTACCCGCATGCAGTACAGCAGGAGATTACTCCGGAGGGGCTAGGGCAGGAACGCCCCGTGAAACTGCCGGTGGAAGGCCCGGTCACCAGGGTGCTGCACTCCCCGGATGGAAAGTGGATTGCCTGCGAGGTCTCTCCATACGGCACGGAGCGACTGCAGACCTGGCTGGTATCCACCGATCCGGAGGTCGACGGTGCCCGACCCCTGCGCATGGATGCGGATATGCGCGCAACACTGGTGGAATGGGATAACGATCTCCTAGCGATGAACGCGGTCGATGCCCAGGGCATTAACTATGCACGTTTGGTCAACCCGACGAACTCAAAGTATGAGGTCATTGATAAACGCACTGACAGCCAACTGGTAGCGGCTGAAAGTGGGTTTGGCCTCGTGCGGGTGGGTCCGCGAGGTCACCGTGAACTACTGCTAGTCGGGCCGGGGCAGCAGTGGCAGCCGCTGTTGCCATCCGATCCTGGCTCCACCACGGATGCCGGTGTCTTATTGGCGCATCCGGGGCAGGAGAAACTGACCGCATTCGTGCTCTCAGATCATGGCGCGGAACAGCGTCGCATCCTGCGCCTGGGTATTACTCCCGACAGCGGTATCAGCACCACTGAGCCGCGTACAGCGGAATCGACCGCAGCGGAGATTTTGGATATGAAGATCGGCATCGAAGTTGATGTCGAGGAGTTCATTGGCAATCCGGATCAAGACGTCGAAGAATTCGTCATTAGTGAGGATTCCTCCACTGCGGCTGTGCTGTGGAATAGCGGTGGGGTCAGCACGCTCGAGGTGCTAACCCTTGGCCTTCACCCGCAGACTGACGACATGCGGGTGATGGTGCGCCGCAATGTGGAATTGCCGGGCATGGTTGCGCGCGAGCTGTCAATCTCCGGGGACGGTGAGCTGATCTCCCTGACAGTAGAAGGGCCAGGCCTTGCGCCAACGGTGGAGATTCTGCGCAATATCGGTGGTGTCATTGAGCCATTGGATATGGAACGCACCGAACGGATTTTGGCTCTGGAAGAGAAGAATCTGGAGACCATGCCGGCCCCAGAACTGGTCTACTTTGTCTCCCGCGATGGGCTGGAACTCTCTGGCTGGCTCTACCTTCCAGAGTCGGTGCGCAATAGTTCTAATGACGTTTCCGGAAACGCACTACCGCCGGCTTTCATCCACATCCACGGCGGCCCAGAACTGCAGGCAAAACCCATTCACCACGATGTTCTAGCCAGCATTGTGGAGGCGGGATTCGTGGTGTTCACACCTAATGTGCGCGGTTCCTCGGGGTCCGGTAGGTCATTCGAGCACGCGGGCGACCGCTATGGACGCTTTGCCGCTATTGCGGATATCGCAGCGGCGCGTGCCTTCCTCGTTGATGCCGGGTTGGCGGACCCAGAACGCATTGCCCTGGGTGGGCGATCCTACGGTGGCTTCATGTCGCTGTTGGCCTCGGCGTGGTACCCGGATCAGTTTGCTGCCATCGTGGATGCCTGCGGAATGACAAGTTTTGAAACCTACTACCAATCCACAGAACCCTGGTTGGCGCAGGCCGCGTTCCCTCGATACGGCTACCCGTACCAGGATGCTGAGCTTCTGCGCGATATCTCGCCACTGCACCGTGCGGAGGAAATGAAGGCTCCAACCCTATTCATCCACGGCGAGTGGGATACCAACGTGCCTCCGCGAGAGTCCGGTCAGATGCGCAACGCCATGGACGCCTATGGTGTGCCCACTGATTTTCTGGTGGTTGAGGGAGAGGGCCATAAGTTCTCGAAGCCGAGGAGCCGAGCGCTCATCGGTGAGACCATCATCGCGTTTTTCGCCGAGCACGGCGTGTGTGATGCGGCGCCCAGCGCGTCAACGGCAGTAGAAACTAACAACGATCAGTAATAGAAGCAGCGGAAAAGAACTGACAGAAGAAATGAATAGCGCCACGACCGAGCCGACGAACGCCGAGCCAACCAACTCCACAGACTGGATTAAGAGCCACACCTGCCACGTGCTTTTTGACCGGCCTGTCATCCCGCCGAACACCGGAAACGCTATCCGCATGTGTGCGGGCTCTGGAGCTATGTTGCATCTGGCCAAGCCACTGGGGTTCAACTTCGATGACAAGAATCTGCGTCGCGCCGGGCTGGATTACCATGACCTGGCCGATGTGCGTATTCACGATTCCATCGATCAAGCGTTGGAGACCTTTGCCAGCCAAGGGTGCCGCATCTTTGCCTTTACCGCACACGCTGACACTTGGCACACAGACATTGAGTACACGAACACCGATGTACTGCTCTTTGGCCCGGAGCCAACCGGGTTGGAACAGTCAGTGCTCGATGATTCGCGAATTACGCAATTAATCCGAATTCCCATGTTGCCCGCTCGTCGCAGCATGAATCTTTCCAACGCCGCTGCAGTGGCTGCTTATGAAGTCTGGCGTCAGCAGGGCTTTATGGGCGGTAAATAGGGTCAAAGGCGAGGGCGGTTACAGGGCGTTTCTGGGCATTATTCGCTCCTGTGCTTAAGATAAATGCCATGGCAGCGACAAAGCTTGATGGCAAACTCTACCGAGACGAAATCTTTGAAGACTTGGAAAAGCGCGTTGAGCGTTTGAAGGAAGCCGGCCACACTCCGGGCCTGGCCACTGTGTTGGTTGGTGATGATCCAGGCAGCCACTCTTACGTCAAGATGAAGCATCGCGACTGTGAGCAGATTGGTATCGCCTCTATCCGCCGCGATCTCCCAGCTGACACCACGCAGGAAGAACTCGAGGCAGTAATCACCGAGCTGAACGAAAGCCCGGAGTGCACAGGCTACATTGTTCAGTTGCCACTGCCGAAGCACCTGGATGAAAACCGTATTCTGGGCCTCATCGATCCGGAGAAGGACGCCGATGGCCTCCACCCGGTAAACCTGGGCAAGCTGGTCCTCAACGAGCCAGCACCACTGCCGTGTACCCCAAACGGCTGTATCCACCTGCTGCGACGCTTTGGCGTCGAGCTCAATGGAGCCAAGGTTGTTGTTATCGGCCGCGGTGTCACCGTCGGTCGCCCGATCGGACTGATGCTCACTCGCCGCAGCGAGAACTCCACTGTGACGCTGTGTCACACCGGCACCAAGGACTTGGCCGCTGAAACCCGTCAGGCTGATGTCATCATCGCAGCCGCTGGTGTCGCCCATATGCTTACTGCAGACATGGTCAAGCCTGGCGCTGCTGTACTCGACGTGGGAGTTTCGCGTGTCGACGGCAAGCTGGCCGGTGACGTTGCTGATGACGTCTGGGACATTGCCGGTTACGTATCCCCGAACCCAGGTGGTGTCGGCCCACTTACTCGCGCTTTCCTCGTACGCAATGTCGTCGAGCGCGCTGAAAAGCTCGCTGGCCTGGCCTAGTCAGCCAGGAGGAAGAAGTCATGTCGAAAAGGGAAATTGCGCAGCGTGCCCGGCGGGAAGATCTGCCGGATCCAATGCTGAACCCGCATAGCCCGAAGACCCCGCCGCCGGGGGCATCGTGGCCAATGTGGGTGCAGTACACGATTTATGGCGCGCTCTTTTTCGGCATGTCTGCCTTCGTCGTGTTCCTGGGGTTGGAGCGTTGGCGACGCGCCACATTCATGCTGGGAATCACAATGATGCTGCTCGGCGTGGCTAGGCAGTACCTGCCGGACAGCATTCTAGGCGTGTTCTCTGTACGATCCCGGGCCTTTGACCTATGGTTTTGCTCCATAATCGGGATGGGGATTGTATTCCTCGCAGTCAGCGTGGATGCGCTGGGAAGCTAGCTGGCATTAGCTGACATCGCGAGCGAGGAAAATACGCACAATCGAATCCACCCGCTCGAACTCCGTCAAGAATCCGTCGTGCCCCACGGCGGATTCAATCTTTTCTAGCCCCATGCAGTTGCCCAGATTGCGGGCGAGGTGCTCCTGCTGGTGGAAGGGGTAGAGAATGTCCGTGTCCACACCGGCAACCATGGTCGGCACGGTTGACGAGTGCAGCGCCTCATTGAGGCCACCGCGATCACGGCCAATATTGTGCCGATTCAAGGTATCGGTGAGCACGACATACGATCCGGCATCGAAACGCTGAGCCAGCTTCTTCGCCTGATGATCCAAGTAGCTTTCTACCTGGAATCGGTCTTCCGTGCGCATCGCGCCCAGCGGATTCTCACCGGGCTGCGCTGCCGCACCAAAGCGGTCATCCATCTCCAGCTCGCCACGGTATGTCAAATGCGCGACCCTGCGTGCAAACCCCAGACCTCGGGTCGGGGTCACACCGCAGTCGTAGTAGTCGCCGCCATGCCAATCGGGATCGGACTCAATGAATTGAATCTGTGCAGACTGAATACCAATCTGCCAAGCAGACGCACGTGCGCCGACACACATCACCAATGCCTTGCCGACGAAATCCGGGTGCATCAGTGACCACTCAAGCGCGCGGGCCCCACCCAAGGAGCCACCAATGACAGCTTGGAGGCGGGAAATTCCCAGTTCTTGCAGCGCAAGGTGCTCCACTGTCACCGTGTCGCGCACGGAGATGGCGGGGAAGCGAGAGCCCCAGGGCTTGCCGTCGTCCGGATGCGGACTGGAGGGGCCAGTTGTACCGCGACAGCCGCCGATGACGTTGGTGCAGATGATGCAGTACTCGTCGGTATCCAGTGCGCGGGCAGAGCCAATCATCCCGTTCCACCAACCCGCAGTCGGGTGGTACTCATCCGAGGGGCCGGAAGCGTGGGCGTCGCCGGTTAGAGCGTGCTCGAGGAGGATGACATTCGAGCAGTCGTCGTTAAGCCGGCCCCAGCGTTCGAACTCGACGGTGACGTCGGGGATGACCGCGCCAGCTTCGGTGGTGACATCGCCGATAAAGACACGCCCCGGCTCGCCCTCGGGTGGGAGGGCGGCCGGGGTAGATGGGGAAAAGCTCATGCCTTATAGACTACTTAGTCCGTCATATGTCTGTGTACAAACGGTCTACGCGAGTGCTGCGAAGCCGCCCTCGAGGTCAGCGATGATGTCATCGATGTTCTCGATACCGACGGAGAGACGCACGGTGGCCTGGGAAATGCCGGCGCGAGTCAGACCCTCCTCATCGGACTGGGAGTGAGTGGTGGTGGCCGGGTGGACAACCAGCGAGCGGACATCACCGATGTTGGCGACGTTGGAGTGCAGCTTCAGAGCGTCAATGAACTTCCAAGCCTTGGCGGTGTCGGCATCCTTCAAGTCGAAGGAGAGCACGCCGCTGGCGCCGGAGAGACCCAGCTTGGTCAGGGTTTCGTGCCACGGGGAGCTCGGCAGGCCAGCGTAGTTGACCTTGGCGACCAGCGGGTGGTTCTCGAGGAACTCGGCGACAGCCTTGGCGTTTTCATTGTGGCGCTCGATGCGCAGAGACAAGGTGTCGAGGCCCTGCGCCAGAACCCACGCGTTGAACGGAGCCGGAGTAGCACCAGTGTCGCGGAGAATGCCAGCGCGGGCGCGCAGTGCGAAGGCCGGGGCGCCCAGGTCGGCGAACTTCAGGCCGTGGTAAGCCTCGTCGGCCTCGGTGAAGTGCGGGAAGATAGAGCGGCCGTTGCGGGTCTGAGTCCAGTCGAACTTGCCACCATCGACGATGACACCGCCGAGGGAGGAACCGTTACCGGTCAGGAACTTGGTGGTGGAAGAAACCACGATGTCAGCACCGTGCTCGAGCGGGCGCAGCAGGGCAGGGGTCGGAACCGTGTTGTCGACAATCAGCGGAACGTTGTTGCGGTGTGCAACCTCTGCGATAACCGGAATGTCCAGGATGTCGATCTGCGGGTTGGCGATGGATTCACCGTAGAAACCGACGGTGTTGTCCTGAACTGCTGCCTGCCAGGACTCCGGGTCATCCGGGTTCTCGACGAAAGTGCAGTCGATGCCAAGGCGCGGCAGGGTGACCTTGAACAGGGTCTCAGTACCACCGTAGAGGCGCGGCGAAACGACGAAGTGGTCGCCCGCACGAGCCAGGGTGAGAACAGCAGCGGTCTCAGCTGCCTGGCCGGAGGCGAACAGTACGGCTGCGACGCCACCCTCAAGGCTGGCGATGCGCTGCTCGACGGCATCCACAGTCGGGTTGGTCAGGCGGGAGTAAATCGGGCCTGCATCCGAGAGGTTGAAGCGGTTGGCAGCGTGCTCAGCGGAATCGAAGACGTAGGAGGAGGTGTTGTAAATCGGCAGGTTACGCGCGGAGGTCTGTGCGTCCGGAGCGAAGCCGGCGTGAATAGCGCGAGTGGACAGGCCCCAGTCGGCGGCGTTGCTGTTGTCGTACTTGGTGGTCATTTCAGATACTTCCTTGCGGTTTTTGAGGTTGTTCAAAACGTTGCTTACAAACAATAGTGAACCAAGCTGTCTATTGCAAAGTTTTAGAAAAACCCAAGGTAAGAGGGTGTGTGTATCTGTGTCGAGAGTGCTATAGCCCGCTTAGTACGGATTGGTTTGATTAGTCGTGGGGTGTGATTAGTTGTGGGGGGCGGGGCATTGGGCGCTGCGGTGTCGAGTGTCGGGTTGAGCCAAGCTGAGGGCTGGGGATGGGCGAAAAGTACCGGAGACCGCCGAAGGGCGCTCGAAGTTGTCAAGGCCGTTATGGAGGTTAGGGCACAGAAAAAGCCCCACGCATCATGTGCATCAAATGCAACATGAGCGAGGGGCTATCGCCTGAAATCGGCGGGCAGTCTAGGTCGGCCAAGGCCAGCCTGGACCAACCAGACCAGCCAGACCACCCAGGGGCAAGCAGTTAGTCCTACTTCTTCAGACCGTCGATGATCTCGTTGAACTCAGCGGACGGACGCATAACTGCGGAGGTCTTCTCATCGTCCAGCAGGAAGTAGCCACCGAGATCAGCTGCGGAACCCTGAGCATCAATCAGGGTCTTCGTGATGGACTCTTCCTTCTCCGTGAGGGCCTTAGCGACCGGTGCGAAAGCTTCCTTCAGCTCGGAGTTCTCGTCCTGCTTGGCCAGCTCCTGTGCCCAGTAGAGAGCCAGGTAGAAGTGGGAGCCGCGGTTGTCGATCTCGCCAGCCTTGCGGGACGGCGACTTGCCCTCGTCGAGCAGGGTAGCGGTTGCCTTGTCCAGAGCCTCGGCCAGGACGCGCGGACGTGGGTCGTCGTCATCCTCAGCGGCGTAGCGCAGAGACTCGGCCAGTGCCAGGAACTCACCCAGGGAATCCCAGCGCAGGTGGTTTTCTTCCTGAACCTGCTGGACGTGCTTCGGGGCGGAACCGCCTGCACCGGTCTCGAACAGACCGCCGCCGGCCATCAGCGGCACGACCGACAGCATCTTAGCGGAGGTACCCAGCTCCATAATTGGGAACAGGTCGGTGAGGTAGTCACGCAGAACGTTACCGGTTACGGAAATGGTGTTCTCGCCGCGGCGGATGCGCTCGAGGGAGAACTTGGTGGCGGACACCGGATCCATGATGCGGATATCCAGGCCCTCGGTGTCGTGATCTGCCAGGTACTCGTTGACCTTGCTGATCAGGTTGTTGTCGTGCGCACGCTGCGGGTCCAGCCAGAACACTGCAGGGTCACCAGTGATACGAGCGCGGTTAACGGCTAGCTTCACCCAGTCGCGGATTGGGGCGTCCTTGGTCTGGCAGGAGCGCCAGATGTCACCCTCGGCGACGTGGTGCTCAATCAGAACCTCGCCAGCGGAGTTGATGACCTGCAGGACACCGTCAACCGGAACCTGGAAAGTCTTGTCGTGGGAGCCGTATTCCTCAGCCTTCTGAGCCATCAGGCCGACGTTCGGGACAGATCCCATGGTTGCCGGGTCGAAAGCGCCATTGGCGCGGCAATCGTCGATAACCGCCTGGTAGACGCCGGCGTAGGAAGAGTCCGGGATAACAGCGAGAGTGTCGCTCTCTTCGCCGCTCGGGCCCCAGCCCTTGCCGCCGTTGCGGATTAGTGCAGGCATGGAGGCGTCAACGATGACGTCGGACGGAACGTGGAGGTTGGTGATGCCCTTGTCGGAGTTCACCATGTAGAGGGCCGGGCCCTCCTTCAGGTCCTTTTCAATCGCGGACTTGACGGCTGCAGCGGTTGCGTCGTCAAGCTTGTGCAGGCCGTCGAGGATAGCGGCGAGGCCATAGTCCGGAGTCAGGTTGGCAGCAGCCAGCTTGGACTCGAACTTTGGGAAAACAGATGGCAGGAAGGCCTTGACAACCTCGCCGAAAATCAGCGGGTCGGAGACCTTCATCATGGTGGCCTTCAGGTGGACGGAGAACAGGATGTTCTCGCGCTTTGCGCGACGGATCTGAGCGCGGAGGAAGTTGTCCAGGATGTGGACGTTCATGCCCGTGCCGTCAATAATCTCGCCCTTGAGGACCGGCATGTCCTTCTTCAGGGTGATGATCTGGCCGTCGTTGGACTCGAGCTGGTAAGTCAGCTTGTCGTCTTCCGGCATGACAATGGACTTCTCATTGTGGCGGAAGTCGTTGGAGGCCATGGTGGCGACGTTGGTCTTGGAGTCTGCGGACCAAGCGCCCATGCGGTGCGGGTGCTTGCGGGCGTAGTTCTTCACCGGCTCCGGAGCGCGGCGGTCGGAGTTGCCCTCACGCAGTACCGGGTTAACGGCAGAGCCCTTGACTTTGTCGAACTTTGCGCGGTCGGCGGTCTCTTCCTCGCCTTCCGGCTGCGACTTGTACTTCGGAATGTCGTAGCCCTTTTCCTGCAGCTCTGCGACAGCGCGCTTAATCTGTGGGACGGATGCAGAGATATTCGGCAGCTTGATGATGTTGGCGTCCGGCTCCTTGACCAGCTTGCCCAGGGCTGCCAGCGCATCTTCTACCTTCTGCTCGTCCGAAAGGCGCTCCGGGAACTGAGCCAGAATGCGGCCTGCGAGGGAGATGTCGCGGGTTTCAACATTGACACCAGCCTGGCTTGCAAATGCCTCCACGATGGGCTTCAGCGAGTAGCTCGCCAGCAGAGGGGCTTCGTCAGTACGGGTCCAAATAATTGTCGCCATAATTCATGTCTCCTATCTGTTTTGTTCCACGATAACCCAGTTTTGAATCTTGGGTTGTGTCGGGGCATAGCGCAAAAACAGTGATAGTGATATGAATAACGCAATTATGTGAGGTAAGTCACGAAAACTTCAATTATTTGTCGCTTATTCGCCGCTTTCCATTCCATTTTTCGCTTTACGACGGTCCCTGCGCCCAGGCACCTCAAATACAAAAAACCGCGCTGGGTGTCGTGCACACCGGCGCGGTTGTTCAGGGCAGCTTAGTTAGTTCTGCGTATTGTTCGGAGGATTGTTCTGGCCGAACTGGTAGCCCTGAATGTTCTGAGACTGGAGGTGCTGCGGAGCATATCCCTGCCCTGGGGCTGACTGGGTAGTCCTGACCAGTTTCTGGCCGCGGAACCATGCGCGCATGTCCTTGAGGAACATAAGAACGCAAGCGGCGATCAGCATGGCACCTGCGAGGAAGAGGACTACATCCACCCAGGAGCTCAAGAACAGGAGGGGGATGATGGTCATAGCCAACGCCAGCGGTGCCACGGTGACGCAGAAAAAGATTGGTGCCGTTGAGTCTTCGCCGCGGAGGAAGGAATGAATCCAGTATGCGGTCAACGTGACAAGCATCATTCCCAGCAGTAAAAGGATTGGAACGAGAACGAGGGCGGCTGCAGCGCCCATCATGTAACCAATGCCCTCCCAAGAATCGCCCAACGATGACTCTAGGCTGCCGAGATTGCTGGCGCCCTGGATGCTGAGCTTGATTGCGTACAGAACTGTGATGATGCCAATCAAGGTTGAAAAACCGACCAGGCCGGTAGTGATTCGGGGAATGAGCGGCATGCGCTGCCACATGTTCTGCAGTGTGGCGTTTGCCGGCAGTGGCGGTACATCCGTGGTCACCGTGGTGGTTACCGTCGCAGGTCCGTTTTGAGTTGGGGCGGACCACTGTGCTTGTTGATTCTGCTGTGCCGATGATGGCTGCGACTGGGCTTGCTGGGCTTGTGTCTGGAACGAGGATTCCTGCGCAGTGGGTACCGGGCGATGTGCCAGCCCGCGCAGCGTCGCAATGGTGATGGTGGCGTTCTCATCGGCCAGCAAAGCGTCGTATTCGCGACGACGTCCCTCATCGCCAAGCACTTGCAGCGCAGTGAGCTTCTCCTGGAACTCGCCGGAGTACTCCGAGACGCCAGCATCCCGCAGTTCAGAGAGCTGACTAGAAAGGTTTGCATGGAGCTCTTCGGTGCTGGCTGCGCTATCCAGCTTCAGAGACTCGTAGAGGTTATAGCGGTCGCCCATAGCGGCTCAAGATCCTATCGGTATTGCAGTTCGAAATATCTTTTACAACAATTTACTCGGTAGCTAGTACGGCAGCATCGAAGACCCGGAGCGCTCGATGGTAGGAAGTCCGTGGCGCTCGGAGGGAATTGGTAGTCCTCGGCAAACAATGCCGATTGCAAAATGTATTAGAAGAACTTGAGTGAGTGACTACCACCAATGGCTGTAGATGTTATTCCGCGCACAAATACCCGGGGAACAGACCGATTGAATAGCGAAATTTTTGTGTTGCGGAGTAGAGTCTCATTTTTCCCTCTCGGCTCCCCTCGCGGTTCTGCGAGCCCGCCTTGGGTTGAAAATCGAGGGGAACTGAGAGCCCACCAACTGGCGTAAGAAGAGAAAAGGAGACGGTCGCAATGACGTCGTCAAGCGAAGTAACAACCCACAGCGACGACCACAAACCGCGTGCACGTCGTGCGGGAGCGTTTAGCTCGCATCGCCGTCCTGTTCCGGTGCAGGACGACATCTCTGATCTACGCCGAATCTTGGTGATTGTGGCTCTGTCGGTCGGTGCATTCGGCATCGGAGTTACCGAATTTGTGGCCATGGGCCTGCTGCCGTACATCGCTGACGCGTTCGGACGCGATGAGGACGCCGCGGGGCGCATGATTTCGATGTACGCCCTCGGTGTTGTCGTGGGCGCACCGCTGATTACCGTGCTGACCGGCTCGATTCCGCGCAGGCGCATGCTACTGCTGCTGATGGCGGCATTTACCATCGGCAATGGTGCCACGGTATGGGCAGGCACACTGGGGTCTTTCGAAGCTGTCATGGTCTCCCGCTTCATTGCCGGTTTGCCGCACGGTGCGTATTTCTCGGTGGCTGCTCTGGTGGCGGCCTCCCTGGCTAAGCCAGGGCAGCGTGGAAAGATGGTGGCCCTGTCTGGCGTGGGGCTGTCGGTGGCGACTGTGATTGGTGTGCCGGCCGCGCAGGTGCTGGGGCAGATGTACGGTTGGCGCAGCGCCTTCGCGTTTGTAGCGGTCATCGGCCTGATTGCACTTGTTTCGCTGTGGTTCGCTGTGCCGCATATGAACCGTATGCCGAAGACGCGTCCGATGGATGAGCTCTCCGCCCTGGTGACACCGCAGGTGCTGCTGACCGTCGCAATTGGCACCGTTGGTTTCGGCGGAATGTTCGCGGTCTACACCTATATCACTTGGACCATGACTCGCGAAGCGGGCATGAGCGAAAACCACATCTGGATTGTGCTGATGGCCTACGGCATCGGCATGGTAGTCGGTACCTACATTGGCGGATGGCTCTCCGACCGCATCGGGGAGTGGGGCATCATGGTTGCGCTGGTGCTGATGGTAATCATGCTCAGCGCCTTCTACTTCACCTCGCAGAATGCTGTGCTGGGCACGATCAACTTCCTCCTTATCGGTCTGCTGGGATCGGTATTGGTACCGAATCTGCAGACCCGTCTGATGGATGTCGCAGGTCGCGCACAGACGCTGGCAGCAGCTCTCAACCAGGCCGCATTGAACATGGCCAACGCATTCGGAGCCGCGCTCGGTGGTTGGGTCATCGCTTCCGGTTATGGCTACCGCGCACCGGCTTTGGGCGGCGCAACGTTGGCGATGCTGGCTATCTTCATCGCTCTGCCGACCATTGTTCTGTACCGCCGCTCACAGGCGAAGAAGTCCGAGCGCATCGAACTGCGCTAGGGGTCTACAAGGCGTAGCGCACGCATAGGTAACGTATGAGGGCATGAGCCTTACAATCGCGACAATCAATGTCAACGGCATTCGCGCCGCCGTCAAGGAGCGCAGCGAAACCAACCTGGGACTGTTGGAGTGGCTGAAGCACACCAGTTCCGATGTCGTTTTGCTGCAGGAAGTCCGCGCCACCGACGACCAGGCACGCAAGGCCCTCGCGCCCGCTTTCGATGCCGGATGGCATTGGGTCGGCGCTGAAAACCTGGGGGCCAAGGGGCGCGCCGGGGTGGGCATTCTCTCGCGCTTTCCGCTTAACGACGTCCAGGTGGGCATCGGCTCGGAGGAGTTCGAAGAATCCGGGCGGTTTATCAGTGGGGTTGCCCCGGCAGCGGATACCGGCCTGGATGCGGATGTCCAGATTGCCAGCCTCTACCTGCCGTCCGGTGCCGCGCTTAGTGAGAAGCAGGATGAGAAGTACCGCTTCCTCGATGCCTTCTCTGATTACCTGGCGGAACTGGGTGCCAAGGGGCGCGACGGTCACCACGCAGTTATCGGCGGCGACTGGAACATCTGCCACCGCGAACAGGATTTGAAGAACTGGAAGACCAACCGCCGTAAGAGCGGCTTCCTGCCACAGGAGCGCGCCTGGATGGACTCGATCTTCGGCTGCTGGCCCGATGAGGTTCCCCAGGATTCGCAGGTTCAGGCCAGCGACAAGGAGCTGGAATCCGGTGCCTTCTCCGATGGTTCCGTGTGGGAGGCCCCGGCGCCCAATGCAGATCCGGTGTGGTTTGATGTCACTCGCCGTCTTCACCCAGAGGCCGACGGCCCTTGGTCCTGGTGGACCTACCGCGGTAAGGCGTTCGATACAGATGCCGGCTGGCGCATCGACTACCAGGCGGCAACCGAACCAATGCTCAAGCGTGCCGTCAGCTCGGTGGTGGATAAGCCTGCCGCCTACGATCTTCGCTGGACGGACCACGCGCCGGTGATCGTGGAGTACGCCTAAACTCGGCACGCACCTAGGCCGCGGACTAGTATGCTCCGACTCCAGCGAACTCTTGGATCAACTCCGGCTCAGGAGCGGTTACGAGATGTCGGTTCTGCCGCAACATGGAGGCAATGCCGTAAACAATGGCGTCGGCCCATTTGTCCTGCATAGCGGGGTCGGCCAAATCGCGGGTGAGTTTTTCAGCGCCCACCGCTCCCAGCGATAGCGCCACTGTCGGGGCATGCGGCCGCGAACTCTGGTTCACCGCCACTGCCGGCGCCAGGCCGGTCCGGAACTCTGTCGGAACCCCGTTTGTGCTGTAACTGCTGTGCGGATTGAAACCTCGGAACACCATTCCGTCACGCACACCTGCCGCCAGCTGCCAGTCAGCAGGGTCATCGTCCTTTGGCTCGAGGGACTCCACCACAGCGGATACCGAAAAACCACGATCGCCGATGTTATCCCCAGAAAGGGTCTGGCCCTCTGATGAGCGACCGACGATTACGGTGGCTGCGCTCTCCGTGTCGTCGGCAAGCGAATGCGCGCCAACGATTGCGCCGCGCTGACGGAGCTTGTCGCTGGCGCGTTGCACGATGCTGTCGATGTGAGCGGAGGCGTCCTCACTCAAACGCAGTGCGCGAGGCAGGTCAGCGTTGATAGCGCCGATGGCCGCGCGACTGGAATCGACAGTGATGTGCGCGCCGGCGAGCGGATCGACAGCCTCGTCGGGGGAGGGGATAATCGGCTGGCGCGGAGGCATCCACAGCGGATTGGGGCGCGCCGGGCGGTGTGGGGAACTGTTGACAACAGCGTGCAACTCTTCAGGTGAAAACATCTTGTTGACCGCGAAAATCATCACCGAACTGTCGTGATACACAGGCGTGAGCCCCGGCGCGTGCCATGCCCAGGAACGCATCGACAGCGCCTCCGTGCCATCCGTGTTCACACCCGGCGGGGAACTAATGATGTAATGCACGCCCAGTTTTTTCGCCATGGCATCGAATTCCGGATGTGAGCCCAGCAAGTCAACGTTTGTCGGCAGCTTCTTGCTTGCCTCGGCAGTTTTGTCGGAGAAGGAGAAATGGCGGAACAGTGTCGGCAGCCCAGCGATAGCGTACATCCACGCAGAACCGTCACGACGGTCATTGAGGATATGCCCCTCAAATGCATGTGGCTGCTCGGACAGCCAATCAATAGCTTCCATGTCCGCAGCGGTCACAAACGTGCTTCCGAAACTTGCACGAATTGCATCGCGCTGAGCAGGCCCACTCACCCAGGTTGTAGGCACAATCGCCAGTGCCGCCACGAGCCCCATCGCCAGCGCAGGATTCCACGACTTGACCGGCTGATTTCGCTTTGCGACGATCCACTGCGCCGCAGCCGCAATCGCGACAGCGACAGCCGCGACTGCGTAGCCGACCAGCACTGCGCGCAGAATTCCCATAACCGCCTGCATGCGATACGGCATGTCGTAGAAGAAAGTGCCAATAAACTTCAGATAGGTGCCGAACGGCTCAGCCCAACGGGACTGCGCACTATCGGACACCACAAAGAGCAGCCCGAAAACCAGTGCCGGCCACGGCGCCCAAGGGCTGTCTGGCAGGCGAGAGACAAGCGCCACCACCAGGCCGATGAGCACAAGAACCAGAACGGTCCGGGAAAAGATGGGCTCGTCAGCATATCGGGAGAATCCGATAAGCGTCCGCCACAGCGATTCGGAGCGGGAAATCTCAATTTGGCCGGTAAAGCCCGCAACGGATTCGCCTTGCCCCCTCGCGGACAATGCCGCCGGGAGAGTCATCACCAGCGTGAGCGCCCCGATGATGAGTGTGCGCACTAAGCCGCTGACACTCGGCTGGGTGATCAACCACAAGCCAACAAAGAGCACGGCAGCAATTGCGCCGGCCGGGTGGGTGATAAACGTGCCGACCAGGGCAAGCGTAGCGGGGACGATATAGCCCCGCATGGTCAAAGCCGCAGCAATCGGCAAAGCGGCTACCGCGAGCAGATACGGCATGGAGGATGTGCGCCAAAGAGCCACCCAAATCTCCGGAAGCATCAGCGTCGCGACGGCAGCTGCGGGACCGGCATAGGCCGCCCACTTAGGACCAACTGCGGTGCGGGCTAGCACCGCAGTTGCTGCGGGCAGAAGCAGCGCCGGCGCCAAGAACGCAAACACGTTGGAATCGAGGAAGACCGAGCCGGGCAGCAGCCCCGCCACAGCATGCCAGCCGGTGGGGTAAAACATTTCGGCTCCGGTCTCCTGATTCATCAGGTCACCGGCCGCGGTGGGCGAGGCTATTGCGTGTTCGTCAATGAACCGGAGGAAGTTGGTATGCCAGAGCATGTCCCAAGCTTCGCGGATAGCGCCGGAGCCGCCGGGGACGTCGTTAAGCACGAGCATGGCGCGCATCGAGCCGACTACCGTGACCCCGGCGACAATCATCGCGGTGACAGCACCGGAATCGAAGCCGTCTTCTGGCGTTGCGCGGGGGATGAATCTGCGCACCAGATAGCCAATGGCACAGAACCATGCCCACATGCCGACCACGAATAGCCAGGTGTAATCCAGCCCGAGCGCGTGGGACAACCATGCGGAAAAACCAGCCACGCCCAGCATTAATGGACCGGCAGATGCCAACGCGAGCGTGGGGCGTAGCCCACTGACCCAACCGAGAACTGCGCCTGGGACCAGCAAGATGAAGACAGCAACCGCAATGGCAGCGAGCATGGGACTCCTGACGGATAAGAGCATTGAATTAGTCCAATAATACCTGTGGGTTAGTTCGGCACTTGGGACGTGAGCGCCTAAGATTTGAAGAAGGACTGATGGGACTTCAGCTGCTGTAAAGCCCAAGCGCGAATTTGCGCGAGACTTGAAGCGAGCTCGGTGCGGACCCGGAAAGGAGAGGACATTCACAGTGAAAAACGGCGAGAGAGATAACAAGCGGCACCAGATGGCCGATTTGGAAGCCATCGCACGGAGCCTGCAGAACGATCCTGGTACTGCTGTCAATGTCCCGGTGGTTGTGACTTCCGGTGTCATCGTTGCGTTTATCGTGCTGTCTTTTGCCTACGCGTGGCCACTGTGGATTTCCCTCGGACTCATTGTTCTGCTGGGAGTCGTGATGGTCGTGTCCTACACCCGCAGGCCTCCCGTAGCGCCGCTGGAGTTGACCCAGGGGGAGCGCGAGCGCGTTCGACGTGTTCTCTCTGAACACGGCATCCGCCCGGCTGTCACGCTGGTGCGCGCACTGTACCCCGAGGAATCGCCAGCCGCTGCAGCGCGCACCGTTAAATTGCTATCCGATCGAATGGTTGTGGAGCAAGGGTACAAGGGCCGTCAGGACTAGTTTTTGGTAGTCGCTTTCCCGGTAGTCGACGTCGATTTAAAGACCGGATGTTAAGGATTGTCGTTCCTGTAACGCCTGCGATGTCGTCGAAATGGGTACGTCGCCGACTCTCCACTATGAAGCTCGCGCTAGACTTATTGGCTATGAGTGAAAGCAAGGGGCCTGAAGCAACTAATCCTGCACCGAGTGCTCGTAAGCAGCGCGTTCTGTCCGGCATTCAGCCGACCGCAGATTCCTACCACCTGGGCAACTACCTGGGAGCATTGAAGAACTGGATTAATCTGCAGGATGACTTCGACGCTTACTACTTCATTCCAGACCTGCACGCCATCACTGTCGAGCAGAATCCGAAGGAGCTGCGTCAGCGCACTATCGCAGGTGCCGCACAGCTGATTGCACTTGGTATTGATCCGGAGAAGTCGGTGCTGTTCGTGCAGTCGCATGTGCCCGAGCACGCGGAGCTCGGATGGGTGCTGACCTGCTTGACTGGTTTTGGTGAAGCCAGCCGTATGACGCAGTTTAAGGACAAGTCCTCTCGTCAGGGCGCGGAACACACCTCCGCTGGCTTGTTTGCGTACCCGATGCTGATGGCCGCCGACATTCTGCTCTACCGCCCACAGCTGGTGCCGGTGGGCGAGGACCAACGCCAGCACCTTGAGCTGACGCGTAACCTGGCGCAGCGCTTCAACTCCCGCTACAAGAAAACCTTCGTGGTGCCGGATCCGCACATCATGGAAGGCTCCGCCAAGATTTATGACTTGCAGGATCCGACCTCAAAGATGAGCAAGTCGGGTGCAAACCCGAAGGGCATTATTAATCTGTTGGACGACCCAAAGGTCTCTGCCAAGCGCATTCGCTCGGCCGTTACCGACAACGATGGCGAAATTCGTTTCGACCGTGAGAACAAGCCGGGCGTATCCAACCTGCTGGTCATTCAGTCGGCGTTGACCGACAAGCCTGTCGACGAGCTCGTTGCCGGCTACGAAGGCGCAGGCTACGGCCAGCTGAAGGCTGATACCGCAGATGCGCTGGAGGCATTCACCACGCCACTGCGTGCTCGCTATGAGGAGCTCATGGCTGATCGCGGTGAGTTGGAACGAATCCTGGCCGAAGGCGCTGACCGCGCCCGTGAAGTTGCCGCCAAGACACTTGCAGATGTGTACGAGCGCGTCGGGTTCCTGAAGGCTGCCAACCGTTAATTCAGCTGTAGACTCTGCGCTTCAGTCTCCGTACCGAAAGCTGGCACGTTAAGGTAGAGGACATGGCAACCTCTACTCAAAAAGATCCGAAGAGAACGGACCGCTATGGCATCGAGCGTGTACACGCCGATGAACCGGGCGCAATCGACCGCCTCCGCGAAAAGTGGGCGTGGTTCGATCACGTTATGCGGATGCAGGAGCGCTACTCCGAGCAGGGTGGCAACTTTTTTGCCGCCGCTGTCACGTACTTCTCCGTGCTGTCGATTTTCCCCCTTATCATGACGGCATTTGCCATCCTCGCGCTTGTGTTGCGTGGCAATGAGCAGCTGCTTGAGCAAATCCAGTCCGCTATCACCGACTCCATCGATGGGTCAATGGGCGACACCATCAACGCAATTATTGAAGGCGCGATCGATCAGGCCGGTGGCGTTTTCACCGTCGGTTTCATTGCCACCCTGTGGTCGGGTCTTAGTTGGATGAGCAACCTCTCCAACGCAGTGACACAGCTGTGGAAGCGCCCGCTGGGCGCTAGCAACTTCGTGATGGGAAAGGTTCGCGACCTGCTGCGTCTGCTGGGCATGCTGGTTATGATCCTGCTGACCTTCGCTGTCACCGCGGCCGGCTCTTCCGGACTGACACAGTCCCTGCTGGACAAGATTGGTCTGGCCCATGTCCCGGGAATCACAATAATCGCAGGATTGATTGCCATCGCCATTGGTCTCGTCGCCAACTGGCTGCTGTTCTTCTGGATGCTCGCTTTCCTGCCACGCGGGGGCGCCCCGTTCCGCTCTGCGGCAAAGGGCGCGGTTATCGGTGCGATTGGCCTTGAGGTTGTCAAGCAGCTCGGTAGCGTTTTCTTCTCCAACGCCCTGTCGAACCCGGCCGGTGCAGTTTTCGGTCCGGTCATCGGTTTGATGGTCGTCTTCTACCTCATCTGGCGCATCACTATGTACGCCACTGCCTGGACCGCGACGACCGAAGAAGCGCTTGCCGACGAGGAGCTGGATGCGCCTGCTCCTGCTGTCATTAACGTCCGTGCGGAAGCGGCCAACCCGTCCGGATTGAACCGCCTGCTCGGTTCGAAATAATTAGCCGCGATCGCGTCTGCCGAAGCGGTAGGTGACCATCGCAATCAATGCGATGACACCTACGATGGCAGCGCTGACAGTAATTTTCAGCCCGGTTCCTGTTGACTCGTCGTCCAGGATATCGGGCAATTTTTCTACCAACGTATTCTCAGTCGCTTCCGCTTCGAGGACACCGACAGAGCTGTCCTGCGGGGCCGCGAAGCCGGCGTCGAGAAGCGATGCTGCCTGCTCCCAGGGGCGCGGTGAATCCTCCACAGTGACGTCGAGGATGATGACGCCGAGACGACGGCCGTCGCGCTCAGCCACCCCAGCGAAGGTGTGACGGGCATCGTCGGTAAAACCGGTTTTGCCTCCAAGCGCGCCGGGATAGTCCTGGGCAATCAGCTGATTGTCGTTGGCGATTTCGAAGTCATCGACCTCGAGAGCTTTGTCTCCGGGGATGGTGGCCAGGCGGGTGGCCGAGAGCTTGCGATAGGTCTCATTGTTGAATGCGTGCTGGAAGAACAGTGACATGTCGTATGCCGACGTCATCTGGCCCGGGGCATCGAGACCAGTCGGGTTGACCACTCGCGTATCCGTCGCCCCCAATTTCTTTGCCAGGGCGTTGACCTTTTCGGTGGTCTTATCCATGCCACCAAGTTCGCGGGCCAACGCGTGGCCGGTGTCGTTGCCTGAGTTGAGCAACAGGCCAGTCAGGAGCGTTTCTACCGAGTAGTTCACGTCCTCGACGATGCCGACACGAGAGCCCTCCATGTTCGCGTCCTCGAATGTCGCTTTAACCGAGGTGTCGAGTTTCAAATCCTCGAGCGCCTCCATCGCCAGCAACACCTTAATAATCGATGCCGGACGGTAGCGGCCGTGCGGGTCCTTCGCCGCAAGGACATCGCCGGATTTCAAATCGAACACCGTCCATGCAGAGGCGGAGAGGTCTTTCGGGACGTCAAACCCCTCACCGCTGACAATGCCGCAGGCGGACATTTTGCTACCTCCAGTCGGTTTTTGGGGAACCGGAAGTGGAGGGGGAGATGTTTCGCCGGGAGCCGGAACCTCCGAGGAGTCCACTGGTGCTGGTGGGAGGGTCTTGTAGGGGCAGCCCTCCGTGTCACGGATGTCAGGTGCGGGGCCGACAATCGGAGTGTCGTCGGTAAGCGAGGTGCTCTGCGCCATGGCTGCGGGGGCAGTGCTCGGCAGAAGCAAAGCGCTGGTGGCTAGCAGCGTAACGACAGACGAGTAGCGGCGAGAGGGAAACATGATGAAATAAGGGTAGTAAAACGCCACTCGGAATGACGTATTTCTCGTGTGTGGATGGGGGAAACGGGGGAGAGAAAGCCTTTGTGCAAAGCAGAAATACGATTCCGCGGCAGTGAAGTAGAAGCGGAGGGCGCAGTACCGATAGTCTAGCCATTATGACTAATTCTTTGCACAGTGATGCTCAGTCTCTGGACACACAGTCTTCGGCATCGAATCTCGATGAGATGCGCAAGGTTGTCGCCAGCCTGCCCAAGGTACTGCTTCACGATCACCTCGATGGCGGCCTGCGCCCGCAGACCGTTATCGACCTGGCCGCGGACTGCGGTTACACCGATCAGCTGCCCACCACCGACGCGGATGAACTGGAGAAGTGGTTCATTGACACCGGCAACTCTGGCTCGTTGCCGAGCTACCTGACTGCCTTCGCGCACACCTGCGCCGTCATGCAGACCTCTGAGTCGCTGACGCGCGTGGCGCGTGAGGCCGTTGAGGATTTGGCTGCCGACAACGTTGTCTACGCTGAGCTGCGCCTCGCTCCGGAAAACCATCTGGAAAAGGGCCTGGATATGCAGGCTGTTATCGACGCTCTGGTCGAAGGCTTGGCGCAGGGTGAAGCCCATGCTGCCGCTGAGGGAAAGCACATCACCGCACGTCTGTTGGTCTGTGCGATGCGCCAGAATAACAATTCCAAGGAAGTCGCACAGCTGGTCATCGACAACTACGGGAAGAACTCCGACGGGTACGTTGTCGGTTTTGACATCGCTGGACCGGAAAACGGCTTCCCGCCGGCTAACCACGCCGAAGCATTCACTATGCTGCGGGAGAACCTCATTCCGGTCACCATTCACGCAGGTGAAGACGCCGGTGTGGATTCGTTGCAGGACGCTGTCGTGCAAGGTGCTCGCCGCCTGGGTCACGGTGTGCGCATCTACGAGGACTTCGGTGCTTCCCTCGAGGGCATCGAATGTCAGGAGGTTGCCTCCGCTATTCGTGACCGCCAGATTCCGCTGGAAATCTGCCCGACCTCCAACGTTCAGACGGGTGTCTGTGACAGCGTTGCGGATCACCCGTTCTCGCTTCTCGACGATATGAGTTTCGCCTGCACCGTCAACACGGATAACCGCCTGATTGGTGCGACTTCCATGACCAGGGAGTGCATGGAGCTGGTGGAGAACTTCGGCTACGGCTACAGCGAGCTGTTCGAACTGACCTCGAATGCGCTAAACAATGCATTCGTGGATCTGCCGACCCGCGAACACATCATGGACACCATTATTTACCCCGCTTACCTGCAGCTGATCGACAACAGCGACGAGGACATCGAAACTGATGTCAACGGTGCGGGTTTCGGTGCCGAAGATGAGCTGAACCTGACGCTGGACTAGCCAGCGCCGGCCAGCTTTGCTGGGTGGGAGCTAAATCTTGGTCGTAAACCGAGCGGCCAAGTCCTTCTCCAACTGCCTCCAGCCCTTGGCCTCATCGTCGTAAGGCGGAACTGGCTCGGACAGCTCTCCGGTGTCCAGCAGGAAGTTCAGCAGCCACTGCAGCTGCTGATTGCCCGCCAGTACCTCGTTCACGGCATCATCACCAGCCCAGTCAGCGGCGTCTGCGAGTAGCTCGTACGCGCGGGCGAGCTGGGCGGTGTCCACGGCGTTCGGGCCCTTTTCAATATCCTCGGCCAGACCGGTAAACGAGTACTCATTGTCCTCGTGCACCACGGCCTCTAGCTCACCTGCGTTGGCTGCAGTGATGATTTCATCCCACGTCATCAGCGCCGACATGTCGTGATGCTTGTTCTCCAGCAGCCAACGCACCATCGTGCGTGGCTGCGAGAACGTGTGAATCTCACCGGCGCTGCCCAGGAATAGCGGGCGACGCCCCATGTAACAACGCAAGGTGTAGAGCGTGCGGCCAGCGATGGAGATCTTGATCGGGTCGATGCCAGCGTTGGCCCACACCGTCTGATCGTACGGATCGCCGACGGTCTCCTCTGCGGACTTCTTTTCCTCTTCGCGCTTCTTCTCCGCGGCTTCACGGCGCTCACGCTCCGCGGCCTCTGCTTCCTTTAGTGCGGCTGCAGCAGTGGTTTCAGACTCTTCATCGATGTTCGGAGTATTTGCGCCGATGGCGTCGATAGCGTCAATGCAATTGTCCCAGTTGGTCAAGATGACATTGCCGATAGCCGACCACTGAGCGGCGCCATTGCCCTGGAAGTGATCAGCACCATTTTGCGTGGCAGCCAGGACAGAGTGAGAGGCGAACATCTGGTTGATCGGATTGAGATCCGCAATCGCACCAATCGAGCGAGTGATGGCAAGAATGCGGTCTGCGCGCGAAACATGGTCGTAGTCGGCCCGGCCGGCCAAAATTTCTGGCAGCCCAATCAGGTCATAGCGGTGGCGTGGCGCCGCGATGGCCGCTCCCGGTAGCTGCTGGTTGAAGTTGCGCCAGCTGGGGTGCTGCGTGAAGTCGTGAGGAGCATCCGACTGAAGGAAAGCCAGGAGCTTTGCCGCAGATGAGAACAAATAGATGTCATCGCCGCGGCCGAGCAGAGCCTGCCACTCGGAGCCACCTTCACGCCAGCTTGGAGCCCACAACGTGTAAAAGGTGCCCGAGGTCAGCTCGAGTTCGATAGGAACGATGCCTTTCCTGGCCATAGTTTTCGTCGCAGCCCTTCTGCTTGTCGGTGATTATTAGAACTCAAAAATTGTCATACCTGCAGCGCCCCCACGGGTGGCAAGTTTGCGTAGTCCTATCTTAGAAGTTTTACGACGCAGATACCCACCGCACTATCCGGTCGGGCGGTAGAACCCCTTAAACGGCATGCCGATGTTGGTTGTACGCACGGGGTTTACCTGTACCGGATCGCCCGCTTCGACCATCTTTCCGTCGCCGATAACCATGGCGACATGGCCGTCCCACACTGCAAGATCGCCAGGCAGCAGTTCATCCTGGCTCACCTGTCGGCCGACGGCCTGTGCTTCTGCCGTGCGGGGAATATCAACACCAGCTTGCCCGTAGGCCCAGTGCGTCAAGCCTGAGCAATCGAGCGCCTGCCCCGGAGTATTTCCGCCCCAACCATAGGGCGTTCCGACGGCACTGAGTGCAGCCTTCACCGCGGCTTGGGCTTCTGGTGTCGGCGCGCTAGCCCCCGCATCCGCAGGCACCGGCGCGCCGCCCGAATCGGACGACGCCTCCGAACCATCTGCAGCGTCGGTAGCGCTGGCCAATCCTGGGGTGTTCGTAGACGTAGAAGCGAGGGCGGCTTGAGTGGTTGCTGGGGCCTCCAACTGCGTCGGACGGGGTGGGGCAGGGGTGTCCACCGCGGTGCTTGCCTGCTGTATCAGCGACTGCACCAGAGGTCGCAGTTCTTGTTCTAGTTTCATGAGCCGTGCAATGGCCTGTGAGATCGCGGAACTGGCCGCTGAGACTAGGCTGGCACCGGTTGCGGCGAGACCTGCGGGCCCCGCAGCCGTCGCAGTCAGCGAGCCCATGGCGGAAGTAACAAAATCCATGGCAATCCGGGCCAAATCAGTGGCCGCTGACATTACTGCGGCTAGGCCCTTGGCAATGTCACTGTCAATGGTTCCGGCGCGAGCTTCCAAGTCGGCTGCTGCATTTGCAGCCCGTTTGAGGCTTGTTCCCGCGGCTCCTGCCCCGGAACCAGCACCATCGCCCCAGTTGCGGTCAACGGAATCTGCCACTGAGCGCCAGGCAGTACTCGCGGCGGGGATTGCGGCCCCAGCAAGTCCCGCCAGTGCGGGTGCGATGGCAGGACTTAGCTGTTGTGCAATCGCGCTGGGGACCTCCGTAAGCAGATTGGTGGGAAGCATCACGCACCGCCAATCCCGCGAGCTGCAACGGCTCCCATTTTCGGTGAGATGGACTGCAACGCATGTGCGCCTGCATCTTCAGCAGTGGACACCGCAGAGACAAGAGCGTTCAGTGCACGAGCAGCGCTGGTGCCGTACTCATTCAGCTCAGCCACATGCTCATGCTGGTGCTGTAGAGCAGTGGCTGCAGCGTGACAGAAGGGGCCGGCAAACGGGACGTCGCCAAGCGAGTGCAGTGCGCTGATGTCCAAGGCAGTGCCGCCGTCCTGCTGCGACAATGCGTCAAGGCGCGCGGCATTGGCAGAAATAAGCTCTGGCACCAGCGTAAAGACTGAGTCATTCCCGCTAGTGGCCGGAGAGAGAAATGATTGGCTGTGGGGACTGTGCGGTGATGGACGGGACAAGATTTACGGCCTCTCTAGGAAATTCGCGTGTGGTTAAACACTCAGTGCTGTGGCAGAACGGCTAGCGGGGTTCGGACGGCGGCTGAGTGGTAAGTGGATTTGGTAGTAAGCGGGCTTACACAAATGGGGCGTAGTAAAAAGCCCTCGTATTGTTAGGCGCGAAAAAGGCCGATTCGGTTCCATCTTTTTTGGGGAACGCGGTTTCAGAAACTTGCGATGCCGGCACCAGAGCGGCAAAAGCAAAGCAATGTATTTTGGAAGGCATGGAGATTACCGTTGTCAACCATCCCTTGGCACAGTCACGTTTGACCATTCTGCGCGACGCGCGCACTGATAACGCGGGCTTCCGTGCGGCGCTCGCCGATCTGGGCGCAATGCTGATTTACGAGGCAAGCCGGGAGCTGCCCGTCGATAACTTCGATGTTCAGACGCCAATCACCACCGCGCCGGGTTACCGTCTGCAGGATCCGCCGATTATTGTTCCCGTCATTCGTGCGGGGCTTGGCATGATTGATCCGTCGTTGTCGATGATTCCGGATGCGCAGGTGGGCTTTATTGGCCTGGCTCGTAATGAGGAAACCCATGAGCCGGTGCCATACCTCGAGGCGCTGCCGGAGGATCTGTCCGGGCGCACTGTCTTCCTGGTCGACCCAATGCTGGCAACCGGCGGTTCACTGCTGCATGCCCTGAAGCTGTTGGCGGATCGCGGAGCGGACAACATCACGGCCGTGTGCATCATTTCCGCACAGCAGGGTGTCGACGCCTTGAAGGAATCCGGTTTCCCGGTGCGTCTTGTCACCACTGTGGTGGACCCGGATCTTAACGAGGATGCCTACATCGTGCCGGGGCTGGGAGATGCGGGCGACCGCCTCTACGGTCCCCGCAACATTGATCTTTAAGCTGATCTTTTAGGCGGTGCCCCAGGCTTCTGCGGCGTACTTTTTGACGACCTCGTTGTCCTTGGTCACAAGAACTCCGGAGGGGGACATCTGGTACTTGTACGAGCCGTTTTGTGCAACAACGCGGTCGCCCTCATCGACGATGATGTCCATCGATCCGGAACCCTGTGGTGTATCCGAGCGGTAGTACTTCTCGCCGGAGCGTGTCTCACAAGCAGCAGCCTTAATTCCCTGTTCAGCGGCGACAACAGCAAAGGCGCGGTCGCCGCTGTCGCAGCGTGCGGAGCTGCCCACGAAGCCCAGGCCGTCCAAGTCGGAGCGCCCAGTGCCGAAGTCCTGTCCCTCCGGAGCTGATGTCGGCTCGGAGCTCGTCGTCGTGGATGATGAAGAAGTGGTGCTCGGCGTCGACGACGAGGAAGATGTCGAAGTGCTCGGCGTGCTTGACGACGTCTCGGAGGACTTCGATGTAGTTGTCGTCGTGGTGGTCGTCTTGCTCGTAGAAGTCGAACTCGTCGAGGACGGCGGTGTCGAACTGGGCGACGTCGGCTGCGAGGAGGAGGGGACCTCCGGACGCTGGGGCTCATCACTATTGTTCAGCGACAGGCCGATGGCGATGCCGATGACGACCACGAGTGCTGTGGCCACGATGATGATGGGGATGCTGAGAGACTTAGGTGTGCCATTGCCGGACATGCCTATTATCATCGCAGACTTCCTCAAAATGTGAAACATCTGATAATCGAAGAGGCTAAAGTTAAAGAAGTGGCTCCTGGTCATGTGTACGTCTGGCGCTGATATTCAAACGCTTGCCGGCCACTGCTGTCGCTGGCGCAGTCGTCGGTAGGCCTCTTGTTACGTCCTGCCGGTGGAGCGCTTACACTGGAGAGTTGTGATTGAGGAGTTTATTAAGCACTGGTGGGCCGAGCACGCGAACGAGATTCTTGAGTGGCGGCGGCATCTTCATGCGCACCCAGAGCTATCTCACATGGAGCACGCCACCACGGCTTTTGTGGAGGAGAAGCTGCGTGCTGCAGGGCTGAAACCAGTGCTATTTCCCAACACCGGCCTGATGGTCGACATTGGTGAAGATGAACTCGCCGGTAGCGAAGCCGGAGGTGAATTGCCGGGGCGTCTCGCTTTCCGCGGTGATATAGACGCGCTTCCAATTACAGAGACCACGGGGCTGGAGTTTGCCAGCACCAACGATGGCGTCATGCACGCCTGCGGGCATGATTTTCACACCACGATTACACTCGCGACGGCACTGGCTATGGCCGAGTACCACGAGAAGCACACGTTGCCTACTCCGCTGCGTTTCATTTTCCAACCAGCAGAGGAAGTCATGGTTGGCGGTGCGCCCGAAGTTATTGCCGCCGGTGCGCTCGATGGCGTTGAGCGTATTTTTGCCGTCCACTGTGAGCCGAAGTTACGTGTCGGTCACGTTGGCGTTCGAACAGGTGCCATCACCTCTGCAGCCGACACCCTGGAGATTCAGGTGCATGGTCCGGGCGGGCATACCTCCCGTCCGCAGATGACGGCCGATGTTGTCTATGCGCTGGGTAAATTGATTGTAGATTTGCCGGGCTTGCTGTCGCGACGCGTCGATCCTCGTACGGGCACCGTGCTGACGTTCGGCTCCGTTCACTCCGGGTACGCGCACAACGCGATTCCGTCGGAAGGCAGCGTCAGTGGCACCCTGCGCACTGCGGACATCAAGACCTGGCGCGACATCGATCCACTGGTGCGTGAACTGATTGAACAGGTCCTCGCTCCGACCGGCGCCGATTGCACCATCAACTACGAGCGTGGCGTGCCGCCTGTGCTTAACGACGAATACTGCACCGCCCTGATTGCGGAAGCGGTGCGACGAGTGGACGAGAATGCTGTCATTCAGGCCCCACAGTCGTCCGGCGGCGAGGACTTCGGTTGGTACCTCGAGCACGTCCCGGGTGCGATGGCTCGTCTGGGCTGCTGGTCCGGTCGTGGAGACAAGCACGATTTGCACCGAGATGATCTAATCGTGGACGAGCGTTGCCTGGGCGTTGGTGTGAAACTCTTCGCTGGCATTGTCGCGCGCTATGAGGATGGCGCGCCGTCAACCATGACTGTCCGTTAGACTATTGGGGCAAAGCGGGGAAAATGCCTCCCGCGGTAGTTACATTGTGATATCCACGGCAACTTTGGAGGATTTGTGGCACAGAGGATCGTAATCATTGGCGGCGGCCCAGCCGGCTACGAAGCAGCGCTGGTTGGCGCCAAGTACGGTGCTGAAGTCACTGTGGTTGAGGATGCCGGGATGGGCGGTTCTTCCGTCCTGTGGGATTGCGTTCCCTCTAAGGCCTTCATCGCGGCGACGGGCGTTCGTACTGATATGCGCCGTGCGGACGAGATGGGTCTTCGCCCGGACTTCTCCCAGCGTAAAATCGACTTCACTGCGGTCAACGAGCGCGTTAAGCGCCTGGCGCAGCAGCAGTCTGACGATGTTCGCGCACAGATGGAGCGCGAGGGCATCAAGATGCTGCAGGGCCGCGGTCGTCTCGATGACCACGACCCGGGCCGTGTAACTCACTACGTCACCGTCGACTTGCTCGAGGGCGGCGAGGTCACTCTTGAAGCCGACCTGGTGCTGGTCTGCACCGGTGCGTCCCCACGTATTCTGCCGGGTGCGATTCCTGATGGTGACCGTATTTTGACCTGGCGTCAGGTTTACGAACTGGAGGAGCTGCCGGAGCACCTCATTGTGGTCGGTTCTGGTGTTACCGGTGCTGAGTTCGTATCCTCGTTTACCGAGTTGGGTGTGAAGGTCACCATGGTCGCTTCGCGTGACCGCATCCTGCCGCACGAGGATGCTGACGCTGCAGATGCCCTGGAGGAGGTCCTGCTGGAGCGCGGTGTGGACGTTGTGAAGAACGCCCGCTGTGATCTTGTCGAACGCACTGAGGACGGCGGCGTTCGCGTCGTCACTTCCGACGGCCGTGAGGTCTTCGGCTCCCACGCGTTGATGACCGTCGGATCGATTCCGAACACTGCGGATATGGGTCTGGACGCAAGTGGTGTGAAAATGACCCCGTCTGGCCACATTCACGTTGACCGTGTTTCCCGCACCAACGTGCCGGGTATCTACGCTGCCGGTGACTGCACCGACTTGTTCCCGCTGGCTTCCGTTGCAGCTATGCAGGGTCGTATTGCGATGTACCACGCCCTCGGTGAAGGTGTTTCGCCAATTCGCCTGCGCACCGTTTCCTCGGCAGTGTTCACCCGCCCGGAGATTGCGACTGTTGGTGTCTCCCAGGCTCAGATTGAGTCCGGTGAGGTCTCCGCTCGTGTTGAGGTTTTCCCGCTGGCAGGTAACCCGCGTGCGAAGATGCGCTCGCTGCGCCACGGCTTCGTCAAGCTGTTCTGCCGTAAGAATTCCGGCATGATTATCGGTGGTGTGGTGGTCGCTCCGACCGCCTCGGAGCTGATTCTGCCAATTGCTGTGTGTGTCTCCAACCAGCTCACCGTCGATGACCTGGCAAGCTCCTTCTCTGTCTACCCGTCGCTGTCTGGCTCGATTACTGAGGCTGCTCGTCAGCTGATGGCACACGACGATCTGGACTAATGCTGGTATCGCGACTGGCAACATGACCGGCCGCACTCGTAATTAAAACAAGCCGAGCCCCGAAAGTGGGGCTCGGCTTTTTGGCTGTGCAATAAGAACGTACCGATGCGCTTATGCTGCGCTTACTTGCTGGAGAGTTCAGCGTACTTAGCGGTGACTTCCTCCACAGACGGATTCGTGGCGTGCTCGCCATCGGAGTACAGCACAGTCGGCACAACGCGGTTGCCGTCATTGACGGACTCAACCCACTTCGAAAGGTCGTCGTGCTTTTCGACGTCCCAAGCCTCAAACGGAGTGCCGTTTTCCTTCAGGCCAGCAATGAGGTTCTGGCAGAAAGGGCACCAGGCCGCAGCGTAAATGGTCACGTGTTCGGTGGTCTGTGGAGTCTTCACATCAGTCATACTTAGTCCAACGCGCGGACCAAGGCCGATATTCCATTGCGCAATACGTCCGCCGGGCAGTAGCCCCACCTCAGAGCCTTGCTCGGCACCCTTCCCAGATGCTCTTCGGAGGCTTTCCTTCCGAGGCTTTTAAAGGAAGCTAATCCTCTAGACGCCGCCACGTGCAGAAGCGGTAGCGTAGGCCGGTCGTTGACGTCTGCCACGGGCCATCCTCGACACGAACCCAGTCGTAGAGGTCGGGAGCCATGACCGGTACCGGGACATTGACATCAGTATCAATGTCGGTGACCACGCATTCGTCGGCAAGCGAAAGTGCATCGCGATAGACACGTCCGCCCCCGATAATCCATGCTGCGGGCTCGTCGGCGACGGCTGCGAGTGCCGCTTCGAGGCTGGCTGCGGATTCAGCGCCGGGGAAATCGGACACGGAGCGCGAAAGGACGATGTTTCGACGACCCGGGAGTGGACGGAACTTGGGATTCAGCGAGTCCCACGTGCGACGCCCCATGATGACTGGTGCGCCCATCGTCGTTGTTTTGAAATGCTGAAGATCTTCAGGCAGATGCCAGGGCATAGTCGCGCCGTCGCCGATAATGCCGGCCCGAGACTGCGCCCAAATCATCCCTACAAACGGGGGCTTTGCGCTGGTGGAAGCGGTGGACTCGTTCATGTCGACACTCACCTTTCGCTGACTTAGACAGCCACCTGACCGCGAATCAGAGGATGCGGGTCGTAGCCGATGACCTCGATGTCCTCGTAAGCGTAGTCGAAAATGCTGTCGGCCTTCCGAAGCTTCAGCGTGGGGTAGGGGCGTGGCTCACGGGAGACCTGCAGTTCGCACTGTTCAATGTGGTTGTCGTAGATGTGGCAATCACCACCGGTCCAGATGAACTCACCAACGTCCAAGCCCGCCTGCTGCGCCATCATGTGCGTCAACAGTGCATAGGAAGCGATGTTAAATGGCACGCCCAGGAACATGTCCGCGCTGCGCTGGTAGAGCTGGCAGCTGAGCTTGCCATCTGCGACGTAGAACTGGAACAGCAGATGGCATGGCGGCAGCGCCATATTGGAAATCTCGGAGACATTCCATGCGCTGACGATGTTGCGGCGGCTATCCGGGTTGGACTTCAAAGTCTCCAGCGCCTGTGCAATCTGGTCGATGTGGTGCCCATCCGGAGTGGGCCAGGAGCGCCACTGCACGCCATAGACCGGGCCGAGGTCGCCGTTGTTGTCTGCCCACTCATCCCAAATAGTCACTCCGCGGTCCTGGAGCCACCGGACGTTTGAATCGCCGCGGAGGAACCACAGCAGCTCGTACACGATGGACTTCAGGTGCACCTTTTTAGTGGTGATCAGCGGGAAGCCCTCGCTCAGATCAAAGCGCAGCTGGCGGCCGAACACTGAGCGAGTGCCCGTACCAGTGCGGTCTGATTTCGCTGCTCCGTCAGCGAGAATTTCGCGCAGCAAATCCTCGTACGGAGTCTGAATGCCCTGATGAGCCTGTGTTGTGATGTCAGTGGAGTCGGTCATAGCCGCCCTAGCTTACCTACTTCTGCTCTTGATTCTTGAATTCCTTCACCGCTGCCAGAATCTCCTCCGACAGGTCCGGTCGGCAGAACAGCATATCCGGCAGGAAAGTATCGACATTATTGTAGGTCGGCGCGGAGCCGTCTAGGCGGCTGACATGCAAACCGGCGGACTTAGCGACACCAACCGGCGCTGCCGAATCCCACTCGTACTGACCACCGTCGTGGATGTAGGCGTCGTAGTCACCGAGCAGTACGTGCATTGCCTTCGCACCAGCGGAGCCCATCTCTACCAGCTCCATGCCCAGCTTGTCAGCGACGTACTTCGCCACAGCCGGTGGGCGAGTACGCGATACGACAATCTTGCCCGCACGCGGCCCCTGGACAGCCTTGGCCTCACCCGTGTGGAAAACCTGGCCGTGATCCGGCAGACCAACAGCAGCGTGGGTCGGCTGACCGTCCTCTACCAGAGCGACATGAACTGCCCAGTCCTGGCGGCCCGAAGCGAACTCACGCGTGCCATCGAGTGGGTCAATAATCCACACCCGCTTTGAGTCCAGGCGCTCACGGTTATCCGCGGCTTCCTCCGACAGCAGTCCGTCGTCCGGACGGTGCTGCTCCAGTACGCGGGCAATCCACTCCTGTGCCAGTGCGTCGCCGGCATCTCCCAGAATGCGGCCACGCAGCAGGCCTACGTTGCGGACACCCTTGAGAATTTCACTGGCGCCCACGGCAAGTCGATAGGCAAGAACATCATCTTCAATGTAGGCAGACATGACTTAGATACTATTAGCTTTTTCCCAACCCCGCTTTACGACGGGATGCCGCGGCATATTCTCGTGGCAGCCGGGTGGCCTCGTGGGTTTTTGCATGACTTCGTGTAGGTGATAGTCGAGCCTTGCTAGCTCCAGGTGCCCACTACGCATCCTGACTACACTTAAGTGGCATGAAGACCTTGCTGAATATCATTTGGCTGTTGTTCGGTGGCCTGTGGCTTGCTTTGGGCTACATTTTCTTCGGCGTTCTTGCCTGTATTTTGATTGTCACAATTCCCGCTGGTGTGGCCTCGTTCCGCATGGCTTCTTATGCACTGTGGCCGTTTGGACGCTCCGTGGTGGAGCGTTCCGGTCGGGGCGCGGTCGGTGCCGTTAGCGCCGGTGTGATGAATGTAATCTGGTTCCTCATCGCTGGTCTGTGGCTGGCCATCGGTCACATCATGACTGCGGCGGCGCAGGCAGTCACCATTGTTGGAATTCCACTGGCGGTGGCCAATGTCAAGATGATTCCGGTGACCTGCTTCCCATTTGGCAAGGAGATTGTTAAGGGCTACCGCGCTGACGGTTACGTGGTGAAGATTTAGAGGGATACGAATAACAAAAGTCCGCCCGCAGCGAGAATCAGTTCAAGCCGAGGGCGGACTTTTAGCTATTTAGGCAAGCTGTCTAAGAGCCGTTAGCGCTTGTCGCGGTACCAGGTCAGCAGCGCATCGGTGGAAGCATCGCCTGAATCCGGTGCAACTTCACCGGTGACAGCAGGCAGTAGGTCGCCAGCCTGCTGCTTGCCCAGCTCCACGCCCCACTGGTCGAAGGAGTTCAGACCCCAGACAATGCCCTCGACGAAAGTGATGTGCTCGTAGAGTGCAATCAGTGCACCTACTGCGTCCGGGGTCAGTTCCTCGGCCATGATGGTCGTGGTCGGGCGGTTGCCCGGCATGACCTTGTGCTCCACGAGCTCCTCGGCAATGCCCTCTGCGCGGATTTCATCCGCGGTCTTACCGAAGGCCAGCACCTTGGTCTGTGCGAAGAAGTTACTCATCAGCAGGTCGTGCATAGAACCTTCGCCGGATGCCGTCGGCAGATCCTGGCGTGGACGGGCAAAGCCGATGAAGTCAGCCGGAACCAGGCGAGTTCCCTGGTGAAGGAGCTGGAAGAAAGCGTGCTGGCCGTTCGTTCCCGGCTCACCCCAGAAGATTTCTCCGGTGTTGTAGTCCACCCTCTTGCCGTCGGTACGCACGGATTTACCGTTCGATTCCATGGTGAGCTGTTGAAGGTACGCCGGGAACCGGGAGAGGTCTTCAGAGTAGGGCAGCACGGCATGCGACTGAGCGTCGAGGAAGTTTGAGTACCAGACGTTCAGCATGCCCATCAGCACTGGCACGTTCTGCTCCAGCGGAGCGTTGAGGAAGTGCTCATCCATTGCGCGGAAGCCCTGCAGGAAGCGCATGAAGTCCATCGGACCAACGACGGCCATGATGGACAGGCCGATGGCGGAGTCGACGGAGTAGCGGCCGCCGACCCAGTCCCAGAAGCCAAACATGTTCTCAGTGTCGATGCCGAATTCGGCGACCTTTTCGGCATTCGTGGAAACGGCAACGAAGTGCTTGGCGACGGCTTCTTCGCTACCCAGCTGCTGAATAAGCCAGCGGCGAGCTGCGTGAGCGTTGGAGAGCGTCTCCTGCGTGGTGAAGGTCTTGGAAGCGACGATAAACAGCGTGGACTCCGGATCGACCTCATCCAGAACCGCCTGCAAATCAGACGGGTCAACGTTAGAGACAAAGCGGGCATCAATGCCGGCAGTGGCATAGGTGCGCAGCGCCTTGGTCACCATTGCCGGGCCCAAGTCGGAGCCACCGATACCGATGTTGACCACAGTCTTAATAGTGTGACCCGTGTATCCCAGCCAGTCTCCACTGCGGAGGCTGCGAGCAAAGTCGCGCATGCGGCCGAGCACCTCATGCACGTCGGCAGCAACATCCTGGTCGCCGACGGTCAGATTTTCCTCTGCTGGCAGGCGCAGCGCTGTGTGCAGCACGGAGCGGTTTTCAGTGGTGTTGATCTTGTCACCGCGGAACATCTTCTCGCGTGCTTCTTCGATGCCAGCGGCGCGAGCGAGCTCAACCAGCTCGGCAAAACCGTCGAGGCACATCAAGTTCTTGGAAAGGTCAACGTGGAGAGTGCCCGCATCGAAAGTCAGCTTCTCAGTGCGGCCATCTTCATTGGCGAAAAGTTCACGCAGCGAGGTGGCGCGAACATTGTCCACGCGCTTAGCCAGCTGAGCCCACTGTTCGGTTGCGGTGATATCTACGGTCATTCCTGCTCCCAGGTGATTTTTGACGAAATGCACTTTATACCTCCCCAGACTAGTTACGTTTTGGCGCTCTCGCCGGGCAGCAGGATGTGACCAGGCGTGACCACAATCTGCTGGCAGCTCGATTCCGCGGTGCCTTTGCTTCGCCTATGCGCCGACCATCCGTCGACTATCCGCCACCTACGAGTCCCTAGCCCGCTTCAGCAAAGGCACCTACCCTGGAAAATATGACTGATTTCACTCCTGATTACGACAACATCCTCAAAGATGTCCCCACAGGCCTTCTCCTCGGCGGTGAGTTCCGTCCCGCGTCGAATGGTGAGACCTTCGATGTCGTTAACCCCGCGACAGATAAGCCGCTGGTCCAGGTCGCTTACGCCACAGAGGAGGACGCCAGGCAGGCGCTTGACGACGCCGTCGCAGCTCAGAAGGAGTGGAAGGTAACCCCGCCCCGCAAGCGCAGCGAGATTCTTTACCGCGCTTTTGAACTCATCCGTCGGGATGCAGACAAGTTGGCCCAGCTGCAGTCTCTGGAGATGGGCCGTGCGTTGCCGGATTCCAAGGCTGAGGTCGGCTACGGTGGCGAGTTTTTTCGTTGGTTCGCTGAGGAGGCCGTACGTATCTCCGGCGATTACCGAATTTCTCCGAGCGGAACCTCGCGCGTCGCGGTGATTAAGCAGCCGGTCGGTCCGGTTTTGGCTATTACGCCGTGGAATTTCCCGCTGGCTATGGGTACCCGCAAGATCGCCCCGGCACTCGCCGCCGGCTGCCCGGTCATTATTAAGCCCGCGTCCAAAACTCCGCTGACCATGCTCTACCTGGGCAAACTACTAATCGAGGCCGGTGTTCCCGCAGGCGTGATTTCCGTCCTGCCAACAGGGCACTCAGCCAACGTTTCTGCCCTGCTTTCCGATGACCGCCTGCGCAAGTTCACCTTCACCGGTTCCACCGAAGTTGGCCAGATGCTCGCTGCGAAGGCCGCGGAAACTTCGATGAAAGTTTCCCTTGAGCTCGGCGGGAATGCTCCGTTTGTCATTCTCTCTGATGGTGATGTTGATAAGGCTGTGCAGGCAGTCAGTGACGCCAAGCTCCGCAATGGCGGCCAGGTGTGTATCGCGCCGAACCGCTTTATTGTTCATGAATCCAAGAAGGATGCGTTCGTCGAGGGCGTCGTCAAGCGTTTTGCGGAGCTGAAGTTGGGCGAGGGTACCGATCCGGCGACGGACCTTGGGCCACTCGCGCTGCGTGATCAACAGGAAAAGGTTCGTGATCTGGTTGACGATGCGGTCAAGCGCGGTGCGAAAGTAGAGTGTGGCGGCAAGATCCCAGATCTCGGCGGCGCGCTTTCCGACGGCTACTTCTTCGAGCCCACAGTTCTGACTGATGTGCCCGAGGATGCGGATATTGTCCGAGAAGAGATTTTCGGTCCGGTGGTTGCGGTGACGACCTTCACGGACGATGAGCACGCGATTGAGCAGGCAAATGACACCATCTTTGGTCTGGCGGCGTATGTGTTCAGTGAGAACCTGACCAAGGCACTTGGTGCGGCAGAGACGTTGGAGTCCGGCATGGTTGCGGTCAATAAGGGCTCGCTGTCGGACCCGTCGGCGCCGTTCGGTGGTGTCAAGCAGTCCGGCCTTGGACGTGAGGGTGGTTTCACCGGTATCGATGAGTTCCTAGAGGAAAAGCTGATTTCCCTGGAAGGCTAGCCGGACAGGTAGCTGGCGAGGGTTAGCCCAGGCGACCGCGTCCCATGCGCAGCAGAGCCGACGCGATTGCCGGGCCCTCTGGGCCAAGTGCGTCGCGGAACTCGTTGATGATCTGCACCTCTCGGCCGTGCACGAGACGCGTGCCGCCAGATCCCAGGCGGGTTTTGCCGACGGCCTTACTGATTGCGGTGCGGCGTTGAATGGCATCGATAATCAGCCCGTCAAGGCGGTTGATTTCCTTGCGGTACTGTTCGATCTCCGCGGAGCTCAACGGGTCATCGGTACCGGTGGGGGTGCGGACTTCAAAAGGGGACACTGCCGCCGCCTGCTGGCTGTGCTCGGCGCCGTCGGTGTTGTCGGTGTGTGCGGCGGGAGTGTCCGCAGGGTTTTCGCTCATAGTTCTTATTGTGCCAAAGGAATCGAACAGTCCAATCCGGGGGCTCGGCTACTGTAGTAGCCATCATGGGAAATGAAACTGGAATGCTGTTCGGGTCCTTCAATGCTGACGATGGACGTAGTGGCGATAGCCATGCTGGTTCGAACCACGGCGAGGCGGGCGGTGCTACGCCTGGCCGTGGTGGGTTCGGCCACTTCGCCAGCGCTGGTAGCAATAGCGCACCGAGTGACGCTGCCAGCTTTGGCGGCGGTTTTGGCGGTGGCTTCGAGCCCAGTTTTGATTCAGAGTCGCTGCTAGAGGGGCTTAATCCGCAGCAGCGCCAAGCAGTGGAGCACATTGGTTCACCACTGTTGATTGTGGCTGGAGCGGGTTCAGGAAAGACATCTGTGCTGACGCGCAGGATTGCATACCTGATCGGTGCGCGTGGGGTCCTGCCAAGCCAAATTTTGGCTATTACCTTTACCAATAAGGCCGCAGCCGAGATGCGCGAGCGTGTGGCGGGACTGGTCGGTGACCAGGCGCGGCGTATGTGGGTGTCCACGTTCCACTCCATGTGTGTGCGCATACTGCGCATGCAGCATGCGCTAGTACCGGGGCTTAATTCCAATTTCTCTATTTATGATTCGGACGACTCCCGGCGTTTGCTGTCCATGATCGCTAAGGACATGGACCTGGATGCCAAGAAGTTCACCGGCCGCGTGCTCTCGTCGCGTATCTCCAATCTCAAGAATGAGTTGATTGACCCAGAGAAGGCCCTCGCGGACGCGTCGACGACGCGCAATCCTTTTGATGATGTCGTTGCACGGGTTTACCTGGAGTACCAGACCAGGCTACGGGCGGCTAATGCCGTGGACTTTGACGATCTAATCGGTGAGGTCGTTCGGATTTTCACCAATCACCCGCAGGTTGCAGAGTATTACCGTCGCCGTTTCCGGCATGTGTTGGTGGACGAGTACCAGGACACCAACCATGCGCAGTATGTTTTGGTCTCGACGCTCGTCGGCAAGCCCGGTGGAGATGTGCCTCCGAGTGAGCTGTGTGTGGTGGGCGATTCGGACCAGTCCATTTATGCCTTCCGTGGTGCGACTATTCGCAATATTGAGGAGTTTGAGAAGGACTATCCGGAGGTCACGTCGATTCTGCTGGAGCAAAACTATCGCTCGACGCAGACGATTCTGTCGGCGGCCAATGCGTTGATTGCGCGCAATGAGAACCGCCGGGAGAAGAAGCTGTGGACCGATCTCGGTGAGGGCGGCAAGATCAAGGGCTACGTGGCGGACAATGAGCACGATGAGGCTCGGTTTATCGCTAACGAGATTGAGCAATTGGTTGACTACGGGCCGTACTCGTATTCAGATGTGGCGATTTTCTACCGCACCAATAATTCCTCCCGTGCGCTAGAGGATGTCTTCATTCGTATGGGCGTGCCGTACACGGTCGTTGGTGGCACCAGGTTCTATGAGCGTAAGGAAGTACGCGATATTGTCGCCTACCTGCGCGTTATTGAGAACTTCGACGATGATGTTTCGCTGCGTCGCATTATCAATACGCCGCGCCGCGGAATCGGTGACCGTGCGGTGGCTCATGTGTCGCTCTATGCCGAGGACGAGAGGTGCTCGTTCGGCACGGCGCTACGTGCCGTAGCGGAGGGTAAGGTTCCGGCGGTGGCGGCGCGGAGTCGAAACGCGATGGCGGCGTTCGTCGAGATGATTGATGGCTTGGCGGCGGATATGGCATCCGGTGAACTGGCCGATATCGGTGATTTGGTCAACGCGATTATTGATCGCAGTGGGTACAAGTCGGAGCTCGAGCGCTCCAATGATCCGCAAGATGCCACGCGCCTGGACAACCTCAATGAGCTCGTCAGCGTTGCGCGGGAGTTCTCTGCAGAGGCGCGGATGATGTCGTCGGTGGATATTAGCGCTGATGTAAATGAAGGCTCTGGCGCTGCAGCTGATGCTGAAAGCGGTGCTGATACTAGTGGCGAGTCCGAGGTGGAATCTGGAATCGCGAATGACCTCGCGCGTGATTTCGCGGCCGACTTCGACAACGATGGGGAAGCGGAACCGGGAAGTCTGCAGGCATTCCTCGAGCGAGTTTCTCTGGTGGCCGATGCGGATCAGATTCCGGATGATGACACCGGTGTAGTGACGTTGATGACGCTACATACGGCTAAGGGCCTGGAGTTTCCGGTGGTATTTCTCATTGGCTGGGAAGACGGACTGTTCCCGCACCTGCGCGCCCTGGGCGATCCGAAGGAGCTGGCTGAAGAGCGACGTCTGGCCTATGTGGGTATTACCCGAGCTCGCAAGCAGCTGTATCTCACGCGCGCTGTGACTCGGTCCTCGTGGGGTTCGCCGCAGAATAATCCGCCTTCACGTTTCCTGGGGGAAGTCCCAAGCGACCTGATCGATTGGCTGCGCGAGGCTCCGGCTCGCAGCTGGGGCGCCGGTTCTGGTGGTTTTGGTTCTGGTGGCTACGGCGCGGGCAGCGCGTTTGGTCGTGGCCATGGTGCCTCGTCGGGCTTCGGTTCCAGCTCGGGCTTCGGCTCTGGTGGATCCTCTAACTCTGGTGCGCCATCCCGAAAGAAGAATCAGGTCTTGCACCTAGAGCCCGGTGACAAGGTTGTTCACGACAAGTACGGCTTAGGCACTGTGCTTGAGGTCCAAGGGGCCGCGCCCCGGGCAACTGCGATGATTGACTTTGGATCCGCAGGTAAGGTCCGCATGATGCTTATCGGCGGCGTGCCCATGGAGAAGTTGTAAAAATCCACCACCGCCCGACTGGCCGTCCCTACCCGCGGCCGTGCACGTGCCACTATCGCGTGGAGGCTACTTAGGCTTCTTCGCCGTCACCCAGCAGTTGATGGTGGCATCTTGCACTTCGGTGCCGTTGGCATCGGTCAGCACAATGTGGACGGGAAAATCTACCCCACCAGTCTCCGGTGTGATGGTGGAGAAGTCCGGCAACTCAGCCTTGGCCACAGCCGTCAGGCCACCAACGGAGATGCGCTTGTAGTTCGTCGTCATGCCCTTTGGCACCCAGCGATGCGTTGTCGGTACGCTGGCCTCACAGAGCATGCCCATCGCGAATTCAGCGAGGTTACACGCAGCAATCGCATGCACGGACTTAATGTGATTACGCACGCCCCACCAAGCGGGCATGCGCGCTACCGCCAGTCCAGGCTGCATCGTCTCTAGCTTGGGGCAGATTGTGCGGAAATATGGCGCCGTCAATGCGGCGGTTAAGGAAAATAGACGCTTGCCGACGACCGGAGTCGGAGCCAACTTCTTCCACATGCGGAATGTTTGAGTCTCTGCCATGTGTCAAGGGTAAAGCCCCAGTACCGGCGGCGATGCCGGTTTCTGAAAAATTGATCAGACGAGGCTTTCAGTCACGGTCAAACAGGGGCCGGTGCACAAGTAGGGCCTTCGCAGAGCGGCCAGGCCTGCTCGTGCCTGTGCCGATACCTGATTAGTTCAGGTTCAGACCACGCTGGATGAACCAGGTCACCGGGTCGACCGGGGTGGTGCCATCCGGGTGAATCTCGAAGTGGAGGTGCGTACCGGTGGAGAAGCCGCGGTTACCCATACCGGCGATGACCTGGCCAGCTCGGACAGCTTCGCCGACAGCGACGTAGATGGACTCAATGTGGCCGTAGACGGAAACAGAGCCGTCGTCATGGCGAACGCGAATCCACTGGCCGTAGCCCTGAGCCGGGCCTGCATCGATAACAGTGCCGTCCATGACGGACATGATTGGGGTGTTGGTGACGTTAGCCAGGTCGACACCGTAGTGGAAGGTTCCCCAGCGTGGACCGAACGGTGAGGTCAGCAGTCCCACAGTCGGGATGGAGAGCTTCGGAGCGCGGGCAGCCTGGTCGCGAGCAACGCGCTCCTGGTTGTACTGCAACGCCGTAGCGAGGTGGTCGCTGAGGTTAGTGCTCGGATTGAAGGAGCTGGAGGCCAGCACCATCGGAGCATTGTTCTTCGGCTGAGCAGCGCGGGTCTGAGTCGAAGCTGAGTTCTCCGGAGCCTTATTCTCGGTCTCAGCTGCGTGGGCGACCGCGTTGGAAGAAGCGATCGTCGATGCGGACAGCGCGACCAGTGCTGCGCGAGAAGTTGCGGAAACCTCTACCTTGCGGTGCTTTCCGCCTCCGCGACGAGCATTGAAAAACGTCACTTCAATCTCCCTGCCAACGAAACTCTTTGTAACCCAACTGTTATCTAACTTCTGCGATAATAACGGTTCGATATAGGGCAAGCAACTCATATTTAGAGAACTTGTTCACTAATTTGTCAGTTTCAGTTCAATAGAGCCGTGCTGTGACCGTGGGGCTGTTGTCTTGTATCGCGGATCCGGTGAAGCGCAACCGGTGTGTTGCCAGGGGATTTATGGCGGATGCCCCTTAATCGAGGGGGCGGGTAGGGAGGTCGGCAAGTAGTTTCCGGGTGAACTAAGGGTGTGGTAGCGGGGGTGACAAAAGGTAACCCATCGACGTTGACAAATGGAAACCAACGGCGAAGCCACTTTGGGGGGACAGCGGAGGAGATCGGACTCAACGGATACCGTCCGTCCTGGGATCCGTACCTTCAAATTAGACTCTGCAATGCCTAAACAAAGAGGCGTTGTATGTATGGCACTATATGGCCATGGCTGTGACGCACCCTTGCGTGGCACCCTATCTATATAGGTGGGCAATCAGCTGTCAATGATTAGACGCGGGAAGGACGATGTCACTGTGAAAGGCGCGGATTCGCGGAGAGGTTCCTCCGGTAGCGATCGAAATCGGCGAAGCCGCACCGGTGCCGGTGGCAGCGGCGGTGGTTCCCGTAGCGTCCGCAGTGAGCACAGTGAGCGCACTGCCCGCGCATGGCAGAACACGCAGGCCGGTCGGACTGGCGGTGCGCGCAGCGTCGGTGCCGACAGCAATCGAGGAGCCACGACGACAATGAAAGCGGGGGGCTCCGGAACGTCGTCACGCAAGGGGCGCCCCTCGGGGTTCCGTCGTTTCATTAACTCGCCTCGTACACGCCGGTTTGGGCTGTCTGTTGCCGGTTCTTACGGCGTCGTATTGCTGTTCATCATCTCGGTAGCTCTGATTGGCGTCATCGTCAGTGGCGCTGGAATGTCTCCGCTTCCAGCGAGTATCGCGTCGATGTGGATGATCTTTAACCTCGCGCCGTTCCGTTTTAACGGCACGACGCTGGGGCTCACACCAGCACTGCCCGCGGTGCTGATGGTGTTGTTCATCGCCTGGCGTGTACGCCGCGAAGTCGCTGACCGCATCAGCATCAAGGATGTCCGCGCGTTGGTCGGCGCGTATCTGGGCACGCCCATTGTTCTCACCATCATCGCGTGGCTCATGCTTTACGACGCGTCGAAGGTGTTTCCCCGCGTTCAGACCCCCAGTTTCGGCCTTGCGATTGCAGCCGCGCTGCTTGTAAATCTCGTGGCCTTGGTGCTGGGAATGGGGCAGCGGTTGCTGCGTGCACTACTGCTGCGCCGGAAGCTGCCGGAGTGGTTGCTCGGGTCGGCCCGTCTGGCGGGCAGCTACGTGGCATGGCTGTGGCTGGCCGGTGTTGTGGTGACACTCGTTTCGCTGATTTGGCATCGAGAGTTGCTGGCAGAGACATTTGCAATCACGGATACCGTCGGTGAAAGTGTTGCGGTCAGCGGCCTCTCGCTGCTGTACCTGCCAAATGTGGCCTTCGGTGCTGTCGGTGTGCTGGTGGGCGGAAAATCGACGTTTGGGCCAGCGGAGGCTGGGCTGTTCGCAGTGCACCCGGCTCAGCTGCCACCGCTGCCGATTTTGGCTGCCATGCCTCAGTCGCTGGTGCACTGGGCTTTCGGAGTGCTGATTGTGCTACCGCCAGCCGTTGCGGCTTGGCGCGTCGTGGCATTCCTGAAGAAATCTGCACCGAAGCAGCCCTACCTGGTCGTCGTTCTCGCTGCCGTGTGGTCGATCATCTTCCTCATGGGGCTGGCTTGGCTGCTCGGCGGTGAGGTTGGCATCTTTGGGTGGGCCGGTGCCTCCTGGTGGCTGACTGGACTGCTCGGCTCGATGTGGCTGGTTGTTCCGGGGGCCATCGTGGTTGTTGCGATGACCGGTGTGCCGTCACTTGGTAGGGACAAGGGAGTCTCGGAAGTGGCCGCAGAAAAGTTCCCGCCGAAGCCTGCGGGAGATGGAAACGGTCATGCTGAGGCTGAGGATGCCGGCGACGCCGATAAGTCCGACAATGACGGGAGCGGTTCGGAGGAGTCGGAGGAGATTGTCGACGGGGAAGTCGTAGCGACCTCCGAAGATGAAGCGACCTCCGAAGACGAAGCCGAGTCCGACACAGAGGAGGAATCAGAGTCCGGTGCTGAGTCTGAAGACACTTCAGAAGACGCTGAGGAATCGGACGACTCTGAAGAGGATTCAGAAAGCGCCGCAGGCGGAGAAGCATCGGGCGAAGTAGATGCGACCGATGAGGGTGAATCCGATGAGGACACCGACGACTCAGAGGAGGGTGGCGATGGGGAACCGTCGTCAAGCGAAAAGAGCTAAGCCAACTTAGGGGGAGCGGAATTTGGGGTCTCTGCCGGGCTGGGTAAGCTAAACGCCGTGACTGAAGCACAGCCCGTCGCAGAAATTTCGCACAATAATTCCTCCAGCAAGCAGCTCCGCATCGTAGTCCTGGCCTCTGGCCTGGGCTCCCTTTTGCAGTCGATGCTGGAACTGTTGGACGCTGAAAAGGTTCAGATTGTCGCGGTTGGTTCGGACAAGGATTGTCCGGCGCTGGAGAGGGCTCAAAACCTCAATATCCCAACTTTTCGGGTGCCTTTCGATGCTGAGGCAAAGAAGGACCGAGAAGGTTGGGATATTCGTGTTTTAGAGGCCGTGAACATTTTTTCGCCGGATATCGTTGTCTCGGCGGGTTTCATGCGCATTCTGGGGCCATCATTTGTGGAGGTCTACAGCAATCGCATCATTAATACGCACCCAGCGCTGCTGCCGTCCTTCCCAGGGGCGCGTGCGGTACCGGATGCACTTGACTATGGGGTGAAGGTCACCGGCACGACCGTGCATATTGTTGATAATGGAGTGGACACCGGGCCGATTCTGGCGCAGCAGCCAGTGGCCGTCGAGGACGACGACACGGTGGAGACCCTGCACGAACGAATCAAGGTTGTCGAACGCCGACTCCTGGTTGATGTATTGCACTCGATTGCCGATCACGGAATTGAGCGTGACGGACGAAAGGCTTATCTGAAATGACCAACGACAACACGCAGCGTAAACCGATCAAGCGCGCTCTGATTAGCGTCTACGACAAGACTGGGCTCGAGGAGCTGGCTCGCGACCTGCACGAGGCTGGCGTGGAAATCGTTTCCACCGGTTCCACGGCTGGCAAGATTGCTGCAGCTGGCGTGCCTGTGACCCCGGTTGAGGATCTCACTGGTTTCCCGGAGTGCCTCGAGGGCCGCGTGAAGACGCTGCACCCGCGTGTTCACGCCGGCATTCTGGCTGATACCCGCAAGGAAGACCACCTGGCTCAGCTGAAGGAGCTCGGTGTGGAGGCTTTCCAGCTCGTTGTCGTTAACCTGTACCCGTTCCGGGAGACCGTTGCCTCGGGCGCTTCCTACGACGAATGCGTGGAGCAGATCGACATTGGAGGCCCGTCGATGGTTCGCGCTGCGGCGAAGAACCACCCGTCGGTTGCCATCGTCGTCGACCCGGCTCGTTACGGCGATGTCGCTGCCGCCGTGAAGGAAGGCGGCTTCACCCTCGAGCAGCGCCGTGAGTTCGCTCGCGACGCATTCCTGCACACCGCTGATTACGACGCAGCTGTGTCTAATTGGTTTGTTGAGCAGCTCGGTGGCGCTGAGGGATCCACTCCGACTCCGCTGCGCTACGGCGAGAACTCTCACCAGTCGGCAACTCTGACCCGCATTGGTACCAAGGGGCTGGCAAACGCCAAGCAGCTGAACGGCAAGGAGATGTCGTACAACAACTACCAGGATGCCGACGCCGCATGGCGTGCCGCCTGGGATCACGAGCGCCCGTGTGTGGCAATCATCAAGCACGCTAACCCGTGCGGCATCGCAGTCTCGGATGAGTCCATCGCCGCAGCTCACCGCGCAGCTCACGCATGTGACCCGATGTCCGCATTCGGCGGTGTCATTGCCGTCAACCGCGAGGTCTCCGTTGAGATGGCCGAACAGGTCAAGGGCATCTTCACCGAGGTCATCGTCGCTCCGTCCTACGAAGACGGTGCCGTTGAGGTGCTGAAGGCCAAGAAGAATCTGCGTATTCTCGTCGCCGAGTACGAAGCACCGACCACCGAGAACAAGTTCATCTCGGGTGGTCTGCTCACCCAGGATCCGGATACTTACCAGGCAGAGGGTGATAAGCCGGAGAACTGGGAGCTGGCCACCGGCGAGGCATTGAATGCTGAAGAGCTGGCTGAGCTCGAGTTTGCATGGCGCTCCGTCCGCGCTGTGAAGTCCAACGCCATCCTGCTGTCCAAGAACAACGCCACCGTCGGCGTCGGCATGGGCCAGGTCAACCGCGTGGACTCCGCAAAGCTCGCCGTTGAGCGCGCAAATACGCTTGCCGACGGAGAAAACCGTACTCAGGGGGCCTACGCTGCGTCCGATGCCTTCTTCCCGTTCGCTGACGGCCTGCAGGTCCTGATTGATGCCGGTGTGAAGGCAGTTGTCCAGCCAGGTGGCTCCATCCGTGACGAAGAGGTCATCGCTGCTGCCAAGGAAGCTGGCGTCACCATGTACATGACAGGTACTCGCCACTTCTTCCACTAATTCCTTCACAGGCTAAGGGCTAACCGCCGAGGTGCTAACTGTCACCTCGGCGGTTTTTCTCTACCTGGACGTGTGGGGACCTGTGGGCGAGGATGCGTATCTGTTGCTGAGCGGTGGATTATGCGGACACATGCTGGGGGCAGGCACTGGTGAGAATTATGCATACGCAACCGCTCAAACACGTTTAACATAAGAGTTTATGTCACGTAGAGCCGAAGCACGACGGCGTCGAGAAGCAGAAATTCTCTCCGCTGCTGCCGCGATTATTGCCGACCGAGGGTTTCATCAGACTCGGTTGGAGGATGTCGGCTCTGCTGTTGGCATTTCCGGCCCAGCTCTTTACCGCTACTTCAGCGGCAAGGAGGAGCTGTTGGCTCAGATCCTGATTGATATTTCTATCCGACTCGTCGATGGTGCGCGTGCAGTCCTTGATCAGGCGAAGGGCAATGATTGGACTGCGGAGGAGACGCTTCGGGGGCTTCTCGCGCATCACGTGCATTTTGCTGTAACAGAGCCTGATCGCATTCGTGTCCAAGAACGCGAAGGCGGAAATTTGGCGCCAGAGCAGAGCGCAAAAGTGCGTTCCTTGCAGCGTCTGTACATGGTCTTATGGGTGGACGCTCTGCGTGAACTGCAGCCTGAACTCACCTCCGATGATGCGCAGCTTAGAGTTCAGCTCACCGCTGGGTTAATCAACTCTTCCCGACACGTGCTCAAGTGGGCAGGGCCTGAGGCGACAAGGGAAAATACCTTTGAGATGGCCCTCGCTGCTCTGGGGATTAACAACCAATAATCTGCATTCATTTTTCTGCCGTCTGGCCTCACTGCTCGCAGCAGTGTGGGGTCAGGCGGCTTTGTTGTGTGGCGCGGTCGGTCTTATCAGAGTGGATTTACCCCCCGAAATAAATTTCTAGGAGAAACATAAATCTCTATTGGAAACATGTTGTGACCTCGGGGAGAGGTGTGTATTTCAAGCTGCATAAAAGACTTCCGGGGGTGAAAGTGTGGTCTAAGAAACAAAATTTGTTGTGAGGTGACTGGGGTCACATTAATCTTTTCGTCAAGAAAGTTAATAGTCATTAACGGAAAGTATTTCGCCCATGACTCACGCTCCAGCATTGACCAACCGACAGCGCCACGAAGAGCTCGTCGCAGAGCTCAAAGAGCTGCTTAGCACAACAGCACGCGGTGGTTCCGAACGTGCCCGTGCTCGCCATATTTCCCGCGGTAAGCTGCTGCCACGTCAGCGCATCAACCAACTGCTTGACCCCGGCAGCCCTTTCCTTGAGGTCGCACCGCTAGCGGCCCACGAAATGTATGGCGGCAAGGTTCCGGCTGCTGGCGTCATCGCCGGCATTGGCATCATCGAAGGTCGTCGCTGCCTGGTTGTAGCCAATGACGCAACCGTTTCCGGCGGAACGTACTACCCGTTGACTGTCAAGAAGCACCTGCGCGCACAGGAGATTGCCAGCCTTAACCACTTGCCGTGCATTTACCTGGTCGACTCCGGCGGGGCCATGCTTCTCAACCAGGATGAAGTTTTCCCTGATCGCGATCATTTCGGTCGCATTTTCTACAACCAGGCCAACCTTTCCGCTCGCGGGATTCCGCAGATTGCCGCCGTGATGGGATCCTGTACCGCCGGTGGCGCCTATGTGCCGGCGATGAGCGATGAAGCGGTCATTGTGAAAAACCAGGGCACCATCTTCCTGGCAGGCCCGCCACTGGTTAAGGCTGCAACTGGTGAAGATGTCATACCAGAGGAACTCGGTGGCGGCGAACTGCACTCCAAGACCTCCGGCGTTACTGACCACCTCGCGGTTAACGATGCCGACGCACTGCGTCGTGTCCGCGATATCGTCGCAACGCTCCCCAAGGACCCGGAAGTTCCGTGGGACACAGAATCCACCGTCTCGCCGACTCGCAACCAGACCGATCTTTACGATGTCGTCCCCGTCGATGCCAAAGTGCCTTACGACGTTCACGAGGTTATTGAAATTATTGTGGATGGAGGTCAATACCAGGAGTTTAAGGCCGAATTTGGTACGACCCTGGTCACTGCTTTCGCCCGCATCCACGGCCACCGCGTCGGCATTATCGCCAACAACGGCATTCTCTTCGCGGAATCTGCGCAGAAGGGCGCGCACTTCATCGAGCTGTGTGATCAGCGCGGCATCCCACTGGTATTCCTGCAGAACACCACGGGCTTCATGGTTGGTCGCGAATACGAGGCCGGCGGTATCGCAAAGCACGGCGCCAAGATGGTCAACGCCGTGGCTACCACCCGCGTGCCCAAGTTCACCGTAGTCATCGGTGGTGCCTTCGGCGCCGGCAACTACTCCATGTGCGGTCGCGCATATTCGCCGCGCTTCCTCTGGATGTGGCCGAATGCTCGCATTTCCGTCATGGGCGGTCCACAGGCGGCGATGACGCTGTCGACGGTTCGTCGCAACCAGATTGAACGCTCAGGTGAGAGCTGGTCGCAGGAAGAGCAGGAGGAGTTTGAAGCTCCGATCCGCGAGCAGTTTGAGCGCCAGTCGCACTGCTATTACTCATCGGCTCGCCTGTGGGATGACGGTGTCATCGATCCCGCAGATACCCGCCGAATTCTTGGCATGGCCCTCGATGTGGCAAGTGGCGCGCCCCTGGATGAACAGGGCTTCGGCGTCTTCCGCATGTAATAACCAGCTAAAAACTCTCGACACCGCATTTTCTGGAAAGGAAACACAGGGCACATGACAGCGCACAACACGCAGCCCCACGCAGCTGGCGGCAGCCTGAGTACCGTATTGGTCGCAAACCGCGGGGAGATTGCCTGCCGCATTATTCGAACCCTTCGTGACAACGGAATTCGCTCCGTCGCGGTTTACTCGGATGCCGATGCCGACGCCCCTCACGTCCGCATGGCGGATATGGCCATCCACATTGGCCCATCTCCGGCACGCGACTCCTACCTGGTTATCGACAAGATCATCGATGCCGCTCACCGCTGCGACGCAGACGGAATCCACCCCGGTTACGGCTTTCTGTCTGAAAACGCAGACTTCGCGACCGCCTGTGAGGAAGCAGGTATTGAATTCATTGGCCCACCGGCCAGCGCCATCAACACCATGGGTGACAAAATCTCCGCCCGCGCTGCCGTCGAAGCCCGTGATGTTCCCACCGTGCCGGGTCTTTCTCGCCCCGGGCTTAGCGACGAGGACCTCATTGAGGCAGCCCCATCGATTGGCTTTCCGGTACTGATTAAGCCGTCGGCAGGCGGTGGCGGCAAGGGGATGCACCGCGTGGAAAATGCTGCTGACCTGCCGGCGGCACTCGCAACAGCTCGTCGTGAAGCGGCGGGTGCCTTCGGCGATGACTCCCTGTTCATCGAGCACTTCGTCGACACCCCGCGGCATATCGAGGTGCAGATTCTCGCAGATAAACACGGCAATGTAATCCACTTGGGCGAGCGTGAGTGCTCGCTGCAGCGTCGCCATCAGAAGGTCATCGAGGAAGCGCCGAGCCCTCTGCTGGATGAGGAAACGCGGAGCGCAATTGGTGAAGCGGCCTGTGACGCGGCACGCTCGGTTGGCTACGTCGGCGCGGGCACGGTGGAGTTCATTGTGCCGGCGAAGGACCCGTCGTCGTTCTTCTTCATGGAGATGAATACGCGCCTGCAGGTTGAGCATCCCGTGACTGAGCAGGTCACCGGCCTGGATCTGGTGGCGCTGCAGGTTGACATTGCCTCGGGACGCCCACTGCCGGTTGCTCAGGAAGATGTAACTCTCACCGGTCACTCGATTGAAGCTCGCGTGTATGCCGAAGACCCGGCGGCGGGATTCCTGCCCACCGGTGGCACGGTCACACGTGTCGTCGAGCCGAGCGGGGCGGGAATCCGGGTGGATTCCGGCATTGTCGACGGTTCCGAGGTCTCATCCCTCTATGACCCGATGTTGATGAAAATCATCTCCTACGGTGAAAACCGTGAGCAGGCGCTCGAGCGGTTAGACCGAGCGCTGGGAGACACCGTTGTCGCAGGTGTCGGAGTCAATATCGATTTTTGCCGCTACCTGCTGAACGTCCCCGAGGTTCGCGCCGGCGATCTTGATACCGGTCTGCTCGACCGCGTGGCGGAAGGCTTCGCCACTTCCGAAACACCGGACGATGTCTACCTCGCCGCTGCGATGGACTGGCTGACAACCCGCTTTGAAGAGGCCACCGACTCACCGTGGCTGACCCCGGATGGCTGGCGTGCCAGTGCGCCTGCCGCGCAGCGCATTCGCTTCGGGGCAGGGGAGGACTCGCGTCTGATCTCGATTGTGGGCACGCCGTCGAGTGCCGACGTCGTTGTCGGTGACGTAGTCGCAGGTCTGTCGGCGGAAGCGGAGAACGAAGAGAGCGACGTTCCAGAACCGCGAAATTACAAAGTTTCGGTCTACCGCGACGGGGAACATCTGCGCATCGTCCGCGACGGAGTCGCACAGCACTTCCTGGTCGAAACCATCGACAACGCGGGGTCAGCGAACCACGAAGAATACGTTGTCGCCGGTGCCCACGGCACCTGGGTATTGCCCCGCACCGAGGTAGTCACCACCGGCGCCGAAGCCGATGCCGGTGGTTCAGGGGTTATCCAAGCTCCGATGCCCGGCGCGATTATCGCGCTGGCGGTGGAGGAGGGAGCCCGCGTGGAAGCTGGTGAGGCTCTGTTGGTCATGGAGGCCATGAAGATGGAGCACACTCTCACTGCCGAAATTGCAGGTGAGGTTAGCTTCACCGTCGCGCCGGGCGATCAGGTCGCCGGTGACCAGCAGCTGGCCGTCATCACCGTGGCCGAAGCCGAGGAATAAAAACCCACACAAAACGCACCAATCAGGTCCCACACCAATCAGGTCCCACACTTACAAAATCTTTAAGGAGCACTCATCATGTCCGAAAGCACCAAGATTGCAACCGCCATCCTCGACGACGAATACGTGGAACTGCAGAAAGTAGTTCGCGAATTTGCCAACGAAGTTGTCGATCCGGTTTCCGCCGAGCATGACCGCAACCACACCTTCCCGTACGAGATTGTCTCGCAGATGGGAGAAATGGGCCTGTTCGGTCTGCCATTCCCTGAGGAAGTCGGTGGCATGGGCGGTGACTACCTGTCCTTCGGTATCGCCCTGGAGGAGCTAGCTAAAGTCGATCAGTCGGTCGCTATCACCCTGGAAGCTGGCGTTGGTTTGGGAGCCATGCCAATCTTCCATTTCGGCAATGACAAGCAGAAGGAGACCTACCTGCCCGAGCTGACTGCTGGTAAGAAGCTCGCTGGCTTTGGTCTCACCGAGCCGGATGCAGGCTCCGACGCCGGCGCCACCCGCACCACAGCCCGTGAAGACGGCGATGATTTCGTCATCAACGGCGCCAAGCAGTTCATCACCAACTCCGGCACGGATATTACTTCGCTGGTTACTGTCACCGCAGTCACCGGCCAGAAGGAAGATGGCAAGAAGGAGATTTCTACCATCATCGTGCCGAGTGGCACGGAGGGCTTTGTCGCGGAACCGGCTTACGACAAGGTCGGTTGGAATGCCTCCGACACCCACCCACTGACCTTCACCGATGTTCGCGTCCCGCAGGAGAACCTGCTGGGCACCCGTGGTCGCGGCTTCGCTAACTTCCTGTCCATCTTGGCCGAGGGGCGTGTCGCAATCGCAGCGCTTGCCACCGGTGCTGCGCAGGGTTGTGTTGATGAGTCGGTTCGCCACGCCAAGGAACGTCACTCCATGGGCCGTGCAATCGGCGAGTACCAGGCTGTTTCCTTCAAGATTGCCCGTATGGAAGCGCGTGCGCATGCCGCACGGATGGCGTGGTATGACGCAGCCGCAAAGATGGCTGCGGGCGCAGATTTCCGTCGTGAAGCGTACATCGCCAAGATGATTGCCTCCGAGGCTGCGATGGACAACGCGCGCGACGCGACGCAGATTTTCGGCGGCTACGGGTTCATGAACGAGTACCGCGTGGCACGCCACTACCGCGACTCCAAGATCCTGGAGATCGGCGAGGGCACCACCGAAGTGCAGCTCATGCTGATCGCGCGCGGATTGGGGCTGTAAAAATGGCTGACAACAACGCAACCGAAGTCACCCACGACGTCGTCCAGCGCGGACTGTGGTTCGAAGAGTACGAGGTCGGCGCGCGTTACCTGCACCGTCCGGGGCGCACCGTCACTGAAACCGATGACGTCCTCTTCACGACGCTGACCATGAACACCCAGCCACTGCATCTGGATGCGCACTGGTCGAGCCAGCAGCCGGGATTCGGCGGCGAGCGTCTGGTCAACTCCATGTGGACGCTGTCGACGGTTGTCGGGCTGTCCGTCGGGCAGCTGACGCTCGGCACCATCGTCGCCAACCTCGGCTTCACCGAAGTGGCGTTTCCCGCACCGATGTTCCACGGCGACACCCTGTATGCAGAGACCGTCTGCCGTAACAAGCGTCGGTCCAAGTCTCGCCCCAACCAAGGCATTGTCGAGCTCGAGCACATCGGTCGCAATCAGGACGGCACGATCGTCTGCCGCGCCGTCCGGTCCACGCTCGTCCAATGCGCACCGACTTCGCTTGACGACGGCTCCGAGAACGCAGCTTCAGCGGGGAAGTGAGTGGCCCATGTCTACGCATAACTCCTGGCAGCCGCTGGGCCCTGCAATTCTGTTTGCGCCGGCCGACAGGCCGGAACGATTCGCTAAAGCTGCTGACCGTGCCGACATGGTGATTCTGGACCTGGAGGACGGCTGTCGCGCAGAAAACCGTGAGGCTGCCCGCGAGGCTATCGCCTCCTGTGACCTCGACCCGACCCGCACGATTGTGCGTGTCAATCCACCGGAGGTTGAGGACTACGCAGCGGATATTGACATGCTGCGTGGCACCGCTTTCCGCCAGGTGATGCTGCCCAAGGCTTCCTCGGCTCAGCAAGTGGATGAGTTGGTAGCGGCACTGGGGGAGCAGACCCAGGTCATTGCCCTTATTGAAACTCCGCTTGGGGTCATGCGCGCCGAAGAGCTGGCGCAGGCCGATGGTGTCGTTGCACTGTTCTGGGGCGCAGAGGACCTGGTGGCGGGATTGGCGGGGACGTCATCACGCTTTAGCGAAGCAGAGGCTGCACTCGCGCCGGGCCGTATTCATGCGGGTAGCTACCGCAGTGTGGCGGTACATACCCGCAGCCACGTTCACCTGGCGGCAGCGGCGCACGGTAAGGCCAGTCTGGATTCCATCTACGTCAATATCTCCGACGCGAATGGGCTAGCTGCGGAGGCAGCAGATGCCGCTGCCTTGGGATTTGCCGCCACCGTCTGTATCCACCCCGGTCAGGTCCCGACAATCCGCCAGGCTTACCGCCCCAGCGACGAGGAGATTGACTGGGCGCGTCGGCTCTTGGCGGAAGCGGAAGAGAACACCGGTGCCTTCAGCTTTGACGGCCAGATGGTGGATGCGCCGCTCTTCCGTCAAGCAGAAGCCATTGCTCGGCGAGCTGCTGTAACAGGTTAGTCCCACGGCCGGTAACGACCACTGATTTATCCCCCTAAAGAACACATTTTCCTCTCACACACTCCGCACTCTGCGGAGTCACTTAAACCAAGGAGATCTCCCCATGACCGCGACATTGAAGAACCACGCAGAACAGCGCACTGCTGATCCTTCGAAGCTGCCGGAGGGCTTCACCACTGTGCCGGCACCATACGGCAAGGATGTTGTCGATGCCGATGGCAACAAGATGAGCCACGTGTTCGGCGCCGGTGTCGAGCAAGGTGCCGCTCCACTTCGCGATGAGACCCTCGGTGAGAACCTGCGTGCGATTGTGGAGAAATTTCCTTCCCGCGACGCCGTCGTTGACGTCTACGCGGATGTCTCCTTTACCTTTGAGCGTTTCTACAACCGAGTTCTGCGCCTGGCCAGCGCTTTCATCCGGGAGGGCTACCGTCCAGGAGACCGCATCGGCATTTGGTCCACCAACCGCTGGGAGTGGACCGTGGTGCAGTACGCCTGCCACCACATCGGCCTGGTGCTGGTCAACATCAACCCGGCTTACCGCCAGCACGAGCTGAACTACGTGCTGGAAAAGGCAGGTGTGCGTATGGTGTTTGCCGCTCGCCGCTACAAGGACTCCGATTACCGAACCATGCTGATTGAGGCCTCCAAGCAGCGCGGTGTGCGCTTGGACAAGGTCATTTACTTCGGTTCGTCCGAATGGTACGAGCACATGCACAGCGAAATCGACGACCTGAGCGAGTACACCTCTCAGCTGAAGCCGGATGACCCGATCAACATCCAGTTCACCTCGGGCACGACAGGCTTTCCCAAGGGCGCTACGCTAACGCACCGCAACCTGCTGAACAATGGATACTTCATCGGTGAGCTGTTGGGCTACACCGAGACCGACCGCATCTGTGTGCCGGTGCCGTTCTTCCATACCTTCGGCATGGTGATTGGCACCTTCGCCGCCTTCACTCACGGTGCCGCTATTGTCATCCCGGCCCCGTCGTTTAAGGCGCGTGAAACACTCAAGGCTGTGCACTCGGCCAAGGCCACCAGCCTCTACGGCGTGCCGACGATGTTCATTAATGAGCTTGAAGAAGCTCATGATCAGGAGGAATACGGATCCCCCTACGACCTGTCGCTCCTGCGCACAGGAGTGATGGCAGGTACCTCGTGCCCGTCGAAGACCATGCGTGATGTGATGGATAAACTCAATATGCGCGAGATTGCCATCTGTTACGGCATGACGGAGACCTCGCCGGTGTCCTTCCAGACCCGCGCAGATTCTCCGCTGGAAAAGCGCGTCAACACCGTCGGCCAGATTATGCCGCACTTGGAAGCCCGCATCATCTGTGAAGAAACCGGCGAGACCCTACCACGAGGCGAACAGGGCGAGGTTGTCGTTCGCGGTTACTCCGTGATGAAGGAGTACTGGGAGCACCCGGAAAAGACCGCCGAGGCCATCGACGCCGACGGCTGGATGCACACCGGCGACTTGGGTGTGCTTGACGACGAGGGCTACCTGTCCATCACTGGACGTATTAAGGACATGCTCATCCGTGGCGGTGAGAACATCTACCCGCGCGAAATTGAAGAGTTCCTGTTCACCCACCCGGCTGTCGTCGATGCGCAGGTCATCGGTGTGCCGGATGACAAGTACGGCGAAGAGATTATGGCATGGGTAATTCTGCACGACGATGTGGAAGACTTCACCGCTGACGATGTGGCGGCCTTTGCCCACGGCAAGCTGTCGCGTCACAAGATTCCGCGCTACGTCCACGTCGTCGAGGAGTTCCCGATGACCGCGTCGGGCAAGGTCCGCAAGGTCGAGATGCGTGAGATGGCGCCGCGAATCCTGGGATGGGTGTAGAACAATGTCAAAAACAACTGATCAGACCGGCCGAGAGCTTGTCGCAGGCCTTGTCACTGATGGAATGACCCTGGCAGTTGGCGGCTTTGGCCTGTGTGGCGTGCCATATACCCTCATCGAAGGCGTGCGCGACTCCGGGGCAAAAGACCTCACCATCGTGTCCAACAACATGGGCATTGACGGTACTGGGCTCGGCATTCTGTTGGAGAACAAACAGGTGGCAAAGGTAGTGGCCTCCTACGTCGGCGAGAACAAGGAGTTTGCCCGCCAGTACCTCGAAGGAGAAATCGAGGTGGAGTTCACCCCTCAGGGAACGCTGGCTGAGCGGCTTCGCGCAGGGGGCGCAGGTATTCCGGCGTTCTACACCGCAACCGGCGTCGGCACGCTCGTTGCAGAGGGCAAGCCCCACGCCGACTTCGACGGGCAGACCTACGTGCAGGAGCGTGGCATCGTTGCCGACATTGGCCTGGTGCACGCCTACCACGGCGATATCGACGGCAACCTTGTCTATCGCCGGACCGCGCAGAACTTCAACCCACTGTGTGCAGCATCCGGCAGGGTGACCGTTGCGGAGGTGGAGCACTTGCTTGGCCGCGGTGAGATCGACCCGGATCTGGTGATGACTCCGGGTGTGCATATCCAGCACATCGTCCGCGGTGACGGCCGCGAGAAGCTCATTGAAAAGCGCACAACTCGGCCACGCAATACCGATTCCAGCCACGATGCCGGTGACGCGGCAGCAGGGGAGGAGATTTAAATGGCACCTGCGAAGACAATTATGGACAAGGGCTGGAGCCGTGACGAGATGGCACAGCAGGCCGCCGAAGAGCTGCGCGATGGCGACTATGTGAATCTGGGTATCGGCATTCCGACACTAGTGGCAAACCATATTCCCGAAGGTGTGCGTGTTCTGCTGCAGAGTGAAAACGGAATTCTGGGAATGGGCGCCTTCCCATATGAAGGTGAAGAGGACGCCGACCTTATCAATGCGGGTAAGCAGACCGTGACATTGGTGCCGGGCGCGGCAATCTTCGACTCCGCCACCAGCTTCGGCATGATTCGCGGCGGTGCTGTGAAAATGGCCGTGTTGGGTGCAATGGAGGTTAGCCAGTGCGGTGACCTGGCCAACTGGATGATTCCGGGAAAGATGGTAAAGGGCATGGGCGGCGCGATGGACTTAGTCGCTGGTACCCCTCGAGTGGTGGTTTTGACCGATCACGTTTCCAAAGATGGCAAACCAAAATTGGTAAAAACCTGCGAACTGCCCCTCACAGGTGCAAAAGTAGTGAAAAGGATTATTAGCAACCTGGGAAGCTTCGATGTCGCTGATGATCACCTGGTGCTACGCAGGCTGGCACCTGGGGTGACGCTAGCCGATATCGAGGCCAACACCGAAGCCGCATACGTGGTTGACCTCGAGAATTAAATACGCAGCAATCATGGTCAGTCCACACTCATCAGATTTGACTTAGGAGAATCCATCCATGAGTAACCTTCCAGCTCCCAGCCCGAATGATGTCGTTATCCTCGCCGGTGCCCGCACCCCGCAGGGCAAGCTGCTCGGCCAGCTGGCACCGCTTACTTCCGTCGAACTCGGCGCACATGCTGTCAAGCACGCTGTCCAGCGTTCGGGCGTTGCCCCGGAAGAGGTTCAGCACGTCGTTCTGGGCCAGGTGATTCTCGCAGGTGCTGGCCAGAACCCGGCCCGACAGGTCGCCATTAAGGCAGGTCTGCCATGGAATACGACCGCTGAGATCGTTAACAAAGTCTGCCTCTCGGGCCTAAACGCGGTCATTCACGCCGCTCGCCTGATTCGTCTCGGTGACGCAGACGTCGTTGTTGCAGGTGGTCAGGAGTCCATGACGCACGCTCCGCACGTTGCACGCGGTGTTCGTCAGGGCAAGTCCTTCGGTGCGCTGAAGCTGGAGGACACCTTGGAGCGCGACGGTCTGGTCGACTCCTTCGATGGTGTGTCCATGGGTACGCTTACCGACGGTCCGAACAGCGACCTCGGCATTAGCCGCGAGCAGCAGGACGAAGTTGCGGCCGCTTCTCACCAGCGTGCAGCCAAGGCGCAGGAAGACGGAATTTTCGCGCAGGAAATCGCTCCAATCGAGATTCCGCAGCGCAAGGGTGACCCGGTAGTTGTTGACACCGACCAGGGCATTCGCCCGGAGACCACTGTGGAGACCCTGGCTAAGCTGCGTCCGGTCTTCCTGAAGGAAAACGGCACCATCACTGCCGGTAACTCCTCGCCGATTTCCGACGGTGCCGCAGCAGTTGTGCTGGCATCGCGTGCCTACGCAGAGAAGCACGGCCTGGACTACCTCGCAGTTGTGGGCAAGGCCGGCCAGACCGCAGGTCCGGATAACTCCCTGCACGCTCAGCCGGCGGACTCTTTGAAGGAGGCTCTGCGTCGCGCTGAGTGGGACGCGCAGGAGCTTGACTTCATCGAGATCAACGAGGCATTTGGCGCGGTGGCCGTCAAGTCCCTGCGTGAGCTGGACTACCCGCTGGAAAAGACCAACATCCACGGTGGCGCGATTGCCCTCGGCCACCCGATTGGCTGCTCCGGTGCCCGCCTGACTCTGACCGCTGCAATGGAGCTGAACCGTCGCGGTTCGGGTCGCGCTGGTGTGTCCCTGTGTGGTGGCGGCGGCCAGGGCGACGCGCTGCTGCTGTACCGCGACTAATCGCATAGGTTAAAAACTCAGCAAACCCGCGTTGTGGTCTCCACTCTATGGACCCCACAACGCGGGTTTTGTTGTCTCCTGGGAGAGCCTGCGCGAAGGTGATTCGAGTTTTCAATTAGGTTAGGAGCTATGACAGGCTTTAGCTCCCTCGATGGTGAACAGACCTTCCCTTGGCTTCCCTCTGGCCCGGCGCTACTCTTCGCCCCGGCTGACCGTCCGGAACGTTTCCAGAAAGCTGCTGAACGATCGGACATGGTCATTATTGACCTGGAGGATGGCGCTGCCGTTGACAATCACGAGCAGGCACGTGCGAACATCATCAACAATCCGCTCGACCCGGAGGTGACTATTCTTCGGATTACCGGTCCTGGGACTCCGACCTTCGCGGAGGATGTCGCCTTTGCCCGTACATGTGACTACGACATCGTCATGGTGCCCAAGATTCGAGACTCCATTCCCGCAGAGCTCGAAGGGTTGAAGATCATCGCGATGATTGAAACCCCGCAGGCCATGATTAATATCCAGCAGATTGCCACGCACCCGGACGTTGTGGGTCTGTTCTGGGGTGCCGAAGACCTGACCGCCGAACTCGGTGGGGCGTCCTCGCGTCAGAGTGTGGATGAAAACCCTCGTCGCCACTACCGCGATCCGCAGCGATTGGCTCGTGCACTCGTTCAGGTGCATGCAGCTGCAGCGGGTATTGCCGCCATTGATGCCGTTCATACTGACTTTCGCGATGAGCGCGGCCAGTACCTAGAGGCTCTCGATGCCGTGGGCTGTGGTTTCTTGGCTACGGCCTGCATCCACCCGGCGATGGTGCCGCCGGTGCGCAAGGCATATAAGCCGTCGGAAGCAACGCTCGCCCGCGCCCGGAAGATTGTCGATCACGCAGGTACGCACACTGGCGCCTTCCAGCTCGATGGCGAGATGATTGACGCGCCCGTCGTAAAGCAAGCGGTGGCAGCGCTCGCGCGTGCGGGAATTACGGAGTAACTAGTGGCGAGATTTCGCCAGGTTCTCGGTGACTTTCCGGTCGATGCGACCGAAGTTGTAGTACGCCGCACAAGCGCCTTCGGGAGAGACCATGCAGGTGCCGATGGGGGTCGCCGGGGTGCAGGCGGTGCCGAAGACCGCGCATTGCCACGGCTTGATGTGGCCGGTGAGCACAGATCCGCATTCGCAGGTCACGGGGTCTGGGATCCGGCGCCCCGGCACCTGGAAACGGCGCTCGGCGTCGAATGCTGCGTATTCCTCAGAGATGCCGAGGCCGGAGTTTTCAATCCAGCCGAGACCGCGCCACTCGAAGGTGTCGCGGAGGGAAAAGACGCGGTCCATAAGTTTCTGCGCGGTGGTGTTGCCGGAGGAGCGCACAACGCGCGCGTACTGGTTGTCCACCCGCGACTTACCGGCAGCAACGTCGCCGCTGACGAATTGATCTAGCAGCATGACGACGGCCTGGAGCACATCCAATGGCTCAAAACCGGTGACCGCCACTGGCAGATTGAACTCGCGCGGCAGGAACTCGAAAGCGTCCGTGCCGGTGGTGGTGGCCACGTGGCCTGGGCCGATAAACCCATCAACCTTGGTTTCGCCGCCGTTGACGATGGCGCGCAGCGGCGGCTCGATAAGTACGTGGTTGGAAAACACGGAGAAGTTTTCCACGCCCTGCCGGCGTGCGGCCTCAACGGTCACGGCAGTCGACGGGGCGGTGGTCTCGAACCCGACGGCGAAGAAAACGACCTGCTTATCGGGGTTGTCGGTGGCAATTTTCAGCGCGTCGAGAGGCGAGTAGACAAAGCGTACATCGGCGCCGCGCGCACGTGCCTGCATCAGCGATGTTTCGGACCCCGGCACGCGCATCATGTCGCCGAAGGTCGTGAAAATGACGTCTTCCTGCTGTGCCAGCCAGATGGCATCGTCGACGCGCCCCATGGGGATGACACAGACGGGGCAGCCAGGCCCGTGAATCAGCTCGATGTTCTCCGGTAGGAGGTTTTCCAAGCCGTAGCGGTAAATGGTGTGCGTGTGCCCGCCACAGACTTCCATCAGTGCGATGGGCTTTTCCAGCTTGGTGGCCTCGCGTTCAATGCGTGCGAGCAGCTTCTTCGCAGCGGCGGGATCGCGGAATTCGTCAACGTATTTCATGGTGCCGTCCAGCCCCTTAGTTGATCTGTGACGATGAGAAGGATTCCAGCTCATCCTCGTAAGCGTCGCCACCTAGCTGTTTGATTTGCTGGAGCGAGAGTCTGGCCTCTTCCTCGTCGATCTTGCTCATGGCGAAACCGACATGTACGAGAACCCAATCACCTGCGGTGAGGCTCTCGTCAATAAGTAAATCGGTGGAAATCATGCGTGCGACGCCACCAATTTCCACTGTTGCACGGGCAGCATCGTGGACTTCTGTGATGACGGCGGGGACACCAAGACACATACGCTTCTCCTCGTTTGCAATACTTATCGAGACTACCATCAGGAGCAGCGAGCCTCGTTTTCGAAGGACGAGTGACGCAAGCAGTTTTGTCCGCCACCAGCTGTGAAGTTAGGGATAGTGAGCATGCAGCCGAAGAATCGTCTGAACACCAGCGAAGCCAAGGTAAACACCAATATTGGTCGCGTTCGGGCGCGTCCGTTCAGGCTTCTCGACGATTACGTCACCTTGCAACACGGCTCCGGCGGAAAGGCATCCGCCGCTCTGGTTGAACAGGTCTTTTTCGATGCCTATGGCAATGAAATTTTAGGGCAGGGTGGCGACTCCGGGCTGTTCGCTGCCGATGCCGTCGTCGAGGCTGCGGCAGCTTCTGCACATGGTGGGGCGCGGTTGGCAATGTCCACCGACTCCTATGTGGTCAATCCCATCGAGTTCCCGGGCGGCGACATCGGGGATTTGGCCGTCAACGGCACGATTAACGATCTGGCGGTAGCTGGAGCCAGGCCCCTGGCGTTGACCGCATCGTTCATTCTGGAAGAGGGGCTGGAGATTGCGACGCTGCGCCGCATTGTGGCGAGTATGCGCGTCGCTGCCGATGCCGCAGGGGTGAGCATCGTCGCCGGCGACACCAAGGTTGTGCCGAAGGGCGCAGGTGACCAGGTCTACATCACCACGGCCGGGGTGGGCGTGGTCCGCGGCGACTACGCCGGTGCCGCTACGGCAGGATCTGTCTACGCAAACATCGAGGCCGGAGACCGCATCCTCGTCTCCGGTCCAATCGCCGATCACGGCATGGCCGTCATGCTCGCCCGCGGCGACTTGGCTCTGGCCGCGCCTATTGAGTCCGATACCCGCGCTGTCAACGGTCTGGTCGAAGCGCTACTTGAAGCTGCACCCGGCACTCGCTGGATGCGCGATGCCACCCGCGGCGGCCTCGGCACGGTCGCCAACGAGCTCGCCCGCGGCACCGGTCTTGGTGTCGTGCTTGACGACGAATCCATTGCAGTCCGTGACATGACCCGTGGCGCCTGTGACATGCTTGGCATCGATCCGCTCTACGTCGCCAATGAAGGTACCTTCGTCGCCGTTGTCCCCGCCGAGCAATCCGAGGCAGCGCTCAGTGCGCTCCACACAGCCGGGGCTTCCGAGGCTCGTGATATCGGCTCCATCGAGGACGAGCCCGCCGCTTCCGTGGTGCTGGTCACCGGATTCGGCGGCACCCGCATGGTGGACATGTTGGTCGGCGACCCGCTGCCGCGCATCTGCTAGACATCCATGCCGGTTGCCGCTAGCAGACGACCGGCCACCGCCTGGCCCAGACTCAAACCGCCATCGCCCGGCGGCACAATCTGATGCTGCAACAGAGTAAAGCCCTCAGCTGCAACTTCACGCCGCAGCAGCTCTATCAGCAGCGCATTATTCGCGCAACCCCCGCTGATGCCGACAACATCGGTGCCGGCTTCCTCCGCAGCCTGCACCAATCGCTTGCCGACGACACCCGCGACCCCACCGTGAAATACAAATGCGGCCTGCTCAACGTCAGGCGATGCTACCGCCTCCCGAATGGCGTCCTGGAAGGGCACTGGCTTGGTCTCTGAACTGACCGCTTCAAGCGCTTCCGCATGTGACCTCACGTAGCGAGTCGCCGCTGCCTCCAACTCCATGGCCGCTTGCGCCTCGTAGCTGATGGCCCCGCCACCGCGCCAGCGAGGCAGCAGCAGTGCTGCGGCGGCATCGAAAATGCGGCCGAGAGAAGAAGTTTGCACTGTGCCAACTCCCGTCGCCAACTGGCTTTTAACCAGGGCTACTTCGCGCTCGTTGGAGAGGTTGCGCACAAGGTGGTCGTCGTTAAGCTCCCATGCGTGAGTGAGACCGAGGGCGAGCCGCCACGGGTGCGTGACGGCGCGATCTCCACCGACCAACGGGAAAGTGGGGCAGTGCCAGGTGCGTTCCCAGTTTGCGGAACTGCGACTGAGCGTGAGAACCTCGCCGCCCCAGATGGACCCATCGGTGCCATAGCCGGTGCCGTCGAGGGTGGCGACGACGGCGCGACCCGCGTTCGGGGAAAGGAGGCGGTGTTCGGCGAGTAGGGAGAGTGCGTGCGCGAAGTGGTGTTGAACCGAGAAAAGGTCGATGTCGTGCTCGGCGGCGAAGCGTTCGGCGAAGGCGGTCGTGGCGTAGCCCGGATGAAGATCGCAGACGACAAGGTCCGGGGTCGCATCGCGCATGGAAAGGAGCTGGTCAACTGCTCTCTGGTAGGCCTTCTGGCTGGCCCACGAACCCATGTCGCCAATGTGCGCGGAGACGTGAGCGAGGTCCCCATGCGCGATAGCGAAAGTGTTCTTCAGCTCTCCGCCGGTCGCGAAAATGGTGGGTTGGGACGTGCTCCGGGCGCTGGTGCCAGGGCCAGGGCCAGTGTGGCTACGAGAATCGGTGGGCGTGATTGAAACGGGGACGGGAGCGAAGCCGCGGGACCGGCGCGATGGGGCGGTGCCGATGAAAACCGAATCTTCAACGGGTACGTGGATTTCGCGGTCGTGGAGGATGAAAGCGTCGGCGATGTGACCGAGCTTCTTCAGCGCGTCGGCATTGTCGGTACAGACGGGCTCGCCACTGAGGTTGCCGCTGGTGACCACGAGCGGGCGATCGCAAAGCAGCAGGTGAATGCCTGAGTACGGAAGCATAATCCCGAAGCTGTCGAGGCCCGGTGCGATGAGATTGGAAAGCGGCCCCGACCGCTGCTTCGGTGCAATCACAATCGGTGCCTCAGGGGAGTCGAGGAAACGCTTCTCCTGCTCAGTTAACTCAACCAGTTGGGCAGCGGTGTCAACAGTGGGGGCCATTACCGCTAACGGTTTGTCGGGTCGACGTTTGCGCATCCGTAGTTTCTCGCAGGCAGCGTCATTGGTGGCATCGCAGACCAGGTGAAAACCACCAATACCTTTGACGGCGAGCAGGGCGCCGTCGTCAAGCAGTGCGTGTGCGCGACGAAAGAGCGCGAGAACCTCCTCGCGGGAGGTGGCGGTGGCTGTGCCGCCTGCATCGTGCCAGCTCAGACGCGGGCCACAGTCGAAGCAGCTGATTGGCTGAGCGTGATAGCGGCGGTCGGTGGGGTCGGTGTACTCGCGCTCGCACGGGGTGCACATCGGAAAGGCCGCCATAGTGGTGCGCGGGCGGTCGTAGGGCAGTTCAGTGATGATGGACAGGCGCGGTCCGCAGTTGGTGCAGGAGATGAAAGGGTAGAGGTAGCGCGGGTTGGTAGGGTCGAAAAACTCACGGCGGCAGTCCGGGCACAGTGCAGTGTCGGGCGGAAGCAGTGCGCGGCCGGAGTAGCTGTGGCGAGAGGGCACGATGGTGAACTCGCGCTCATGGCCCAGTGTCGCGATGTGCTCGGCGGAGTGATTGATGATGCGGGCAAGCGCCGGCAGTTCGGTGAAAAGCTGGCTGCGGAAGGCAGCGAGGGCGTCCGGTGGGCCTTCTACCTCGATGAATACGCCCTGCTCATCGTTGCCACAGAAGCCGACGAGACCCGCGCGCCGGGCGATGGTGGCGACAAAAGGGCGGAATCCGACCCCCTGGACGATACCTTCGATACGCCAGCGAATGCGTTGAATACTCGTACCCATCCCCGCCCCGGTCGCGCCTGCCTTTTCCATGCATTCAACTTTACGTAAGCGGCTCGGGTCCGTTCGCACTGCTAGTTTGGAGATTGTGCACGAAGTAGCGTTGAGCATGCAGTTAGCGAAGGTTGTCACGAGAGCAGCCGAAGGTCGAACTGTACGCACTGTGCACCTGCGGATAGGCGCTCTACGGCAGGTTGTGCCAGAAACCCTTTCATACGCGTGGGATTTCGTCAGTCGCGATACCGGTTTGGGGGACGCGAAATTGGATATTGACTGGGTACCTGCGGTTGTCGAATGCGCGCACGGGCATCGCGAACAGGTGGGGCCACTCGACGGCCTGCTGTGCCCCACGTGTGGAAAGCCAGGACGCGTAATCTCGGGGGAAGAGTTCACAATCGTCGACATCGACGTCGACACGCACAAGTAGGAAAGACGGTTTTATCATGGGACGTTTCCACCGGCATGACGGCGATGACGCACACCACCATCACCACCATCATCATGACCACGACCATGACCACCATCACGGCCATGACCACGTTCATCTCGCCGATCCCGATGACACTAGCCACGGCGACCACTCGGGTTATGAAACCGGCGTGGAACGCGTGACCATCCTCGAGGACATCTTCAGCGAGAACGACCACCGCGCGGAGCATAATCGCGAGCTGCTTGCTGAGCATGGCGTGGAAGCCATCAACCTGATGAGCTCCCCGGGTTCAGGCAAGACTGCGCTGTTGGAGAAGACACTGGCGGCTGCGCAGGGAAAGCTGCGCGTCGGCATTATCGAGGGCGATATTGAGACGGCTCTCGATGCCGACCGCCTGGAGGGTTACGGGGCACAGATTTCGCTGCTGAACACGGGCAACGGATTCGGTGGTGAATGCCACTTGGACGCCCCGATGGTCTCCCGCGCGCTCGAGGGGCTGGATCTGTCCACGCTTGACCTGGTCATGATTGAAAATGTGGGAAACCTTGTCTGTCCGGCTGAGTTTGAGGTCGGTGAGACTCGCAAGGCAATGGTCTACTCCATCACCGAGGGGGAGGATAAGCCGGTCAAGTACCCGGTGATGTTCCGCTCTGTACAGGTGGTGGTTATCAACAAGATGGACCTTGCCCCGTACCTTGACTTCGACATGGAGCTCTTCCGCGCCAACCTGGAAAAGGTCAATCCAGGCGTGAAGGTGATTGAGGTCTCCGCTAAGACCGGGGAGGGCATCGACGAATGGCTCCGTTGGGTCAACCCTGCGCTGGTTGATTAAGCGCGCGCCGGGGGCCGTCGTGAAGCAATGGGGGGGGGGCGTCACGGCATGCTTGACGACGGCCCCGTTACCCCCCCCTCGCTTCGCTCCGCCTTAGTGGGGGATAGGTGATATCCCGCTGTAATCTGCGGCGGTTTTTCACGTTCACTACCTGTACCTGGAGCTATATTTACGCAACATTTATCTTGCATATTATTTTGTTATAACCGCAGCGCAGCACCATTATTCAGGTTGTTCTTAGGTCGCTATACTTGGCCATGTATAGGCAATGGGCCTTGGTAGTTGTAAAACCTCGAAACCAATATTCCTAATAACTAAGCAGAAGGCGCAGCGAAAAAATGATTAGTGGCGCGAATTGGCAGGAAGGGACCCTCGGCGAAAACCTCGCTAGAGCTGGTGTCTCACGGCGCAGTTTCATGAAGTTTTGTGGCACTATGGCGGCAATTTTTGCCGCCGGAACTCCGAATGTCGGTGAGGCTGCGGCGCAGTCACTGACTCCCTCGGCGGAGGAAATCGCAGATAAGCTCTCGGCTGTAAAGAAGCCGAAGGTGGCTTGGCTGCAGTTGCAGGAATGTACCGGATGTATGGAATCCGTATTGCGTTCCGGAGGCACCACTGCTGAAGATGTGGTGCTGAACTTAGTTTCGATGGACTACAACGAGCTGCTCATGGCACCGTCCGGGCATGCGGCTGAAAAGGCTTTGGACGACATGAATGCCGAGGATCACATTCTGGTGGTCAATGGCTCGATTCCGACCGGCGAGAACGGTGCGTACTGCACCATTGGCGGTAAGTCGGCAGAACAGGTGCTGCTCGAGGCTGCTGAGAAGGCCACGGCAATCCTGGCCGTTGGTGCCTGCGCAGTCTGGGGTTCTGTCCAGGCTGCTAAGCCGAATCCGACCGGTGCCAAGGGTGTCGATGAGATTATCAAGGACAAGCCGGTGATTAACGTCTCTGGTTGTCCGCCGATTGGTGAGGTGATTACGGCCACCCTGACGTACGTACTCACTTATGGCAAGACACCGGAGGTCGACGCTGAGGGGCGGCCAAAGTTTGCCTATGACCAGCGTATTCACGACTCCTGCCCGCGTCGCGCGCATTACGATGCCGGTCAGTTCGTGAAAACCTTCGACGACGAAGGCGCACGAAACGGCTGGTGCCTTTACGAGGTCGGCTGTAAGGGGCCATCCACGTTTAGCCCATGCCCAATCGTGCAGTGGAACCTTAAGTCCGGTTGGCCAATTGGTGCTGGTCACCCATGTATTGGCTGTACTGAGAAGGACTTCTTCGACCAGTTCACTCCGTTCTACGACAAGCTGCCGGGAATCCCGGGTATTGGAGTGGAGTCCAGCGTGAACACGGTCGGCGTTGGACTGCTGGCTGCCACTGCCGCAGGTGCCGCGGTCCATGGCGGACTCACACTGGTGAAGGAACTGAAGATAAGGCGCTCCAACGGCGAAGAAAAGGTGTTGGCTGCGTTTGGTGGTGTGGAAGGCCGGAAGCCACCGATGGTCGACCTTCCTTCAAACGCACCAGGCACGCAGAGCGAGACAGCATCCGATTCGAAGGACAACTAAGGGGGCATAGGACATGGCTACGGAAAAAGTTGTAATCGACCCGATTACCCGAATCGAGGGACACCTTCGCATTGAGCTGGAACGCGAGGGAGACCAGATCAAAACCGCGTGGAGTGAGACTACTCAGTTCCGCGGTATCGAAACCATTGTGAAAAACCGCGATCCTCGCGATGTCTGGGCATTCGTTGGTCGTATCTGTGGTGTGTGCACGGGTACTCACTCGGTGGCGTCCATTGCCGCTGTCGAAGATGCCATTGGCTCGACACCGCCCCCGCAGGCACGTCGTATTCGCGACCTGGTGATTGGCTCGCAGGAGATTCACGACCACGTCGTGCACTTCTACCATCTTCACGGTCTGGACTGGATTGATGTCACGAAGGCTCTCGAGGCAGATCCGAAGAAGACCGTTGAGTTCGCGCAGTCGATCGGCTCGACGTGGAAGGGCAACAACGAAGAAACCTTCGCCCGGGTCAAGGAGACCGTGCAGGGCATTGTGGACTCCGGCCAGCTGTCCATCTTCACCGGCGGCTACTGGGGACATGAGGACTACCGCTTGCCACCTGAGGCCAACCTGATGGCAGTGTCGCACTACCTCGACGCCTTGGCTTTCCAGCGCTCTATCATCCGCATTAACACCGTCTTCGGCGGTAAGAATCCACACCCGAACTTCCTGGTCGGAGGCATGGCGTGCTCCATCGACCCGGAACGCTCTGAGACGGTCAACCAAGTCGGCATTGATCAGATCAAGTCCTGGATCGACGAGATCGTGGAGTTCGTCAATGACTGCTTCTACCCAGATGCAGTCGCCATCATGAGCGTTTACAAGGACTACTTCGACATCGGTCGCTCCTCCGACAGCTTCCTGGCGGTAGGCATGGCCGGCGCCACTTACTCCGGCGACCCGGCTAAGTCCCGTGTCCAGACCGTGCATCCAGACATCAAGCCCGGTGTCATTCTCGACGGTGACTACACCAAGCTCCACCCATTCCAGCCGGAAAAGATCGAGGAATTCATCAACTCCGCCTGGTATACGCAGGAAGCCGGCGATGATGTCGGCCTCAAGCCGTATGACGGCGAAACAACTGTGAACTACACCGGCCCGAAGCCGCCGTACGAGTGGCTGTCCGACAATGAAAAGTACACCTGGTCGAAGGCGCCGCGTTACGACGGTCGCGCTGTTCAAGTTGGCCCGGTTGCTCGTGTGCTGTTGGCATACCTGCAGAAGGAGCCGGAGACAATGCGCCTGGTCGACGAGGTCATGGATAAGCTCGACCTGCGCATTGAGCAGATGAACTCCACTGCGGGACGCACCTACGCACGTGCTGTGGAGTCTGTGACCACCGCCAATTACTTGGCAGATCACATTTTCCCGGAGTTCGTTGAGGCCCTGAAGAACGGCGACATCGATGTCTTCGACAACAGCCGTTGGGAGCCGACCACGTGGCCGGAAAAGTGCCAGGGCGTGGGCTTCCTCGAGGTCGCTCGTGGCATGCTCAGCCACTGGGTCAAAATTGAAAATGGCAAGGTGACCAACTACCAAGCCGTGGTTCCCACCACGTGGCTGGCCGGTGGCCGTGACCCGAAGGGGCAGCTTGGCCCATACGAGCACGCGCTGGCTGGCGATGGCACACATCCGCTGGTTGATCCCGAGCAGCCGCTTGAACCACTTCGCACGATTCATTCCTTCGATCCATGTATGGCCTGCGCAGTCCACATTTTGGATCCGGCTGGTCAGGAAATGTTTAAGGTGACGACGGCATGACACCCCCAGTGAGTGAAAATCCGGAACTGCGACTAAAAGATTCCAAGGGCAACCCCCTGGTTATTGCGGTTATTGACGCACACACCAGCCACTGGTTGTCGCCATCCGAGGTCATTCAGGCCGCAGCAATTGTCCCGGACGACTCCCGCGATCCTGTCGACCTTGCGCTAAAGGTCAGCTTGCGTCGTCGTCGTGACGATCTTTTCCACCTCGACGGCACGCCACTGATGAAACTGACCCCGGATTCCTACGACCCGGCAACACCTGACCGCCGTTACTCCATTGCCAAGGTGCACGGCCTCAACATTGCGGATCAAACGGTCGATGTCGCCATCATGCGCGGTGAATTGAATGCGGTCGTTGAGGCATCCACGATGTCCCGTGAGGAAGGCGTTCTACTTCGTCGTAACGCGAACATGCATCATGGTCGCGGGCACCGCAGCATGGGCGTCGCGCTTGCGCCCATTGACAAAGACGGAAATATCATCGGAGAGTTCATCTTCGAAGGATTCGTGGCAATGGGGCTGCGGAAACTCGACGAGGCCATTGCGGAGAACAAGAAGGGCTCCGGTTCGTGGGTCGAGGTTCACCTGTGGGGATGGGCGCTGCGCGTTCAACATTGGTTGAACCTGGCGCTGATGTTGGTGATGACCTTTACTGGCTGGTACATCATGCAGCCCTATTTGACTGAGCGCACCTATGACGGCTCGGCCGCGGGATTCGCGATGGGATATGTCCGTTTCGCGCACTTCTTAGCCGGATTCCTATGGATCGCGGTGGGGCTATGGCGTGTCATTCTGCTGTTTGTTACCCACGACCGACAAACACGATGGCGTGCGCTATGGCCGATTTATAACAAGCAGGATGTTAAAGACCTCTGGCACACGATGCAGTACTACCTCTTCCTGCGCAAGGAAGGGCCGTTCTACTTCGCACACAATCCGCTGCAGCAGCTGGCGTACACCGGCATTTACGCGATGTGTTTCATCCAGATGCTCACAGGTTTGTCGCTATACGCGATGATGGACCAGTCCAACTGGTTCTTCCAGCTGTTGGCTATGCCCACGCACTGGATTGGCATCGGCTACTTCCGCCTGATTCACACAATCATCATGTACCTGATTTGGCTCTTCGCCATCATTCACGTCTACCTGGTTATCCGCTCCGATGCGGTACACAACCACGGTGGTCTGTCCTCGATGATTGGTGGCTCTGTCTGGCTACCGCGCGGCACGCAACCGGTTGACTCTCCACGCATTGGATAGGAGATCATTGGGTAACGATAAGGTGTCCGACGCAGTCACCGGTGCTGATGCTGGCACTCCGTTGGTGACGGTTCTTGGCATCGGCAACCCCGTCATGGGCGACGACGGCATTGGTCTCGAGCTGCTGAGGCGCCTTGCCCCAGAACTGGAATCTGCAGGCATGGGGCAGACAACGCAGGCCGGGGATTCTGCGCATCTGGTCTGGTCGCCCTCCAACCTCGATGATCCTGCGAACCTCGCCGGGCGAGGGGACGAATGGACGGGTGCGGTTGCCTACATCGATGGTGGCACCTGCGGTATGGAGTTGCTGCCCATCGTGCAGGAGGCCAAGAACCTATTGTTGCTCGACGCTCTCGCTGGTCCGGGGGATCCCGGTACCGTCGTCAAGCTCGTCGGTGACCAGATCCCTAGACTATTGGCGGCAAAGCTGTCCGCGCATCAGGTCGGCTTGCTGGATTTGCTCACCGCGGCGCGACTGCTGGGGCAGGAGCCTGAGCGCGTCGGTGTGGTGGGAGTGGTCTACGAGTCTGCCGACATGGTGGTGGGGCTCAGCAACACGGCACTTGGCGGCATTGAGGAGGCGACTGAGGTTGCGCGCGAGCTCATCGACAGCTGGCTTGCCGACGAGCGCGACAGTGACGTCTAACCCTCGCCCTCAGCGCTGACCTCAATACTGGAGATTTCAAACTCGCGGCCGTGCCGCAAATCCGCAGTTGGGGTGCCGCAGACAGGGCAGGTTAGAGCATAGAATTCATCAATTTCATGCTCAGCCTCGCAGGTGGGGCAGTAGACCGTCGAGACAATGAGCTCGGCATCTAACTCGGCGCCCTCGCACTGCGTCGCGGCACTGGCCACAGGCCATGCGGCGATGAGGGAATCGTAGACGACCCCGGAGCGGTCGCCCACACGCATTGACACCTTTGTCACGGTACGTCCCGGGCAGACCTCGGCAATCTTTTCCACCACGCTGGTCAACAATCCAAGCTCATGCACAGATACCATTATGGCGAAGTACTCAGCGCGAAGGAGGCGCAGGCGGACCATGTCATCCAAATCCGTTCCGGCTACCCAGCACATCCAGCTCGATGAGCTTGTTGACCCATTCGAGGCACGACTGGATGTCTATCGCGATGACAACGGCGCCATCACACAGGTGTCCTTCGACCTTTCAGGGCTGCCGCGTATCGACGGGATGCTTGTGGGCAAGCAGGCATTGGATGTGCCAGATATCACCAAGCGGCTGTGTGGCCTGTGCCCGGTTGTGCATCATCTTGCAGGTGTACGGGCGGTGGAGGACCTTTACGGGATTTCCGACATTCCCCGAACCGCACAGTTGATTCGAGAGCTGCTGGCGGCCGGGTCGACCTTGGATAATCTAGCGACCAAGTTTGTGGCCGTCGACCGCGAGGGGGCGCGGACAATGAAGCGTGCCGGAAAAGCTCTGATGCGTGCAGCGGGGGCACCGTCGCATTTCCCAGATGTCGCCGTCCCCGGCGGTGTGCGCGCGGCAGTGGATAAGGCGCTTGTTTCTGAGGCCGAAAGTGCTCTGGAGGTGCTGGCTGAGACGGCGGTAATCAAGGAAGTGGAGCTTCTTGCCGCCCCCGATGCTTCTGATGCTTGGACGGATACTTTTGACGGTCTCGACGTCGCAGTCGTCGACGCTGACGGTGAACTTGCTCCGCTGGGAAATCACCTGGCAGTCGCGCGGCACGACACCGATACCGCAGCGCAGATTTTCCCGGCTGCTGATTGGCCTACACGTGTTCGGGAATCCCGTCCGGGCGATGCCGCTCCCAGACCGGTGTTTGATGCCTCGAAGGAGCTGGGCAAGGATGGCTGTGAAGGTGAGCAGGCCGATTTCTACCGGGTGGGGCCGGTCTCCAGGCAGGTTGTCGTCGATAAGCGTGGAATCAGCCCACGCGACGCCCAACGCCAGCTTCTCGCCGACACCGTGGCCTGGGCGAAGCGGGTGCTTGCCGACGGGGAGCTGCTCGGCGACCATGTGTGCAATCCGAATGCTGCGACGGCGATTGAGAATGCTGACTTTGAAGAACCTCGCAGCGGTGTCGGGATGATTGACGGGCCACGTGGGCTGTTAGTGCATCGTTATACGGCAGGAGCTGACGGCATCATTACGGATTGTCAGATTATGACACCGACTGCGCAGAATGAACCCTGGCTGACGCGTATGCTTACCGAGCAGCTGTGCGGTGGCGGGGAGACTGCGGGGGTCGAGAAGTCCATCTGGGCCGCTGATCCGTGCTTACCGTGTAGTTCGGCACCTGCGGGAGTGATGACATTCACGATGCAGGAACATGCCGGTGCACCTGCGGACAATATGACAACGGATAGCCGTGGTTCGGCGGACGCCCCGACTGTAGCGGAGAGGACGAAGTAACACGATGTGTCTTGGAATTCCTGCCCGGGTTTTGGCAAAAGCCGATGGTCCACTGCCGATGGCGACAGTGGATATGGCGGGGCAGAAGCGGCAATGCTCGGCAATGTACGTGCCTGAGCTGGTGGCAGGTGATTGGGTGTTCGTCCAGAACGGGTTCATCATGAACGTGCTGGACGAACAGGAGGCCAAGGAGTCCTTAGCCGCAATTGAGGAATATAACCTCATCGAACATGTCGCTGAGGTCTCCCCGAAGGGGCGGACCTAGTTCACGCAGGTCACGCCAGCGGCGTCAATAGCGGGGCGATCTTCCTGCGGAATTTCGCCGCCCTCTTGGCCGATGATGTCGCCATTGGAACCATCTTCAACTTCAGGCGCAGGTTCGGCACCGTCGCCCGAATCAGTGGCCATTCCCTCTGATGTCAATCCTGGGCCGTCGTAGTCACCGGCAATCGTCACTGAGATGTGGTGCGGGTCGAGGTATGGATCGTGGACAATCGGTACGCCACCGAGTGCCTCAGAGATGGCCTGCGCTGCCGGATCCTCTGGGTCAGCCGCATTGATCTGGCTGGAGGCAACGCCGGCGAACTCAGCGTTGCCGACCTCGCCCTGGGTGTAGCCCTTTTCCGTTAAGAAACCTGAGACGCCGCTGGCCAAGCCTTCAATGCCTGTGGCGTTGTAAACGCTGACCGTAGTTTCAGCCGCGTTGGGGTCAGCCTTCTTATCGTCTTCTTCCTTCGTCGGAGCTTCTTCTTCCTTGGTGCCCAGCAGGGTCTCGAAGTACTGGTGGACTTGGCCCTTATCGATTGTGACCACCGACTCGCCATAGTCGCCGACACCGTCAATCGAGGTCACCGGGATCGTTTCAAACTTCACGTTGCCACCACTGAGGCCCTGCATCTGGGTAGCAAATCCGGTGACATCCCAGTTGTCGTCGAGCACCACTGAGCGCTGGACAGCGTTGCCCAGTTCAGACAGCTTCGCGGGATTGGACAGTGTGCCAGCGCCGAGCAGCTTATTGGTGAACGAGGCCATGAAGACCTGCTGGCGAGTAATTCGGTCGAGGTCACCGCGGGGCAGGCCGTGGCGCTGGCGGACGAATGAGAGCGCGTCGGCACCCTTCAACGTCTGTGAGCCCGCCGGGAAGTCCGCACCAGAGAACTCGTCGTAAACAGCCTCATTCAGACATACATCGACACCGCCGATGGCGTCGGTGAGCAGGACGAAGCCGAGCAGGCCAACTTCTGCGTAGTGGTCAACGGTGATACCGCTGAGGTCGCTAATGGTCTCAATCAGAGCTCTACGTCCGGCCTCGGTCGAGCGACGCTCAATGTCTTCCGGCGAGGCCCCGCTTCCTGCGAGTTCTTCTTCCACCATCTGCTTTGTATTGCCGTAGACACCATTGATCTTTGTGTTGCCTAGGCGATTGGTGTGGACATAGGTATCGCGCGGAATGGAAATTGCCGTCGCTGAAGAACCATCGGCAGGAACACGAATCACAATAATCGTGTCTGTATTCGTGGCTTCTTCGTCGCCGGCACGCAGAAGCTCAACTTCTTCCGGAGTCAGCGGGTTGCCCTGGGCATCGGTGCGGGAGTCGGAGCCGACGAGCAGAATATCGGTTGCACCGTCCTTCTCACTGCCCAGACCGAAGTCGCCACCCGAACCCAAGTTGTCGGTGGTCCTACCGAGTGTCCACCAGCCAACTGCGGAAATAACCAGGATAATGGCCGAGAGCAGCACAAGCGCATTGCGCAGCATCGGCGGCCAAGCTTGGGCGGTACTCTCTGCAGAGGACGGTGGCGCTTGAATATCGCGTGCGTGACGCGCGCGTGGCGTGTGGCTGCTCAAACCGGGGCTCCTCTTAAACCGTTTTCGAAAATATAATTTGTGCTGCATGTCTGCGTGGGCATTCCACACATCGTGGAGAGCAGTAAGCAGCTGCGGAAACTACATAAACCTTAACCGTCCAACCGTGTGCGGTGGCACCTCAACACAGTGTCAATCCGTATCCGGTTGCACCTCAACACAGTGTCAATCGTATCTACGATAGTGATAAAGAAGAATATGTCTGAAATATCAGTCTCGCATTTCGCCACTCATGGACCAACCCACAGCAATTCGCGGCGTCCCATTGTCGCCATAACTGGTGCGGCTGGACAGCTGGGTACTGCGCTTCAGCGTGATTCTTTCGCCGCCGATGTTGAGGTGCGCGCTCTCGCTCGGGCACAGTTGGATATCACTGATTCGGATGCTGTGGAGGCAACGCCTCTGCTTGACGACGTCGACATCATCATTAACGCGGCAGCGGCGACCGATGTCGATGGTGCAGAATCCGATCCCGGCTCGGCGCACCTAATCAATGCACTCGGACCGAAGTACTTGGCGGCTCGGGCGAAAAAGGAAGACGCGTATCTCATTCACATCTCCACCGACTATGTCTTCGGTGATGTAGCAATCGATGAGATGACGGGGCAGCGCCGAGCGCTGCGAGTTGATGATTTCACCGCACCTCAGACTATGTACGGACGTACCAAGTTAGTGGGGGAGAACAATGTGCGTGATTCGGGCGCGCGTTCCGCTATTTTGCGTACGGCGTGGGTCTGGTCGGGCCCCACACAGCCAGAGGCCAAGGACTTCGTCTCCACGATGATGCGTCTGGCGGAGACGGCGACTGATGACAAGGGCAATCCGGCAATTATTAAGGTCGTTGACGATCAGCACGGCAACCCCACCTTTGTTGGTGACCTCGCCGGAGCTATCTGGGAGTTGTGCGATCGCGTGTTGTCCGAACCGAGCAGCGCACCGACCGGCACCTTCCATGTCACGGGCAGCGGTGAGTCAACATGGTTCGAAGTGGCTCGCGAAGTGTTTCGGCTCATCGGTCACGATCCACAGCGTGTGGTGGCGTGTACCAGCAGTGAGTTCCCTCGTCCGGCCCCGCGTCCGGCCTGGTCCGTGTTGGATGGTTCCGCATGGAGTGAGGTAGGTCTACATTCACTTCCGGAGTGGCAGGACACTTTGCGGGCAGTCCTGACCTAGGGTCTAGGTTTGTGAATGCAACCTCGAATTCCCCGCAACCCTCGCAGCTTCCGCTCGGTGTGGTCACCGTGACCTTTTCGCCCGGTGAGCACCTGAGCAAGCTGGTGGATTCGCTGGGCCCCGCCGCCAGTGCCTCCACGCGTCTGATCATGGCCGACAACGGCTCGACGGATGGTTCCGTGGAGAAGGAAGAAGCTCGGGCTAAGGAGACCGGAGCGGATGTTCAGCTTCTGCGCACCGGCGGCAACATTGGCTATGGCGCGGCCGCCAACCGTGGCATTGCGGAGCTGGGACGGGCTCGCCGTGCCGGTGAGATTAATCCTGACTACGTCATGCTGGTCAACCCTGACGTGGTGTTTGCCCCTGGCGCAATCGATGTTCTGTTGGAATGCGCGCAGCGCAATCCCAAAGCCGGAGCGATTGGTCCGCTGATTCGCGAGGCGGATGGCAGCGTGTACCCGTCGGCACGCGCGGTTCCTGAGCTTGTCAGCGGTATCGGACACGCGCTGCTCGCCGACATCTGGCCTACTAACCCTTTCTCACGGCGCTATCGGGATGACGCGGATATGGATCGCGAGCGACCGGCCGGCTGGTTGTCGGGCGCATGCCTGCTGCTGCGATGGGATGCGTTCGACCAGATTGATGGCTTTGATACCCGCTACTTCATGTACATGGAGGACGTGGATTTGGGCGACCGACTGGGCAAGGCTGGTTGGAGGAATATTTTCTGTCCTCGTGCAGAGATTCGTCACGCGCAGGGGCATTCTGCCAGTAAGCACCCAGAAATTACTGTAAAGGCCCATCACGAGTCGGCATACCGTTTTATGTCAGATCGCCTGCCGGGGCCGGCGCTGGCACCTGTGCGACTGGCATTGCGTTTGGGGCTGTTCCTGCGTGGCAAAGTCATAATCGCGGTCAAAAAGCGTAGGAATTAATTAACTGTTGGAATGATCCATCGAAGAAAGTTACCGATTTCATGACTACCGAAGTTCGTCCGAGTGCTGGGCATGGCTCCGCTTTCCAGCCGGGAGCGGATGCTGCACAGCAGGCGGGAGCCACGTTGGCTGAACAGACTGACGCTGTCATTCTGGTCGGCGGGCAAGGTACGCGTTTGCGTCCCCTTACTGTGAATACGCCGAAGCCGATGCTGCCCACGGCAGGACATCCATTCCTGGAGCATCTGCTTGGTCGCATTCGTGCAGCAGGTATGAAGCACGTGGTATTGGGCACCTCCTACCGAGCTGAAGTATTTGAAGAACACTTCGGCGACGGTTCGGATTTGGGTCTCGAAATTGAATATGTCTTTGAGGCTGAGCCGCTGGGTACCGGTGGCGGTATCCGAAACGTCCTAGACAAGCTGCGCTATGACACCGCGATGATTTTCAACGGCGATGTCCTCGGAGGTACTGACTTGCGCGCGGTGTTGGGTACTCACGCGGAGAAGGATGCGGACGTCACGATGCACCTCGTACGTGTGCCGGATCCACGCGCGTTCGGCTGTGTTCCGACCGATGAGGATGGGCGCGTCCTGGAGTTCCTGGAGAAGACCCAGGATCCGCCAACCGATCAGATTAATGCCGGTATCTACGTGTTCCGCCGCGAGATTATCGAATCGATTCCGGCTGGTCGTCCTATTAGCGTTGAGCGTGAAATCTTCCCAGCGCTGCTCGACCGCGGTATGAACGTCTACGGTCACGTTGATTACGCCTACTGGCGTGACATGGGGACTCCGGGCGACTTCGTCCGCGGCTCCTCCGATTTGGTCCGCGGTATCGCGCCGTCACCACTACTAGAGGGTAAGCACGGCGAAGCGCTTGTCGACGAATCTGCGTCGGTCGGTGGCGGCGCTCTTCTCTACGGTGGTTCTGTCGTCGGACGTGGGGCGGAGATTGGTGCGGGAGCTCGGATTGATCAATCGGTGATCTTCGACGGCGCACGCATCGGTGCCGGTGCTGTGATTGAGCGCTCTGTGATTGCCGATGGCGCCGATATTGGCCCGCGGACGGTCATCAGTGATGCCATTATCGGCGAGGGTGCCGTCGTTGGTGCGCGCTGTGAATTGATCAACGGTATCCGTGTGTGGCCGGGCGTCCAGATCCCCGATCACGGAGTACGTTTTTCGACGGATGTCTAGTCTGCAGCCTTCGGCGTGTCAGACTTTTGTCGGCAATATCTGATTAGAATTGCCGAAGTGTCGCCAAAGTTGCTGGTGAGAGACATGTGGCGAATGTGGTTGAGTTCAGGTGACAGGTTTAGGGTTCAGACGCCATCCTTCAACCTGAACTTAATCCCCAACGCGGGGGGAGGGGCTTCAGGGGCAATGAAAAGTATTGGGGCAAATTCTCTATTCGGCTTGACCGATGGTGGGTTACACGTGTGTAATCACAAATGTGTGTTTCACACACTAAGCCCAATTTAAAGACCCGCAGCAACAACCATCAGGAGGCCCTCGGCATGGAAAAGTCCAGCATGTTTGATGGCGGCTCTGCTGTGGATAGTGAGACGAATGCGGGTGACATCGCTGTGAACGATAGCTCCTCTGAAAACCAGCCTCGGCCGTTGACAGAGTGGGCAGATGACCTTTCGGGGTTGTTTGAAGCCGTCGATCAGGACTGGCAGGAGCAGGCTCTGTGTGCCCAGACTGATCCAGAAGCTTTCTTCCCTGAGAAGGGTGGATCCACTCGCGAAGCAAAGCGTATTTGTCGTGCTTGTGGTGTGCGAGATGAATGCCTGGAGTTTGCTCTCGAGCATGATGAGCGCTTCGGTATTTGGGGTGGCCTCTCTGAGCGTGAGCGTCGCCGTTTGAAGCGGCAGATTGGCTAGAACCGCGTGGCTAGTTTTCGTGTGCGCGCAATGTCACAGTCTCCCTTGGGGTAAACCCCTGGGGGATTTTTCGTTGAACGAGTTTTTTCCCGCTCTCTAGGGAGCTCCTTAGAAGAGAGCTTTCTACAGGAAGTTCTCGTCGAAACTAGGGTCCACCTCAACCGGATCAATGCCCAGATATACCGCCACGAGGCGGGTCAGTACATATTGCAGCATCTGGTCCAGTTCCACTCGACCCGACACACGGCGCTCAATGGGGCGGCGGAACACTACTACGCAGGGGCGGGTGGGGTTGCCTACGCGGTCAATGCCAGCAGGGATAAGCCGTCCCAGTGGGACAGGTCCGTCAGCGACAACCTCTTCCGGGAAGTACATGTCCGGGCGCAACTGCATGCGAGGAATCGTATCGATGGCGATGTCCAGGTGCGACAGTTGTCGGGACCAGCGCTGATCCAATGGGGCATAGGCGTCAATAACCGCCTGGTCAAAAGCTTCTGAACGGCTCTTCCAACGAGGTACTTCCGGCGGCAACAGAGGTCCCCGAGGTCCGCGACCGCGTCGCAGTGAGCGTCGCAGCGAGCGCGGAGTATAAGCCGATGAATTCATATTTGTTGAGCATAATCGGTCGGCCTGTCAACGTGGGTGAGGTCAACTTTCGGCCATGTCGCGGGTTTGCTGGGTAAGGCTGGGGTGCCCCAGGGGAGCGTCTGAAAGCGAAAAACGCCCGGAGTGGGAGAAAAACTATCGAAACTTAAAGTTAGGGTCTAGACTTTGATGCCGTGAGTGTTTTTAGACGTTGTTGCCGGCCCGGCTGTGGCAAACCTGCCGTAGCTACGTTGACGTATGCCTACGCGGAGTCGACGGCTGTGGTGGGGCCGCTCGCCGCCGCGTCCGAACCGCATAGCTGGGATCTCTGTGAGAAGCACGCGCGTTCCATCACCGCACCGCTGGGTTGGGAGCTCGTGCGTTACGACGTGCCAACGCCCGCCCAGGACGATGATGATTTGACCGCATTGGCGGAAGCCGTCCGTGAAGCTGGCCGCAACGCGACTGGCCTGGTGCTGCGGGATGAGGTCGACAACCGTCCTCAGACCTACAAGATTGATTCCAGCCGTCACCCGTCGACGCGGAAATCCGCGCGCGGTCACCTGCATGTAGTTCGCGATCCGGAGGATTCGGACGACTAACGGGTCGGGCGCCGTGCCCCAGCTCATGCCATCTTGCCGCGGCATTTCTTTGTGAGAGCCTCTCTGGGGCTAGTATCATTTTTCACAAAACTGATACTTACCCAGAGAGGTTTTTCGTGGGCACTTACAATCGTTCCGATTTGGATGCCGTCATCAAGGCCTATGACGTGCGCGGTGTTGTCGGTGAGGGCATCGACGCGGACCTCGTCGGAGCCATCGGCGCCGCCTTTGGGCACATCATGCGTTCAGAGGGCGCAATGCGTGTCGTAGTTGGCCACGATATGCGTGAGTCCTCGCCGGAGTTGGCGGCTAGTTTCGCCGATGGCGCGGCAGCGCAGGGGCTCAATGTCACCCTGCTCGGCCTGACCTCTACGGACGAGCTGTATTTCGCCTCCGGAGTAAGGGAATGCCCGGGCGCGATGTTCACTGCCAGCCACAACCCAGCTGAATACAACGGCATCAAGATGTGCCGTTCGCTGGCCCGCCCAATCGGGCAGGAGACAGGGCTTGCTCAGATTAAGGACCTGCTTGTCGACGGAATTCCGGAGTACACCGGCACTCCGGGCGAAATTGATCGTGAGGATGTTCTGCAGGATTACGCGGCGTTCCTCCATGGGCTGGTCGACATTCGCTCCGGCCGTCGCCTGAAGGTTGCAGTCGATGCCGGTAACGGTATGGGGGGACTGACAGTTCCGGCAGTGCTCGGAGAAGACATGGATGTTGCTGATCTCTACTTTGAGCTCGACGGCAACTTCCCGAATCACGAGGCCAATCCATTGGAGCCCGCCAACCTCGTTGACCTACAGAAGTTTACGGTGGAGCAGGGCGCAGACATCGGTATTGCCTTCGATGGCGACGCTGACCGCTGCTTCGTCGTCGACGAGAAGGGCAACCCGGTCAGCCCATCGGCCATCTGTGCGTTGGTGACCACCCGCTACCTGGAGCAGAACCCGGGTGCGGCTATCATCCATAACCTGATCACATCGCACGTCGTGCCGGAGATGATTGTGGAAAACGGCGGAACCCCGGTTCGTACCCGTGTTGGGCACTCCTTTATTAAGGCGCAAATGGCCGAGCACAGTGCTGTTTTTGGTGGCGAGCATTCAGCGCACTACTACTTCAAGGAATTCTTCAACGCAGACTCCGGCATGCTGGCTGCCATGCATGTCCTGGCCGCACTGGCCGAGCAGGATAAGCCGCTGAGTGAATTCATGGCCGAGTACAACCGCTACGAGGCCTCCGGTGAGATTAACTCCCGCCTGGGCAGCGCAGAGGAGCAGCAGGCCAAGCAGAAGGAAATCGAGGCCGCGTTTGCCGATCGCACGGAGTCCTCGGACTGGATGGATGGCCTGACCATTGAGCTGGCGGACTCCAAGGCGTGGTTCAACGTCCGGGCCTCCAATACGGAGCCGCTGCTGCGTCTGAACGTCGAGGCTCCGACGCGTGCTGAGGTCGACGCTCTTGTCGACGAAGTTCTCGACATCATCCGCGGTTAATCAACCCCACGCGCCCGTTTTCAGGCATGCTTGGGAGTATGACCTCGTCATTCGACTCCTCCCATAACCCGCGCCAAGAGGCCCTGTTCTATCGTATGGCCACTGCCGGTGCAGGTCTCAGAGCTGCTGCTTCCGCGACTCGCGGGGGTGCGTTTGCTCAACTTTCACTGCCGCGCAGTGCGGTCATCCTCGTGGGAAATCGTCGGGCGCAGCTCGCTGCCGAATCCGTGCGCGCGCTTGCCGACGATATCCGCTGTCCGGTGGTAATTGCGCATCAGTTGCCCAGTTATGTCGGTGCCCTCGACTTGGTCATCGTCTGTGACGACAACCCCGGCAGCCCACTGGGGGCAGCTCTGGCTGAAGCTGATAGGCGAGGTGCTGCCACGGTCGTGGTGGATCCCGGTGAAGGGCCACTGCGTGCCGCCGGTACCCCCGATACGGTTGTGGTTCCGCGCCCGGCGATGGCGGAGTCCGCGTCCTTTACCGCCTATGTCGGTGCCATCGCCAGCGCGCTCACCGAATGTGGTGCCACCGCCCTGGCTCCGGCCGGGGTAGTGGAGGAAGTCGCTGATGCGGTGGACGCCGATATTGCCGCCTGTGCTCCGCAGCGAGATGAAACAGTTAACCCCGCGCGGCAGGTAGCGCAGTGGGTGGCAGGCCGCAGAATGCTTGCAGTGTCGACGACCTCGGCGCTGGCACCGGTAGCGGAACTGGCATCGTTACAGATGCTTGAGGCAGGCGTGGTCTCGGCAGCGTCGTCGATAAGCGAATTGTCTCTTAGTGTGGGCGCGTTGCTCGCTGCAGAACCCCAGGAAAGCCGCGATATTTTCTATGACCCGTTTATTGATGGTGGGGATGAAGGGGCGACAGTGCTACCGTTGGGGGCGATTGTTTTAGCTGCGCCGAACAATGTGGGCCACTACCGGGACCACTACGGCGAGGTTGGATGGGCTCGTGTGGAGTGCCCTGCGCTCGATGCGGAGACTCATCATCCATTGGTTGAAGTATGTGTTGCTGCAGCCAGAGTTGGTGCGATTGCGGCGTTTTCTGCGTAATCGCCGGGTGTCACCGAAGGCTTTTGGGCCTTCGGTGAGATTGGCGTGCTCGCGCCAGAAGTGACTATTAGAGGAGTGATACGGGCATGGAGCTGTTGGACCCCGTGCTGCAGTCGTACCCCTGGGGGTCTCGTACACATTTGGCGAGAATCACCGGTGCGGACGCTCCCACATCGAAGCCCTGGGCGGAACTGTGGTTTGGTGCGCATGCACTGGCATCGGCCACGGTGGCCGGCACGCCGCTGGATGAGCTCATTGCGCAGGATCCGGCAGCTGCGCTCGGATATGCAATTGACACCGACAACGGCAGGCTGCCGTTCCTGTTGAAGCTGCTCGCAGCCGATGAGCCGTTATCGCTGCAGGCACACCCCACCTTGGCAGAAGCTCAGGAGGGATTTGCACGCGAAAATGCGGAGGGCATTCCGGCCACTGCACATTTCCGAAATTACCGGGACAACAACCACAAGCCGGAACTTATTGTCGCCCTGACTACCTTCGACGCGTTGGCCGGGTTCCGCCCGGTGGAGCGCACGAAGGAGTTGCTCGCGACGCTGGCGGTACCGGAGCTCGACCATTACATGGGACTGCTCGATGCCGCCGATGACGAGAGTGCTCTGCGGGCATTGTTTACAACGTGGTTGACGTTGCCCCAGGATGTCCTCGATGAGCTGGTCGAGGCCGTGGCTGCCAAGTGCGCGGATTACAGTGGCGATGACGAGGAGTTCTCGCGAGTAGCCGAGACCACTTGCGAACTGGCTCGAAAGTATCCGGGGGACCCGGGAGTCCTGGGGTCGATGCTGCTTAATCGCCTTCGCTTACAGCCGGGCGAAGCCATCTACCTTGGTGCTGGACAGCTGCATGCTTACCTCAATGGCATGGGCGTGGAAATCATGGCCAACTCCGACAACGTGCTGCGCGGAGGGCTGACCTCTAAGCACGTCGATGTCGTGGAGCTACTGCGCGTGCTCTCTTTCCGACCGCTGCCAGATCCGGTGCTGCAGTCGCGGCTGACCGATGATGGCTGGAATGACTATGACGCGCCGGTGCGCGAGTTTCGCCTTCGTTCGCGGGATCTGGAGCCGGGCGAACATGTTCTGCTCGATGAAGAATCCGCCACGGTTGTGTTGTCTACAGCGGGCACGGTGGCGTTGCGTCACGACGACTCCGTGGTTGAGGTTCCCAGCGGCCATGCGGCCTGGGTTCCGGCTGTCGACGCAGTCGATATTGAGCTGACTGCGCGCCAAGACGGGGCAACCGTCTTTGTCGCGACCGTCCCGCGGGTGGGTTAGTCCTCGTCGTTATCGAAGAGATTTCCCAGGAATCCGGAGTCCTTCGGCTTTTCCGGGATTGGGGAAATCTTGCTATTGCTAGCCCCATTGCCGCCAGTGGTGTCCTTCTCCGTCGAAGGGGTCTGGTCCTTCGGAGGTGTCGGCTCCTTCGGGGATGTCGGCTCCTTCGAAGGAGCCTTCTGAGGAGTCTCGGACGGAGTTGTGGTTTGCGTACCCGACTGGGACTGCGCCTGCGATGAAGGCGGCTTCGGCTCAGCTGCTGCACCACCATCGCCTTCCGGAAGGCTGTCGTTCGGCTTTTCCGAGTTATCTTCCGGTAGCAGTGGCACCGGCTTGCTGGGCGTCGGCGAAGATATGTCGTCAGAGGTGGGCTCTGTGGTCTCCGTGGTCGTCGGAGGTGTCGATGTCGTCGACGTCGGAGTTGTCGCACTTGAGCTTGTGGAAGTCGGGGGGATGTACGCCTGCGGTGGCAGGTACGGATCCTCAACGATCTCGGTGCTCGATGACGTGGTCGGACGAGATACTAGACTGTCGTTCGTCTCAGTCAGCGAGGAATCTGAATTCGGTTCAGTGGTCTGCTGCAGCTCGGCATCACTAGGAACTGGAGGCAGTGGAGCAGAGGTCTCCATTTCCGACTGAGAGCCGGCGTTTTCCGGATTTGCCCCCTTGGCGGCATTGCTATCGGAGCAGCCTACGAGCGAAGCGCTCAGGGGAAGGGCTGCAAGCAGAAGAGCTCCAAAAGCCTTCTTCACCATGGTAGGTACTCCTTTCGTGTCATGCGTGAGGTCGCCCTGTAACGAAAAAGATAACAGTTGCATTACGAGGTCTGGGAACTAACTTAACATGCCCGTTATCTTCTCTCTAGGGTGAAAATTGTGTTGAAGGGATTAAATATGTCTCTCGAACTGTAAAAGTGACGAAAAGTCGGGTAGAACTTCGGTAAGGCCACATGCGGTTTTCCGGCTAGCGGTACGTGCAGGCGACAGCTTTTAGGTCGGCGGCCAGATTACCGTGGGCTCGTCGAAAAGCGCTCTTTGGAAAGCGCTCGTCGATAGACGAAAACTGGCTATTGGTTCGAAGCGCGAAAGGAGCGTGGCCACCTATCATGTCCATCTGGGATACTGAGATTTTTGGTAGCGATTCGGTCATTGAACTCTTCGATGAGGTTCAGGATCTCGACTCACAGGATCGTGTTGGTGCATTGATTGATGCTGGCCGCATTGGGGTGGATTCCGAAAATAGCGATGAGAAAGCATGCGCACTCGCGGCGGCTGTGATCATTGCAATTTGGAATGGTGCGCCATTTAGCAGCGGTGACATTGTGGAGGACTACAGCTTCATCCGGGAGGGAATCTCCGAGGCGCACGGCAGCGAGGAAGATGCGTTGGCTATCGCATCCGAGGTGTTCGATAGTCTTCTGGGGGAACTCAGTGAGTCTGACCAGGCGGCGCTGGAAAACTGCGTCGAAGCGGTAGAGTAACTCTCGCGTCCCCAGTAGTAATTCTTTAAGAAGAATCTCACGTCAAAGAATCTAGAGAAAGCGTTACATGTCCTCGAAGAACATTGATTTCAAGGTTGCAGACCTCTCCCTGGCTGAGGCCGGTCGTCACCAGATTCGTCTGGCTGAGCACGAGATGCCAGGTCTAATGGCGCTGCGCGAAGAGTACGCGGAGCAGCAGCCACTGGCCGGTGCCCGTATTTCCGGCTCCATTCACATGACGGTTCAAACCGCAGTGCTCATCGAGACGTTGACGGCGCTGGGCGCACAGGTCCGCTGGGCCTCGTGCAACATCTTCTCCACCCAGGATGAGGCCGCTGCGGCAGTCGTCGTTGGGCGAAACGGCACTCCGGAGGACCCGCAGGGTGTTCCGGTTTTCGCTTGGAAGGGCGAGACACTGGAAGAGTACTGGTGGTGCCTCGACCGCATCTTCGACTGGGGCGATGAAGATGCCAACATGATTCTGGACGATGGCGGCGACGCCACCATGGCTGTCATTAAGGGCATGGAATTCGAGGATGCTGGCCTGGTGCCGCCTGCAGAAGAGTCGGATTCGGATGAGTTTATTGCCTTCAAGGACATGCTTCGCGCCAGCCTGGAGAAGGATGCCGGCCGTTGGCACCGAATTGCAGAGTCGGTCAAGGGTGTCACAGAGGAGACCACCACTGGTGTCCACCGCCTCTACCACTTCGCAGAGCAGGGAGTGCTGCCATTCCCGGCCATGAACGTCAACGATGCGGTCACCAAGTCCAAGTTCGATAACAAGTACGGCACCCGTCACAGCCTTCTGGACGGCATCAACCGCGGTACCGACATGCTGGTTGGGGGCAAGAACGTACTGGTCTGTGGCTACGGTGACGTGGGTAAGGGGTGCGCAGAGGCACTGGCTGGCCAGGGCGCTCGCGTTCAGGTCACCGAGGCCGACCCGATTAACGCATTGCAGGCTTTGATGGACGGTTTCGACGTTGTCGCTACTGAGAGCGTCATCGCAGATGTCGACATTGTTATCACCGCCACAGGCAACAAGGACGTCATTACTTTCGAGCACATGCAGCAGATGAAGAACCACGCGCTGCTGGGCAACATCGGGCACTTCGACAACGAGATTGACATGCACAGCCTGCACCATCGCGATGATGTCCGTCGTGTGGAGATCAAGCCGCAGGTCACCGAGTATATCTTCCCGCATGCAGACGGCGAAGAGCGCTCTCTGATCGTGCTTTCCGAGGGGCGTTTGCTCAACCTGGGCAATGCCACCGGACACCCGTCCTTCGTAATGTCGACCTCCTTCGCCGACCAGACGATCGCTCAGGTTGAGCTCTACTGCAACGGCGAAAAGTACGACAACTCTGTCCACCGTCTGCCGAAGATCCTGGATGAGAAGGTCGCTCGCATTCACGTCGAGGCACTCGGTGGCGAGCTCACCCGGCTGTCCAAGGAACAGGCCGAATACATCGGCGTTGATGTCGAGGGTCCGTATAAGCCAGAGCACTACCGCTACTAGTTCTAGCCAAGGCTAGGTCGTAGCCATGTGTGCGAGGAGAAAAATTTGATTATCGCAGTCGAAGGAATCGACGGTGCTGGCAAGAACACACTTGTCACAGCCGTTACCAATCAACTCCGAAGTCAAGGGCACTCCGTTTCATCGATGACCTTTCCGGCGTACCGGCAGACAATCTTCGCTGATTTCGCCGATCAAGCTTTGCACGGTCAGCTCGGCGACACTGCGGACTCCGCTTGGGCAATGGCACTCCTGTTCGCTCTGGACCGCAAAGAACGTCGTCAAGCGATTGTTGATGCAGCGCGCGAGAACGATGTTCTGATCATCGACCGCTACGTCGCGTCCAACGCGGCCTACTCCCTGGCTCGCACGCAGGATCCGGCGATTGTCGAGTGGATTGAGAAGACCGAATTCGGAGATTTCCAGCTTCCGCTTCCCGACGTTCAGGTCTGTCTGGCCACGTCGGTGGGAGTGGCAGCCGACCGCGCACGCAATCGGGAAGCCGCTGATGTGCAGCGAACTAGGGATACCTACGAAAAAGACGCGGGTTTGCAGGAGCGCACGCTGGCAGCGTACCAGAAGTTCGCGGGGGGCTCGTGGCAGTCACCATGGTTGATGCTTACGGGGGATGATGGGGCGGACCGTCTTGTGGAATGGATTAGTGCACGCCTGCGCTAGCCACCTCAACCGGAAACTACAGAACTAGATAGCTTTACGTTTAGAATATGACGCATGAGCTCAAAAATCCTGGTTGTTGATGATGATCCGGCCATCGCCGAAATGCTCACGATGGTGATGGAGCGCGAGGGCTTCGACACAGTAGTAGTCGACGATGGCCTCGAAGCTGTCAAGGCAGCAGAGCGGGAGAATCCAGATTTGATTCTGCTGGATCTCATGTTGCCGGGCATGGGTGGTGTCGATGTCTGTCGCACTGTGCGAGAGACATCGGCGGTGCCGATCATCATGTTGACTGCGAAGACCGACACGGTCGATGTGGTCCTCGGCCTGGAATCCGGTGCGGATGACTATGTCACGAAGCCCTTTAAGCCGAAGGAGCTCGTGGCGCGTGTGCGCGCTCGGCTGCGTCGTCAAGAGGACAGCCCGAGTGAGACCCTCGAGGTCGGCGACCTGACTATCGACGTGCCCGGTCACGCCGTGTTCCGCGATGGCAAGGAGATTTCTCTGACCCCGTTGGAGTTTGACCTATTGCACACTCTTGCTTCCCGTCCGAAGCAGGTCTTTTCCCGTGATGAGTTGTTGGAAAAGGTCTGGGGATATCAGCACACCTCGGATACCCGACTCGTCAACGTTCACGTTCAGCGTCTGCGCTCGAAGATTGAATTGGATCCGGAAAACCCCCAGATTGTGCTGACCGTCCGCGGTGTCGGGTACAAGACGGGTGACTAATCAAGGTCAGTCAGCTTTAGTGGGAGCCGATTCTTGCGTCGATTAATAACGAAGCTTCGAGACTTCACCAACAGGGGAGTGACCTGGGCGGTTACGCTCTGGCGCACGTCTATCCAAGCGCGCATTCTGACCTCTGTGGTGGTACTGAGCGCGATGGTGATTGCGGTACTCGGTTTCGCGCTGGCGACTATTGTTACCCAGCGGCTTATCGACGCAAAGGTTACCGCTGCCGACGAGGAAATTGACCGTGCTCGCGCGGTGGTGGAGCAGGCGATTGAGAACTCTTCGTCCAACGAGCTGCAAGCTCTTCTCAACGTGGGGCGCGATGCCCTTGTGAACCGTGCAGCCGGTTCCGGTGCTGCGCCACTGACAAGTTATGAACCGCTGCTCGTGGCGCCGGTGCCACGAGGCACGGTGTTGGCTTCATCGCCGATTAAGGCCGATGTTCCAGAACGATTGCATGAAGTAGTCCGACAAGGGCAAATTGCGTATCAGGTACGCCAAGTCACTGATAACCGCGGCGATACGTACTCGGCGTTAATTATCGGTAGCCCTACTTCTACCTCGGTTGATGGGCTCGAGCTCTATCTGGTCACCTCTATGGCTGCAGAGGAATCGACTATTAAGTTGGTTCGTGGTCTCCTCGCCGGTGCGACAGTAGTCATCATGGCGCTTCTCGGCGGTATTACTTGGTTCTTCTCCAATCAGGTGACGACACCAGTGCGTTCCGCCGCCCAGATTGCCCAGCGCTTTGCCGACGGCCACTTGCGCGAACGCATGGTCGTGCAGGGTGAAGATGACATGGCGCGACTGGCCATGAGCTTTAACAAGATGGCCGAATCGCTGTCGACGCAGATTAGACAGCTGGAGGAATACGGCAGTCTGCAGCGACAGTTCACCTCCGATGTCTCGCATGAGTTGAGGACGCCTCTGACCACGGTGCGTATGGCCGCCGACCTTATTGCTGACGGCGCTGAGGACCTCGATCCGGCGACTCGCCGCGCAGCTGAGCTGATGAATGAGGAGCTTGAGCGTTTTGAGATGCTTCTCAATGACCTGCTTGAGATCTCACGCCACGATGCCGGCGTTGCTGATCTGTCCGCAGAAAAGGTCGATGTCCGTCGCTGCGTGGATGCTGCCTATCAGCAGGTAACGGTCGTGGCTAAGGAGACCGGTACACCCATCCGCTTCCACCTGCCCGATGAACCGGTAATGGCAACAGTCGACTCGCGTCGTATCGAGCGCGTGCTACGCAACCTTATGGCCAACGCTGTTGACCACAGTGAGGGCAATCCGGTGGATGTCACAGTGCGGGCGAGCAATTCCGCGGTCTCGTTTACGGTCGTTGACCACGGTGTGGGGCTAAAGCCGGAACAGCAAGAGCTGGTGTTTAACCGGTTCTGGCGCGCTGACCCCTCGCGTGTCCGACGCACCGGCGGGACCGGACTTGGCTTGGCGATCGCGCGTGAGGACGCACAATTGCATGGTGGGGAACTGGAGGCATTTGGCGTGCCGACGGTCGGTAGCTGTTTCCGCCTGACTGTGCCACTGGAGCCTGATGCGAGCTTCGGTGAGCATCCGCTCGGCCTGGAAGTTCCTCCGCTGCCCGATCAGATTCCGCATCAGCAGGAAATTGGTGCACGGGAGTTGGAATCGGATTCGATTGCACCGCAAGTCAAGAGCCAGGATCAGGATAAGGGGCAGCGGACTAGCGATAGCGAATCCCGACAGGCACGAGAGGAGGATATCTAAATGACGGCGCAGCAACAGTCAAAGGCTCGTCGCGTCCTGCGTAAGACAGTGGCGCTTAGCTCAGTGATCATTTTGGGCACGGCCGCAGGATGTACCACCATTCCGAGAAACACCAGCCCCCAGGTGCTGCGTCCGTTTGAGCCGCCCCAAGTTCGTATTGAAGTTCCTCAGCCACGACCGAATGTCAATGCAGACATTGTCCTGCGCGACTTTTTCGCCGCGGCCGCGCATCCGGTTGATGATTTTCAAGCTATGCGTGCCTTCATGACCCCGGAACTTGCGGCCAGTTGGAAGCCGCATGATAGCGCCCGCATTCTTGACGGTGTCAACCTCATCGCTCAACGGGATGAAGGAGGTTCTCGACAGTCCTTCGTTGCCCGAGGTCGCAGCGTTGGTCAATTTGGTACTGATGGTGCTTATGAGCCCCAGTCCGGTGATTATGAGGAAACCGTGGAGATGAAGCTCGGTTCGGATGGGCAGTGGCGCATTTCCTCGCTGCCCGACGGTGTTGTCATGGAGCGTCAGGCATTCCTGGAAAACAATGTGCCTCGCAATATCTATTTCCTCGACCCGGCGGGTAATCATTTGGTCACAGATCGTCGTTGGCTCTATCGTGGCGTCACCGATGGCGCGACCAATCTGTTGACAAAGCTGAAGAACGGACCATCAGCACCACTGCGACCGGGCGTCACCACAGTGCTCAAGCCCAATGCCTCAATTGCGGTGGAAGCAGGACCTGTGTCCAACTCGGACGGTCGCAGGGTCGAAATCACCGGATTGGGTGATGTTTCCGAGGAACTGCGTGTCATGCTCGCGGCACAGATTATCTGGACTCTCGACTCGGCAGATTTCCGTGGTCCGTGGATCCTCATGGCCGACGGCGAACCACTAATTGCCAGCCACGACGAGCCGTGGACGAAGGATACCGACGCAATCCAGCTCTACGACCCGAATCATCTACCGGCTGATAACGCGCCGTTGCGGACGGTCGACCGCAGCGGTATCTACGAGATTGCTGACGGCCACGCCACACCTGTGGGACGTGGCTGGACCGCCAGCGGCAGCACTGCGGTGTTTTCCGCGGCAGTGGGCATCAACCCCAATGGCAGCGAGCTTATTGCCGCCGTGTTCCGCTCGGCTGCGGATGGTCGTACCGGTTCGTATGACCTTGGGGAGTCCACATTGATGCTCGGCGGAATACAAGATCAGCCGATTCCTGTGCTGACTGGCGAGAGTCTCACCCGTCCGACATGGTCGCCAGATGCCGAGGCGGTCTGGACAGTGAAGGACGGTACAACCGTCGTACGCCTGGTTCGGCAGTCGACGTCGTCCCGGATTCAGCAGGAGGAGGTTGATACCTCTGAGCTCAGTCACCTTCTTGACGGCGGCGAAGACACGGGGCACCCAAGCGCCGGTATTTCTGAATTCCGCGTCGATTCTTCGGGCACGCAGGTAGCGATGATTATCGCTGGTGAGGTCTATATCGCCACCATCGAAAGGCATGACGACAAACCGTGGAAGTTGACGCATCCGCGCGCTCTGCCGCTCCCTGAAAACGTTTCCCCGGTGTCGCTGACGTGGTCGCCGAATCAAACGGTCACGGTGGGCGGTTACAGCGGAGACACCCCGATGTGGAGTGCCTTCCCGGACGGTGCGACCAGCTCCGTTCTGCCGAAGCTCAACCTGACACCGCCAATTCCTGTGGTTACCGCGACCTCGTCGAAGCGTTACGCATTGGATGCCACCGGTGTTATGGAGCTGATCTCCAGCGAGGGGCAGCAGCAGTTCTGGCGCCAGGTTCCGGGTGCGCGTGGTCGAATGGCTCCGGTGTCTGTGGAGTAAGCGCAAATCGGGGAGGGGATTAATGGCGCAGGGGAAATCATCGCGGGATGTACTGCGCGTGCTTTACGACGTCACTCGCGATGCGATTGGCCTCGTGATACCGGAAACCTGCCCGGTGTGCGGCTGCTCCGGGACGCTGTGTCGTGATTGCAAGGACGATCTCCAGCAACCTCCAGTGCGTTTTTCACCGCGGGCTGCGTTACGCGCAGCAGCGTGGACCTGTGGTCCGTACTCCGGTGCGAGGAGACATCTCATTTTGTCGGCCAAAGAACGGGGCAGTGGTGAAGCCAGACGAATCATGGGGGCCGTGTTCGCCGCTGCGGTACGAAGACTGGCCTCAGACGGCCATATAATGCCCCCGGAAATTACCCCCGTCATTTTGATTCCCGCGCCGACAAGATTGTCATCCCGTCGACAACGGGGTGGGGATCCGGTAACAATTGCCTGCGACTTTGCCTGCAGTCAGCTCCCCTCTAGTTCGGTATTGCCCCTGGTGCGCATTGGTGGGCGCACGCGGGATTCCGCGGAGCTTGGGGCTTCTCAACGCAGACGAAACCTTTCTGGCCACATTGTGCCGCTGACGCAATTCAAGCACGGAATTAGTGACAAGCTGCGACAACGGTGTACCCAGGCGACAGTGATTCTGGTTGATGATGTGGCCACCACTGGTGCCACTGCAGCGGAAACCGAGTTGGTGGCAGCGTCATTGGGGATTCGCATCGACATGGTGTTGGTGCTCGCCCGGGCGTAGACGCAGGGGTGTCGTCGGCAAGCGAAAAATAAACGAGGGGAACGTGGCATTGGTTACCCCCGGAACTGTATCCTGGGGGTGCAGAAAGACTCGTCACCGTAGACGCCGTGAGTAATCCCGCTCACGGAAGGGCGGTGGCCATACCGGGAGGTAGGTAGCAAGTGTCCACACCTGCTGACAACAACGAGGTACTCAGCCCGAACGCTCAGGTGACCATCACCGGGCGCAATGTTGAGGTTCCAGAGCACTTCGCAGATCGTGTTAAGGCGAAGCTGGCGAAGATTGAGCGCCTCGACCCGACTTTGACCTTCTTCCACGTGGAGCTCCAGCACGAGCCGAATCCGCGCCGTGCAGACCGCTCTGACCGTATTCAGATCACCGCTACTGGCAAGGGGCACCTGGCTCGTGCGGAAGCGAAGGAAGATAGCTTCTACGCTGCACTGGAGTCTGCTCTGGGCAAGATGGAGCGCTCCCTGCGTAAGGTGAAGGCTCGCCGCAAGATTAGCCGTTCTGGCCACCGTGCACCGATGTCCGTCGGCGAGGCAACTGCTTCGCTGGTTGCAGAGGCTGAGGCAGCGGCTCCGGAAAAGGCTGATCCGTACGAGGATCTGGTTGAGGACGTACGTCCGGGCCAGGTTGTGCGTACCAAGCAGCACTCCGCAACTCCGATGACGGTGGAAGATGCTCTGTCTGAGATGGAGCTCGTCGGTCACGACTTCTACCTCTTCGTTAACGAGGCAACCTCTCGTCCGTCCGTGGTCTACCGTCGTCACGCATACGACTACGGTCTGATTGAGCTGGCAGAGGAAGACGAGAAGTAAGTCTTCATCAAAAAGAGCACGCAATGCCGCGCAGAGCTGTGTATTGGTAAGTAATTGCTCACATGAGCCCGTCTTCTCTTAGAAGGGAAGGCGGGTTCGTCGTATAATCAACCGTTGCACATTAAAGTTCGACGTGAATCGGCCGGAAAGGTCCCAATTTAGTGTTTTCGCTCAGCAAGTTGCTCCGCATTGGTGAAGGCCGCGCTGTCAAGAGGCTTGGCAATATTGCAGATCAGGTCATCGCCAAGGAAGACGAGTACGCAGCTCTTTCAGACGATGAACTCCGCGCCAAGACCGAGGAGTTTAAGAAGCAGCTGGCTGACGGTGCCGATGTAGACGATTTGCTGCTGGATGCTTTCGCCACGGCGCGTGAGGCGTCCTGGCGCGTGCTGGGCCAGAAGCACTACCGCGTCCAGGTTATGGGCGGTGCTGCACTGCACTTCGGCAACGTTGCCGAAATGGGTACTGGTGAAGGTAAGACCCTGACCTGTGTGCTGCCTGCATACCTCAATGCGTTGGCAGGCAAGGGCGTTCATGTCGTTACGGTTAATGACTACCTGGCTAAGCGTGACGCGGAGTGGATGGGACGAGTCCACCGCTTCCTGGGGCTTGAGACCTCGGTGATTCTCTCTGAGCTCAGCCCGGACCAGCGCCGCAAGGCCTATGCTGCCGACATCACCTACGGCACGAACAATGAGTTCGGCTTTGACTACCTGCGCGACAACATGGCGCATTCGCTCGACGATTTGGTGCAGCGTGGGCACCACTTCGCCATCGTCGATGAGGTTGACTCGATTCTGATTGACGAGGCCCGTACCCCGTTAATTATTTCCGGTCCGGCGGATGGCGATCCGCACTGGTACCTGGCGTTCTCCAAGATTGTGCCGCGTATGAAGCGCGACATTCACTACGAAGTCGATGAGCGTAAGCGCACCATCGGTATTCGTGAAGAAGGTGTTGAATTCGTTGAGGATCAGCTGGGTATTTCAAACCTGTATGCTCCGGAAAATTCCTCACTGGTCAGCTACCTGAACAATGCCCTGAAGGCCAAGGAGCTGTTCACCCGCGACAAGGATTACATTATCCGTAATGGTGAGATTCTCATTGTCGATGAGTTCACCGGTCGTGTGCTGGCAGGCCGTCGCTATAACGAGGGCATGCACCAGGCAATTGAGGCCAAGGAAGGGGTGGAGATTAAAAACGAGAACCAGACGCTGGCAACCGTCACGCTCCAGAACTACTTCCGCCTCTACGACAAGCTGTCCGGTATGACCGGTACGGCTGAGACTGAAGCGGCTGAGCTGCACCAGATTTACAAGCTGAACGTCATGGCGATCCCGCCGAATCGCCCGAAGCAGCGCGAGGATCTGCCCGACCTGATTTACAAGACGCAGGAGGCAAAGTTCGCCGCTGTTGTCGAGGACATCCGCGAATGCCATGAAAAGGGTCAGCCAGTTCTCGTTGGTACGACGTCAGTCGAGAAATCCGAGTATCTTTCCAAGCTCCTACAGCGCGAAGGTATTCCTCACTCTGTGCTGAATGCAAAGCACCACGAGAAGGAAGCTGAGATTGTTGCGGTGGCGGGTCGTCTCGGAGGCGTTACCGTGGCAACTAATATGGCCGGTCGTGGTACTGACATCGTGCTGGGCGGTAACCCGGACATCATCGCTGACCTGAATCTGCGCTCTCGTGGTCTGGACCCGGTGGAAACTCCGGAAGAGTACGAAGAGGCGTGGGACGCTGAGATTGAGCGTGTTCGTCAGCAGTCGAAGGAAGAAGCTGACAAGGTACGTGAGGCCGGTGGACTCTACGTCCTGGGCACTGAGCGCCATGAGTCGCGCCGCATTGACAACCAGTTGCGTGGTCGTACCGGTCGTCAGGGTGACCCGGGTGTTACCCGCTTCTACCTGTCCATGCGCGATGACCTCATGGTTCGCTTCAACGGCCAGCGCATGGAAGCGCTGATGAACACTCTGAATGTCCCGGATGACGTTCCTATTGACTCCAAGGTTGTCTCCAACTCCATTAAGAGCGTTCAGGCTCAGGTGGAAAGCCAGAACTTCGAAATCCGTAAGAATGTTCTGAAGTATGACGAGGTTATGAACCAGCAGCGTAAGGTCATCTACGCTGAGCGCCGTCGCATCCTCGAAGGTGAGGATTTGAAGACTCAGGTTCGCGACATGCAGGACGATGTCGTCGATGCGTATGTCAATGGTGCCACCGCTGACGGTTACGTGGAGGATTGGGACCTCGACGAGCTGTGGAATGCCCTTGAGCAGCTCTACAGTCCGACGTTTACGGCGCAGGAGCTCATCGATGGCTCTGACTTCGGTACCCCGGGTGACCTCTCGGCCGATGAGCTGTCCAAGGCTCTGCACAACGATATCTCCGCCAGCTACGACCAGCTTGAGGATGCGGTCTCCGCAATTGGTGGCGACGACCAGATGCGCAACATTGAGCGCTTCACCATCCTGAACGTCATGGACCAAAAGTGGCGCGAGCACCTCTACGAGATGGACTACCTCAAGGAGGGCATTGGCTTGCGCGCCATGGCCCAGGCTGACCCGCTGGTGGAGTACCAGCGTGAGGGCTACGACATGTTCACCGCGATGATGGACGGCATCAAGGAAGAATCGGTTCGTCAGCTGTTCCTAATCCGTAAGCAGGTTATGCCCGCAGTGGAAAACACTGAGGGGCAGGAAAACCAGGCTCCGGCTCTGCCAACGGAAGCTGCTGAGAAAAATCAGCAGATGACCTACTCCGGCCCCAGCGAGGACGGCAGTGCAGAGCAGCAGCGCATGGATCAAGAGCCTGAGGGCAACCGGGCGCAGCGTCGGAAGGCGGCTCGCAAGCGCCGTCGCTAAGCACTAAAGCACACGAAACGCGGTCATGATCCATGGCCGCGTTTTTGCTGTTCCGCGGCGGAACGTGCCCGTGAACGCGCGAACGCGCGGACCGACACGGCAACTACCCAGGAATTCGACCTTTTTGCCGTCTGCTGAAGCGCTGGCGTGGAAGGATTGCAACGCGACACCTTTGAGGCTGGTGTTTTTCGACAGCGTGAGTATCGCAGCGTGAATAATCGGGTCGATGTTGATGCGACGCAAATCGTTGACTCGCCGGCGACCCGCGATAATGTCGAAGACGCGGCGAGTAATCGTGCCAAGCTCCTGTCTCAGATTCTGCTCACAGTGCTGGACGACGTGCGGTGTTTGCGGCGTCTTTTTTGCCGCAGGAGTGGCCACGGCGGGCGGTAATGCCGTCATGACAGCGGTCCCGGAAGCAACGGAACATCCGCTATAGGTCGGTGCCACTTTTGCGGTTGGAGAAGTGGCGACATTAGCTGACTGGCCAAGTTGAATTGTGTGGAGAAGCGAAAAGCCCGTTGCTGGTTCGATGAATTCCCTGTCACTGGATCGGTTCTCAGCGGCGTGCGACAGCGCGTAAGGCATCGGCGCCTGCGATGTTGGTACGTGAGACGTAGGTGCCATGGATTAATCCCCCTAAAAACTCTCCATTGGCAAGTTCCCCCTTGCTGAAGACCATTGTCCTACAAGTGCTTTAAGTGTGCAGCTTGTGAAGGGGAATTCACGGCTGGCATGGGGGTGGGGAGAAGATACAGCCGCGAAGTGGGCTGAGTGTCTCGCTGTTAATAGCCCTATAGGTTTCCGTCAAAGCCGTTCTGGTCGTCTATAAATTGGCGTAATGAACAGCCAATTAACACGCTGAACTGGAAAAAAGGCAAACGTGCAGGTCATGCGATAAACTACAGGCCATGCGCGGAATGATTATCGATTACTGTGGTGTCCTCGACGGTACGGATGAAGACCAGGCACGTTGGCGTAATTTGCTGGTAGAGGCGCGTGCAAATGGTGTTGGCCTGGCAGTCCTGTCGAATGACCCAGGTGGCCCATCGGCGGATCCGATTCGCAAGCTCGAAGATGAGGGCCTGGTAGACGCAGTTGTGCTCTCTGGTGAAATTGGCCATGAGAAGCCTTCGGCAGAGGCTTTTAATGCAGCTGCTGCGGCTATTGAACTGCCGGCCCGGGACTGTGTGTTGGTGGATGATTCGATTGAGAACATCCATGCTGCCGTCTCTAACGGCATGGTGGGAGTCTTCTATCAGCAGTTCGACCGCGCAGTGGTCGAGATTGCCGGTCTACTGGGTCTCGAGGGCGAGTTCTAATGCGTGTCTATATCCCAGCGACTTTCTCTATGCTTGAGGCGCTGAAGGAGGATGAGCTCTTCCACGCCCGCGGTGGTTGGGGCTTTGCTGTCACTGAGGCGCTGCGCGATTTCTTTACTGAGGGCGATGATGAGGAACTGGCAGATGTGGCCTTTGATGAGGCTGCGCGTGCGTCGCTTCGTCTGCTCGATGCTGCAGAAGAGAAGTTCCCGCACCGCCGAGTAGTCATTTCCGTCGATGTGGAGGCGGAACCGCAGTCGGATATGGGCGATGCTGTGGTTAAGGTCGGCGGCCCAATTTCGCTTGCCGACGTTGCAGCGCTCCACATTGATGTGGAAGAGGCGGAAAGCAAGGTTGAGGCTGCGATTGAAGCCGTCGATAAGGCAGATCTCGGTGACGAGGATGCGGAGCTCACTGTCGGCGATGCGCTGGAGATTCCGCTGGCGTGGTATGACGTAGCTGAGCTCGGCATGGTGGTCGACTTCCTGTAGTAGCGCGTGCTTGGTGTTGAAGAAGGGGACTGGGTTTGGAACCCAGTCCCCTTTTGTATGGCACAAGTTTTTTCTGCGGGGGTATAAAAGGCGGGATTGTTTTGTGTGGATAAGCTCCATGTCAAAGGGGGTGTTTCGCAGGAAAGCGGGGGTAATGACAATTTCGCTATTTGTGTCAAAATCATTTGCTTCTCTTGACCAATAACTTACCGCTCCGTAGTCTACGTCTAAGTAACCTACGGGCACGTAATAATGGATCGGGCGGGGAACGCCCGCTGATGAACAGTGTTATTACTTGTTCTCCCGTGACAGTCAGGAGGGCCAAGAATGGGGCTTAAGACCAAAGTTTCCCGGGTATTGAAGCATTTATCCACGCCACTTTTGCCCGATGACTACACGCATTTGCTAAATCCGCTGTGGTCAAGTCGCGAGCTGCGCGGTCAGATTGAGGCCATTAATCCCACATCTCCTACTTCAGCAGAGTTGATAATCCGTCCGGGTTGGGGGATGCCAACAGACTTCAAGCCAGGTCAGTTCATTGGACTCGGCGTAGAGGTCAAGGGGAAATACCTGTGGCGTTCCTACTCACTGACAAATGCACCGCGGCCTCATGACGGGCTGCTGACTATCAACATTCGTGCACTCAACGACGGCTACGTGTCCCAACATCTCGTCGCCAATGTAAAACCGGGTACTGTCGTCCGCCTGGCTGCCCCGGCTGGGGATTTCCATCTTCCGGAGCCACTCCCAGCCCGCATTGCTTTTGTTACCGCAGGCTCCGGCGTAACTCCTGTGATTTCCATGCTGCGTGATCTTTCAGCTCGCAAAGCATCAGTGGACGTCGAACACATTCACTCCTACCGCGGCGAAGCAGAAGCTGTGTTTGTCAACGAACTCCGGGAGATGGAACAGCGCAGTGCTATTAGTGCGTTGAAGTATCGCCTGCATGCCCGGAATACGGAGGCGCAACCGCGGATTGACGCTGCTGCGGTTACCGACATCATTGGTGACTTTGGAGCGCTGGCATCGTCGGCAAGCGCCTATGCCTGTGGTCCGGTTGAACTGCTGAAAAACCTTGAGCCGGAGTTCCCCGGGCTGCGGACGGAACGTTTCACCGTTGACCGCTCCGCGGCGGAAGAGGCCGGTGGCACGGTGAGTTTCGGTAGCCGAGGCGATATCGACGTAGACGGTGCAACCACCATCCTGGAGGCGGCGGAGAGCGTCGGAGTTGACCTGCCGTACGGCTGTCGGATGGGAATCTGTGCGACGTGTGTGCAGCAGCTCTCCGACGGCGCAGCGCGGGACATCCGCACCGGTGCGACGTTTGTGGCGGGGGAGCGAGTCCGAACGTGCGTCTGTGCGCCGGCGGGGCTCGCGCGTATCGAACTGTAAGTTCGCCCCACATCTATCTCAACATGCATTAACCAGGAGAAACTACCTCAAAGGAGTTGGGACCCTTCCCATGGCAATTTCCGATATCGCATCGTATGCGCACTTGAGCGAAGAAGACGTCGCAGAGATTGGGCGTCGGTTTGCGGAAATCGAAAAGCAACACCGCGATTCGCTGGGGCAGAAGGATGCTCGCTACATCCGCACGCTCATCCGCATTCAACGCACCCTTGAGGTGACTGGTCGAGGTCTGCTGATGGTACCGACCGCAGGCATGGCCCTGAACAAATTGGGGCTGCTGCCGAAGTCGTGGAAGAACACCGCACACTGGGGTTTCAAATGGGCGGGCATCTCAGCGCTGGGGCTGGCAAAGATTTTGGAAAACCTCGAAATCGGCCACAACACCATGCACGGTCAGTGGGATTGGATGAATGACCCCGAGATTCACTCGGCCACCTGGGAGTGGGACAATTCCTGCCCATCGAGCGGGTGGAAGCACTCCCACAACTTTGTCCACCACAAGTACACCAACGTGCTAGGTATGGACAACGATGTGGGATACGGCATTCTCCGGGTGACTCGTGACCGCCGTTGGAAGCCATCGACGCTGTTGCAGCCGGTGACAAACGTGGTCTTGGCCAGCCTTTTCCAATGGGCAGTGGCTTTCTACGACGTTGAGCTCGGGCGTGTGTTCGCAGGCAAGAAATCCTGGGATGAGGCCCGGCCGCAGCTCATGGAGGTTCTCAACAAGTCGGGGCGCCAGGTGGTCAAGGACTACGTTCTTTTCCCGGCGATGGCGGGTCCGCGTTACCGCGAAGTGGCATTTGCGAACATGATGGCCAACCTCGCCCGTAATCTGTGGGCCTACGCTGTCATCTTCTGCGGACACTTCCCGGATGATGCCGAGACTTTCACCAAGGAGCAGTACAACACCGAGGACAAGAGTGAGTGGTATTTGCGCCAAATGCTGGGCTCGGCGAACTTCCACGGTGGGCTGGCGTTGTCGGTGCTCTCGGGAAATCTGAATTACCAGATTGAGCACCACCTCTTCCCAGACATGCCATCCAACAGGCTTGCGCAGATTTCGAAGCAGGTTCAGCAGATTTGCCGGGAATACGACCTGCCATACAACACGGGGTCGTTCCCGAAGCAGCTCTTCCAGGTCCAGCGCACACTACTAAAGTTGTCGCTGCCGAATCGCTTCTTAGTCGCTGACCCGGACAACGCCCCAGAGGTGCGTTCGGAGGCGGCGTTCAAGAAGTATCCGCAGGTTGAAGCGGAGCTCCAGTCCAGTTCCCCGCAACGCAAGGGCTTAGCGACGGGGCTGCGAATGCTCCGCCGTCTTCGCCCAGGCGTCCGGGAAATTGTCCGAGCCTATACAGGTCGCTCAACGCACACTGCTGCGCACGGTTAGCCCTCGACCCGCTTGCGGATCGCAGCTGCGGCTGCCGGTTTGCGGTTCCATGGCATTGATTGCTTGTGGGGGAGCCGTAGCCAGGCGCGAATTATGGTCACAGTTAGTGTCGCAGTTGCACCAGCGAGGAAGAGCGCTAAGTAAGCCGAGGAATTCTGGCCGGTAAACTCCACGGTCACGATCAGTGCGAACAGTGGAGCTGCCATGGACGCCGACAGGAAGGCCGCCGCGCCGAGAATCGCAAAGTCGCTCAGCGGAACTGAGGGCATCAATGGCTGTACGAAGCAGCCGACGATGAAACCGCTGAGCGCGCCAAGGGCAAAGCCGGGAGTCAAGAGACCACCGACGGCCCCCGAACGGAAAGTAACGAGAACCGCGATAGCTTTCGCAATCAGCAGGATGACAGCAAAACCCAGCAGCGGGCGGTCCATGAGAACTGTGGTCGCAGCGATACGGCCATTGCCCAAGACTTCTGGAACCCACAGTGAAATCACACCAACTAGCGTGAACGCGAGGGGGATGGCCCAGGCAGAATGCCAGCCAGTCGGTGCCTTGTCTAACACCCGCGAGCTGAGAATGCGAAATGCGTAGCCAATGGCGCCGCAGATAACACCGAGGAGCAGTGCCGCACCGAGGTTGCCCCATCCGTCTGAGAGATTGATTGGGCTGTAGAGCGGGCTACTTCCGACCACAATGCCCGACGTCACCGTCGCAATGGCCGAACACGCCAGCACCACCATCACCGCGGTAATGCTCAGTGAGCCCAGCAGAATCTCCAACGAGAAAACCGCTCCAGCCAGCGGGATGTGATAGATCGCCCCCAGGCCGGCACCGGCCGCTGCTGCGACCAGAATACGGCGGTGTAGCGGATCGATGCGTAGTCGATGCGACATCTGTGAGGCCACCATTGCACCTAGCTCACGCGGGGCATTCTCGCGTCCCATGGATGCACCTGCGGCTACGGTCGCCATCTGCAAAAACACATTGACAAGAGTCGACCACACAGGCATGAGACGGCCGTGCATGCCCGCCTCAACGCTTTCAATGGGCTTCGCCTTTGTGCGCAAAGCGGCCCACATTGGTCCTGCAATCAGCCCCGCCAACACGATCCCGACAAAGCGCTGTAGGCCGGTGGTGCCATCGGTCACGACCGCTACGTCACCCTCGTGCTGCCCGTAGACCGCGTACTCGATCCCGTGCATAATCAGCGCGAGCCCGGCTGCTCCGAGCCCCGTCGCAAGACCGACGATAAGCGTGTAGATGCACAGTCGAATCCAGCTGCCGGGAGCGGGGTAGAGACCGGAGTCCTCTTTGTTCGACTCAGCACTTGCCGAGGCTTCAGAGGGCGTCTCCGCAGAATTGGTGTGGCTAGTCTCTTTCAATGTCCAGCTCCCAGTCCTCGTTGTCGCTGATAGCGATCAATAGACGACGCACTGCCATCGCTCGACGGTGCTGAACTCCCTCCAACTTGTCCAGGGCGCACTCTGGATCCGCGGGTGGTCCCAAATGGGTGCAACCACGTGGGCATCCATCTGTTGCCGCCTGGATATCTGGAAACGCTGCCAGTAGCGTCTCCGGTGTCACATGAGCCAGGCCAAAGGAACGAATGCCCGGGGTATCAATGATCCACGAGGGCGCGCTGTTTTCGCTTTCCGACGGCAACATCAGTGCCACCGACTGCGTGGAGGTATGGCGGCCCTTACCCACACCACTGACTTCGCCGGTCTCACGGTTGGCTTCGGGAACAATCCGGTTGACGAGGGTTGATTTCCCAACACCGGAATGCCCAACCAAAGCTGTCACTCGTTCTGGAACATCGATGAGCTCTGACAAAGGAGCCAAGTCATCGTTAATACCGCAGACAACGACATCCACTCCGAGTGCGGAAAACTCCCCGGCAAATTCCTCTGGGTCAGCCAGATCAGACTTAGTCAGACAGAGCACGGGACGGACACCGCCGGCGTAGGCCGCGACCAGCGCGCGTTCGACAAAACCGGTGCGGGGTTCAGGATCGGCGACTGCACACACAATGAGTAGCAGGCTGGCATTGGCCACGACAATGCGCTCATACGGGTCATTGTCATCGGCGGTGCGACGCAAAACCGTGCTGCGCTCTGCCAGCTTGACGATGCGGGCCAGTGTGCCCTCACGGCCGCTGACATCGCCGACGACACCGACACGGTCACCGACAACGATATTGGTGCGGCCGAGCTCGCGGGCACGCATGCATGTCACTGCAACATCAGCGTTGTTATCGAGGACTACACCCCAACGACCACGATCCTTGGTCACCACCATGCCCCAGTGGGCATCTGCGTGGCTAGGGCGATCCTTCGTCCGTGGCCGAGACCCTCTACCGGGGCGGATGCGTACATCGGACTCGTCCCATTGCCGTCCACGCCTGCGTGCCGCCACTGTTATTTCCCTGCCTCGGTTCCGTCCTCCATGCCATCAAGTCGAGTGTCGACCGACTTTTCCAACGAACTAGGGCTGGGGGAGGCCAGTCCGAGCATCTCCAGCCAGCGCAGGTCGAATCCAGGCATGGTCTTAGCGGTGGTACCGATGTTTTCGACTTCCACGCCCTCCGTGCGCAGGCCAACAATGGCACCAGCGGTGGCCATTCGATGGTCGGCGTAGCTGTGCCAGAGGCCACCCTGGAGCGGAACGGGGTCAATCGCAATGCCGTCGTCAAGCTCCGTAGCGCGACCACCGAGGCGGTTGATTTCCGTGGTGAGCGCGGCAAGACGGTTGGTTTCGTGACCGCGCAAGTGTGCAATACCCGTCAGCTCGGTGCGGGTGGTGGCCAGGGCGGCGATGGCAGCGACCGTTGGGGTCAGCTCGCCAATCTCGGACATGTCCATCGTGATTCCGCGCAGCTCTGACGGCTTTGGGCCCACGACGGTGAGGCTGGTGCGGCCACCCTCGTGACGGTTGAACGTCACGGTAGCGCCCATTGCGGTGAGGATCTCGCGGATGCGGTCGCCCGGCTGCGTGGTGTGCTCTGACCAGTCGGGCACGGTGACGCTGCCACCAGTGACAGCTGCAGCGGCCAGGAAGGCGGCAGCGTTGGACAGGTCGGGCTCGATCTGCCAAGTACGACCCATCATTTCGGTGGGGTGAATGGTGAACGTTGTGCGTGATCCCTCAGGTGCGTCGGCCGTGGTCTCGTCGACCTGCACACCGGCCTCACGGAGCATGTCCAGGGTCATGTCAATGTGGGGGCGGGAGGGAATCTCGCCCGTCGGGCGAAGTACGAGGCCACGGCCATAGCGCGGCGCTGACAGCAACAGGCCGGAGACGAACTGGCTTGAGGCCGAAGCGTCAATTTCCACTTCGCCGCCGATGTCCGGCAGATCTTGCTCTTGGACCGAGTCACCGAGGCGGTTGCCCTGGTTCGGACCCTGTGGATTGACCGTGAAAGGAAGCCCATTTCCAGCGATGTTCACACCGAGGCTGCGCAGGGCATCCAGCACGGCTGACATCGGGCGAGCCTTGGCCTCTACGTCGCCTTCGAAGAACACCGACCCCTGTGCCAGAGCTGCGATAGGCGGCACGAAGCGCATAACCGTACCTGCAAGGCCACATTCCACGACACCACCGCGGAGCATGCGTGGAGTGACACGGAGCGTGTGGTTCGGGGAACCCGAATATGTCGAGTCGGCACTGATGTCAGTTCCCAGGGCCTGCAGTGCGCGAATCATAAGATCGGTATCGCGAGAGCGCAGAGCACCATGGATAACCGATGGGGTCGAAGATAGCGCCGCGATGACAAGAGCACGGTTCGTAATCGACTTCGAGCCGGCAATCTGCACCGTGGCGCTAAAAGGCTGTCGACCGGATTCGGCACCGTCGACACTTACAGTAGGGGCGGACCAATTCTGATTTTGGGAACACACACAACCAATTATGGAACACTTTCACTCCATACCTCGACTAGAGGGGGAGACATCGGCACAATCAGTTGGTATGTGTGGTCGTTTCGTCAATTTCACAGTCGCCGAAAAGCTGCTCAGCACCACGGCTGAAATTCCCGGTTTGGCGCCCGTGCGTGCCGACGGCCCGTTGCCCACCTCCCGCTACAACATCGGCCCGACCATGCCAATAGTTGCTCTTGCCCGCGAGCATCCCGGCCGCACAGGAACCATTGCAGCCACCGTGCGCTGGGGTTTAATTCCGCAGTGGGCCCGCGAAGTGCCAACGACACCTTTCTTCAACGCCCGTGCGGAAACCTGGCAGTCCAAACCGACTTTCCGGGACGGCCTTCCCTGCGCAATCCCCATGAACGGTTGGTATGAATGGAAAAATCGCCAGCTCTACTTCGTCAGCTTCGGTGATGATGCACCGCTTTTCACCGTCGCGGGTCTGTGGGCACGCTGGGGAGATATAGTCTCCGCGACAATTCTCACCACCGACGCCGTGGGACAGCTCGTGGATCTGCATCATCGTATGCCGCGCGTGCTTGCCGACGATGAAGTCAGCGATTGGCTGGATCTCTCGGCCTGGGCAGCAAACGGAGATGTTGGCGTGACCAGCGCCGAGGTGGTGGACAAGCTGACCATCCGTCCGGTCAACCGCGTCGTCGGTAATGTTGCGAATGAAGGGTCGCACCTGTTGGATGAGCCCGATGGCGCGGTACCCGGCCACAACGAGGAGCTGTTTTAAGGCCGTATCAGCGGGGAGGTTGCAGGAGTAGCCGCAGGATTAGCGGGCGATGTCGGCGACCGTGGCGTCGCAAAGCGAAACCAAATCAGCGGGTGACAGTTCGATGTCCCACCCGCGGCGACCACCGGAGACGAACACAGTGTCGGAGAGAGTGGCTGTCTCATCAATGACCGTGGGGAGCTTGCGGCGACCGCCAAGCGGGGAGATGCCGCCGGGAATGTAGCCGGTGGCAAGTGACGCGTCATGCGGGTCGGCCATCGTGGCCTTGGAAGCCCCGATAGCCGCGGCGGCGGCCTTGAGGTTGAGCATTCCAGTGGCGGGGACGACGGCGATGGCCAGCCCAGTGCGTTTGCCGGATAGCTCGATAATGAGAGTTTTGAAGATGCGTTCGGGCTCGACGCCGAGGTGTTCTAGCAGCCAAGAGGCGGCCTCTTCGCCGAAGTTGTCGCTGCCGTGGGGGAATTGGTGAACGTGGAAGTCGATTCCGGCGTTCTGACAGAAGGCGATGGCCGGGGTGGCGGCAGCGGATTTTTTGGCGGACTTCTTCGACATAATTTCCCATCGTTGCACACCAGTGCAATTACGCTACGAAATCCCTGGTGACGGGGGCTGGCCGACTCGTGGGTGCGGATGTTTTAGGATAGGTAGCATGTCAGGTGATCAGACAGGAACATCGGCCATCCGGACTGATGAGTCGGATGAGGAGCTTGCGCAGCGCTTTGAGCGTGATGCCATGCCGCTTTTGGATCAGCTCTATGGAGCGGCGCTGCGGATGACACGCAACCCCGCCGATGCCGAAGACCTGGTGCAGGAGACCTATATCAAGGCTTTTCAGGGCTTCCGCTCCTACAAGCCGGGCACGAATCTGAAAGCGTGGCTCTACCGCATTCTGACGAATGCGTACATCAACAACTACCGCAAGGCGCAGCGTCGTCCTGCCGAGTACGCCACCGATGACATCACCGATTCACAGATCGCGGAAACCGCGTCGCACACTTCGATAGGGCTGCGCTCTGCTGAGGTTGAAGCGCTGGAAAAGCTTCCTGACGAGGAAATTCGTGACGCTTTGATGAGTCTCAAAGAGGATTACCGGATGGTGGTCTACTACGCCGATGTCGAGGGATTGCCCTACAAGGAAATCGCCGAAATCATGGGCACGCCCATCGGAACTGTGATGAGTCGGCTCCACCGTGGAAGAAAACAGCTCCGAGACGCGTTGCACAGCGTAGCCGTGGAACGTGGATTCTTGAAAGAAGAGAAGGGAGATTCTCCGCGATGAGCCGAGAGTCGAGCCAAGATATGGAGCAGACGCCAGAGCGCGGGCACGCCTGTGAAGATGCTTTCTGTCAGGATGTCCACTCGCGCCTACACGCATTTTTGGATGGCGAGTGTGATTCGGAGGAGCGCCGCTTTCTCGAGGAACACATTCACAAATGCCCTCAGTGCTTAGAAGAGTTCGGTTCCGAGCAAGCTATCCGACGGCTGCTGCGCCGGTGCTGCCAGCAACCTGCCCCTGAGGACCTCCGCCAGCGCATTACCACCCGCATACGCGTGTCCTATACGCGGGTGGAGTACCGCAGGTAGTTGCTGGCGGCTAGGTTTTGGTGCGTCATCTTTTGGCGTGTATTCCTTTGATGCTTAATACGATGTTGCGTAACGCGGTAATGCGAAATACGGAAAATCCCAGGTCACGGTGATGTGGCCTGGGATATTTTTGTGGAGCTAAGGGGAATCGAACCCCTGACCTTCGCATTGCGAACGCGACGCTCTACCAACTGAGCTATAGCCCCGTTGCTTTCGAGCAACCTAGCTGAAGCTGCCGTAAAAGCTCTATTTTTAGACGTTACTCCCGGTGTGGTTGGGGCTCCAAACTCGCTGGTTGGGGTCTGGCGGATGGCTAATTCTGAAAAGCGAGGATGGGGTATCGAAGAGGTATCGAAAAGGTGCAGAAAGTGACTAGGTTTATGACAAAAACCGCGGGTGAATTCAATTCACGTGTCATAAACCTAGTCACTTT
>NZ_KV836280.1:234064-266647 GCF_001838325.1 Corynebacterium sp. HMSC074C05
AATTCACGTGTCATAAACCTAGTCACTTTCAGACCTGCTACCCGTTGAGGTATCCGCTGGAGGCATAAAAAACTCCACCCCGTCCCTCGGTGCAATACCGAGTTGTGTCGGGGTGGAGTGAGATGTCTTAGCCGGCGATGGCTAAGACTTCTGCAACTAAGGGCAACTTAGCTGTTCGGACGCTTGCCGTGGTTAGCCTTGTTCTTACGGCGGTCCTTGCGCTTACGGCCACGCTTGCTCATAGCTGGGCTCTCTTTCTATCGGGTTAAACAGGTATCAACCGGTATAGATTACACGGTAAGGGGTAAGTCTTTTAATTAGACTGCGGTGCTGGTGCGAGTGCGACGAGTGCGGCCGCGGTTGCGACGGCGCTTCAGTGCGCGACGCTCGTCCTCGCTCATGCCGCCCCAGACACCTGCATCCTGGCCGGTCTCAAGTGCCCAAGCCAGGCACTGAGCAGTAACGGGGCAGCGGTTGCAAACGACCTTGGCCTTAGCAATCTGGGCGAGAGCCGGGCCGGAGTTACCGACCGGGAAGAAAAGCTCCGGATCCTCTTCACGACAAACGGCCTTGTGACGCCAATCCATGACAAACTCCTAAAACATTACGAGCCCCGGGTGAGGGCAGGGTTAAATTTCCTTGCGGGAAGGCAGCTCCGGAAATGGATTTCGTCAGACACGACAAATCGCCGTATCTCAACGAGGGTTGGGGTTCATTCCCGGTTGCCCAGGGGTATTAGGCATCTTGGGAGGGGCTACCTGTTGCATCGCCTATGCGACGGGAAAGGTAGTGGGGACTCACCAAAGAGTTTGCGCCTAAAAAGGCGAGACTTGCATGGTTGCACATCCAGTGAACTGCGTGCCTGTCTCGCTGACGATTTACATGTTTTCACGACTGGAGCGGTTCGTAAAGAGCAAAATGAATAAAAGTGCCAAACCTCACAGAAAAGTGAAGTTTTGGTTAAAACGCCAGGTCAAAACTAGCCCCTTGTGGGGGTGATTTTAGTTTTGGTAATTGCAGTAGTGAGGGTGTATGGCGCGTTTTTGTTGGCTTGTCAGTAAACAGTTACAGCTTAAGCCGGGTTTGCCTCGGTCTTTTGGCTTGTACTGAACAGGCGGCGTGTGCGATCCATGGCCTTTTTGGTCACCACAACGAGCAAGCGCTCGTCCACGGGGCGCGTAGCGACCTTCTTGGTGAACTGGTCCTCGGTGTAATCGTCGGCACGCGCCACAAAATTGATTGCGCCTTGCTTAACGCGGATGTTGAGGGAATCGCGCTGATTGATGTACTCGCCGTCCAATTGGAGACGAAGTGGAGCAGTAGCGGTGAGCTGGATGTGCTGAGCGTTGTCAACGCGTCGTTCGCGGGCTTCTATGTGGAAGGGGGAGCGCAGTCGGGTGAAGAAACCGGCCAAATTGGCTGCGGCGACAAGCCCCGTCACTCCCTTTAAAGAAGTGAAGCCATAAAACCCCAGGCCCCTGCGCAGTGACACAGTGGGGTTGGTGACGATGGGGAGGTCGCCGAGGAATGTCCATGGATTGGAGTTGGACACCACAGCCATTGCGAGATCGCGGCCAAATTCCTTGCCGTCGATAGTTGCGGTGATTTGTGGCGGGCTTTTGCGCAACTCGTTCCATGCGGTGAAAATTGCCGGCAAATAGCGCACGGCTTTGGCGCGGGTGCCGTTATGTCGGAGCTGTTCCATGGTGGAAATGACTTCCGCATCGATGCCGATACCGGCATTGACGACGAAGCATCGCTCTGCTGCATGTCCAACGCTAATAGCGCTGCGGGTTCGGGAGCGCAGCAGGCTTGCGATGTACCACGCGGCATCTACGGGGTCGCGGGGAATACCCAACGCACCCGCCAAGACGTTGGCGCTGCCTGTGGGAATTGTTGCGATGGCAGGCAGGTCAGTGGCAGGCAGTGCGGAGAATGGGTTGGAGTCCATGAGCCCATTGACAATCTCGTTAATGGTTCCGTCGCCGCCGAGGGAAATAATGACGTCGTAATCGCGAACCGTTATTCCCGCCACCATTTCCTCAGCATGGCCGGGGTAAGCGGTGAACATGGATGTTAAGCGGATCCCCTCGACTGAGCGAAGCGCCCGCACAATGCTGGGCATGCGTCGAGCAGAGTTACTGGTCGAATTCGGATTGGAGATTAGCAACGCACGCACAGGCACCAAGAGTAGTGCATGAACAGACTTGTGATGGGTGCATCGGTCGACTTGCCTCCAGGGTGTATTCATCGGTTCGCACCGGGCTAACATGTAGGGCGTGAGTAACCAGAAAAACAGCAGCAATGTGCCCAAATTGCGTACTACCGAACAGCTTGCGGCAGCCGACGGGCCGATGGCCGCGCCTCAGGTTGTCATGGTCGGTGCGTGGATCGGTGTCGCCGAATGTGCCCTCGGTCTGGGCTACGGAGTCTTCCTTCTGATTCGTGATTTGATGGGGTACCGCGACGAGGCCGCGGTCATTTCCGGTTGGGGTACCGCGCTGTGGTTCCTTCTCATTTTCGGCGCTGTTTTCGCTGGTGCGATTATGTTGCTGCGTGGCGCCCGTTGGGGGCGCGGGCCGATTATTATGCTCAACCTCTGCTTGCTGGGGGTGGCCTATTATATGTTCCGCTCGAGCGCTTTTCTGCTGGCTCTGCCGACGGCGGCAGCTTCAATTGCTGCGCTGGCCTGTATGTTTAGTCCGAAGGCGATTGATTGGGCTGCCCGCTCTTTTTAAGCTTCGATGGCGAACGCGTCGACTGACTCACCGCGCTGAACCAGTAGAGTGTCACCGACAACTGCAAGGCGCACGGGCAGTTCCGGCTTGTCCGCATCATTTACATGAGTGGACTTCGCAGCTGCAGGCAACGGGAGTGTGCCGATAATTTCGAGAGTTGAGGCATTCAATACCGCAACTCCGTCAGTGACTGGCATGAAAACATGCTCACCCCATGGAGCTGGGGTTCCTGTGGCCTCAGGAAACTCGAAATCCGGCGCCAGGGTGCTCGGGCGGAAGCCAAGTAATCCACGTGGCGACCACCACGTCATGTGATGGGGGAGATCCGTTGTAAAAGGCGCACGCGGGGCGTCGTCGTCGGAGTTAGCTTCAGCCGGTGCTGGACGCAGAGTAGTCTCACCCAGCGCCAACTCAGTTAGCATCGTGCCGTCCATACGAAAAACGCGGATGCGATTGTCTGCCAGTACCGCTGCCGTGTCCTGGCCAATCGATACCAGCGACATATCTGCAGTTACTGGACCAAGGTCAATATCGCTCTTGACCTCTGGTTTCCGCGATTCCTCCGGATTTGCCACCTGCATGACCAGGCGTCCGTGACCATCGCAGTTGTTGACAACGGCCAGCAGCTCCACGCGTGTGAGCGCACTGATAATCGAACACTCTGGGTGCGGCTGCATCTTCGGTTCCGGGGATGCTGGAATCTTGCCGTACTCGACTACTCGGACCAAGTCAGAACGCCACAGCTCCAGGAATCCAGAGTCGTAGACACCCGCGTATGAATTCGAGCGCACGGCGGCAGGGCTGTCAGCCGCAATCGATTTTCGGGTCGCGACATACTGCCCCGAATCGGGTTTGAGTGCAACGGTCTCACCGCAGCCAGCTGCCCCGCGAAAAGTCGCGAAAACTTGGCCATCACTGCCCGAGAGCGCACACAGCGGAATATCTCGTCGATAGTGCCAGCGCTCCGTGCCGTCGTTAAGCGAGATAGCACGCACGCCCCGGTCCTCAGCAACGATGAGGGAGTTGTCCATCACCAGTGGCGCCGGGGAGATGGTGTGCGTGCTTGTGCTTGCCGACGATTCGGTGGACCACACCGGCCGGAGAGTATGTGGCATTGCCTCCGGATCGTTCGCAGCCGGGGCTTGCATTGCCGAGCCGGCAGAAGCCGTCGTTTCAGTGCGATCGACCTTGCGGGCCGGGGAAGCGACCCATGTCCAACCGATGACTAGCACTACGGCGATGATGAGAATGACTGATGCGATTCGATTTCGACGCAGTCGGGTCTCTGCAGTGGTGGGCTCAGCGTTGGCTTGTGGTGACTGCAGCACGGTTGGAATGTCCTGTCGACGAGTGGTCGTGGAGAGAAGTGAGGCGGGGGAGTTGGCACGCGCAGCAGTTTAGCGGCGACGATGAGAATTGGAGTGGCCGTCCCGCCGTGAGTTTCGTCTTTGGCCGCGATTGCGATGATGAGGCTGTGAGCGGTTGTTTCGCGGACCTCTTCCGCCACGCCCGCGAGGTGGTCGGGACCCCAACACTGGGCGGGCTGGCCCGACCTTCTCATCGATTCCCTCGGGGATGTCAAGAGCTTCGGCGAGCTCGGGGGAGGTGGAAAACCACGTCGGAATCTCGGCCATGTCCAGGTCGAGAGCATCTGAAATAGCCTTCCACTTTGCGGTCTCATCCCAGCCGACGAGCGTAACGGCGACACCACTGTGTCCCGCCCGTCCGGTACGGCCGATGCGGTGGACATAAGTCATTTCGTCATCGGGCACCTGGTGGTTGATGACGTGGGTGACATCGTCGATGTCGATACCGCGAGCCGCGACATCGGTTGCGACCAGGACGTCGACGTCGCCATTGCGGAACGCCGTCAGTGAGCGCTCACGTGCAGGCTGGCCCATATCGCCGTGGACGGCGGTGACCAGGAAGCCCCGCTCGCCGAGCTGCTCAGCAACGGAAGCGGCACCACGCTTTGTACGAGCAAAAATGATGGTGCGCCCACGACCGTTGGCTTGCAGGATGCGGGCAATGACTGAAACCTTATCCATTTGGTGCGATTGGAAAACAATCTGCTTAGTGGTCTCATGGACTGTGGCCTCTTCCTCGCCTGATTCAGCGCGGATGTGCACCGGGCGATTCATAAAGGTACGTGCGAGAGTCAGAATAGGGCCCGGCATTGTTGCCGAGAAGAGCATGGTCTGACGTTCATCCGGCACCGCAGCCAGAATCTTCTCGATGTCCGGCAGGAAACCCAAGTCGAGCATTTCGTCGGCCTCGTCGAGAACCAAAATCTTTACGCCTGACAGCTCTAGATTATTGCGCTGGTAAAGATCGATGAGACGGCCCGGAGTGCCGACGATGATGTCCACGCCGCGGTCTAGCTGTTCAATCTGTTCCTCATAGGGGCGGCCACCGTAAATGGTGCATACACGCAGATTGGTTGAGTGCGCAGCGCGGGCTAAGTCCTCGCCGACCTGCACGCACAGCTCACGGGTGGGAACGACGATGATTGCGCGGGCAGTGCCATCCGGTTCTGGAATGCGGGCGTCATCAAAGACGCGGTCAATGAGGGGGACACCAAACCCAAGGGTTTTTCCCATGCCAGTACGGGCTTGGCCGATGATGTCCGTGCCGTCGAGCGCCAAGGGCAGCGTCAGTTCCTGGATGGCAAATGTGCGGTTGATTCCTTCGTCGGCGAGTGCGTCGCAGATTTCCGCGGCGACCCCCAATTCGACGAATGTCGGGGACTGGGACTCTGCCACGGCGACTCCTTTGCTGTTTGTAACCTCACGTGACACGACGGCTTAATCGGTCTCTCTAATCCTAGCCGCTTTGGGAATGGTTATGATGTCACCTATGGACATCACTATTGGATTTGCAGACAATACGCGTGAGCTGAGCATTGAAAACGTCGCTGGTGGCGAGGAGGTCAAGGCTGCGATTTCCCAGAAGCTGGCTGCTGGCGAAGGTGTGATTGAGCTCAGTGACGGCGCTGGTCAGAAGTACCTGATTAATGCTGACAAGGTCGCCTACGTCCGTACCGGTAATAACGCAGACCGTAAGGTTGGCTTCTTCGCCTAATGACGCAAGAACCCTTTCTCGTACGCATTGCAAGGAGTTGGGGGTGGCGAGCCTATGCCATCCCCGTACTTGTGGTGCTCACAGTCATCATTCTCTTCGACATCTTCACTGCTGAAGATGATTCTCCAGGTTCCGGCAATGGCACTGTCACCTCGCAGAGTGGTAACAGTCGCCCTGGTCCGGTGCCCGGTGAGGGGTACGGTGATGGTTACGAGGGAGGACAGTTGCCACCTGGTCCGGCCTTTGCCACGGAACCCTCGGGAAATTTTAAAGATGTCACCGTGGCGCATCCCCGTGTCGGGGAGGGGCGCCGCAATGCGATCAGGTATTCCGTGGAAATTGAAGACAACATTGATGTTCCTTCAATTGGTGGCGAGCGCGCCTTTGCGGAGACGGTGAACTCGATTCTGGCCGATCCACGTGGCTGGACAGCTAATCCAGATTTTTCTTTCGAGGCAGTGCCTCGCGATCAGGATCCGACGATTGTCGTGCAGCTTTCCGCGACTGGAACCGCACATCAGCTGTGCGGAAACACCTTGGGAATGGAGACCTCCTGTTACCTGTCTGGGCAGCGGGAAGGTGAGCCTGGGCGCGTGGTCGTCAGTATCGCCCGGTGGGTTCGAGGTGCCCTGCCTTTTGAGGGGGACCTGGGATTGTATCGCCAATACCTTATTAATCACGAGGTTGGGCACGGACTTGGGTACGCGGTTCACGAGCCCTGCCCGAGGGATGGCGGTATCGCGCCAATCATGATGCAGCAGACCCTGAGCGTGTCGAACGATGAACTGCATGAAATCGACAGCAGCGAGGTCTATCAGACCGATGGCAAGACGTGTTCTGTCAACGGCTGGCCGTATCCATTTGGGGCGGACGACGATACGGCCGCACCGACTCAGAAAGCAAGGTAGTAGCAGATTATGATTGCCACTCCTCCCGACCGTGTTTTGGAGGCCTTTGGTGCCGAGGGTGAGCCGCATCGTGCCGGGCGAGCTTGGGACAATGGCTGGGTCTACGACGATTCCATTGTCCTTTCGCCGGTACATAATTCGGCGCAGGCGCTGTGGTCTGCAAAGGTTCGCAGCGCGCTAGATGTCGATGGCGTCCGAGTGGCGAAATCCGTGCGTACCAGTGACGGCCGCTTGGTCATTGCTGGGTGGCAAGCCCGTCATTTCATTCCGGGGGGATTCGCGCCACGTGCCGATGAAACCATTGTTGCCGCTGGTCGCGTGGAAGAGTCGCTTGCCAGTATTGAACGGCCACAGTTCCTCCTTGATAAGGAGCCCGATTACTTCGTCATGTGTAATCGCGCAGCTTGGGAATCTGACCCAATCGGCATCCTCGAGCAGCTTCTCGACGCGGATAGCGTCCCCCGCGCCGATTGCGCCGAGGCTCTCACAATCTCCGGTGATCTTCTCCAGTTGCGGGCAGAGATGGTTGTGCCAACGGAGCTTCTGCAGGTCTGTCACGCAGACCTCGTCGGCACGCTGCTTTACGACGGCACGGCCGCCCCAGTTCTCACCGATATCGTGCCAGCATGGCGTGTCCGTGGTTGGACAGCTGCCTTAGCGGCAGTGGATTGTCTGTCCATGATGGGTGCTGATGAAGAGCTACTGCGACGCTTCGATCATTTGCCGGATTTCGGTCAGTTGCTCGTTCGTGCGATGTGCTATCGACTTTTTGTCCACGCTGTTAGTCCGGAATCGCAGCCGGGTGCGTATCGAGGTCTGTTCCGCGCGGCTTCGCTAGTTCGCGCATTTGTGTCTAAGTAGCGCCGGGCAGTATTCACGGGAGTTTTTGGGGCGGGGGTATTTTCCCCCAGGTTCGAATGTGTGTTCGAGTGCTTGTCCGGAGGTTGTGCCACAATGGTGCACATGAACGTAGATGGAATGCCGAAGGTTCGGTTCGTCCAGGAAGAACCTCCTCGTCGTCGGCAGTGGTTGGGTACTGCGGTAGAGGCGCTTTTCCCTTCCCATAATCAGGCGCTCGTGGTAGAGAACAAGCTTGTAGACCAGTCTGTTGTGCGCGTTTTAGGCGGCCCAGGGACTGGCAAGAGTTCGCTGCTGGCAGATCTCGCGGTGGACTACATGCAGGCGGGCATTCCGGCGGACAGTATTTTGGTGGTGTCGCAGTCAAAAGAGGCCGCCGCGGAATTGAGACGGGATATTGACAGGCGTTTTTCCTCTGAACTGGGGGAAGGCGGTTCGTTCGGGGCAGGTCAAGGTGGCATGGTGCGTGCCGTGCATTCACTTGCCTATGCAGTAGTACGTGATGCCGCCGTCAGTCGGGGAGAGCCTGAACCATCGTTGACCACTGGTGCACGCCAAGATGCTGTCGTGCGGCAGCTGTTGGCCGGTCATGCGGAAGATGGTGGTGCGTATTGGCCAGAGCGGTTGCGCCCGGCTCTTCCATTAGTCGGTTTTTCCCGTGCGGTTCGTGACTTTCTGCTGCGTGCAGCTGAGCGGGGGATTGATGCCCCGAGGCTTCAGCAGCTCGGCGTGGACCATGGCATTGAGTCGTGGTGTGCGGCTGGCAAGTTTATGGCGGAGTATCAGCAGACCATGCGGTTGGCGTGGGAGCCCAGCTTGAACGCCGCAGAGATTGTCTCTGCGGCATTGATGGAGCTGGATGCAGACGCGCAAGCACTGGCTCGGTGGGGAAAGTCGGTAGTGCTGGTCGATGATGCTGAACACCTATCGCCGGAGGCTGCGCGTCTTGTGGATCGGTTTGTGTCGCAGGCGGCGGTGGCCGTCATTACTGGTGATGAAGATCAATCGGTATTTCACTTCCGCGGTGCTAATAATGACTATCTCCGGGGGATTGGTGAGGCCGAGTACAAGGCAATCCACTTGCAGCAGTCTTACCGCTGTAACGCTGATATCGCGGATTTAGTCAACGCAGTTTCTCAGCGCTTGCCTAAGGCTCCTGCATACCGTGGCATTGTTGGTTCAGTTGGAACACAAGAAGCTAGTGAATCCGACGTTGGAAACAACAGCGAGACCGTCGCAGCGGAAAACTCGTACGCAGCTAAAAGTGCAGTAAAAATAGCTATTCATCCCTCTGAACGTGCACAGCGAGCCACAGCCGCGGACTACTTCCGGCGCCTTCATATTGACGAGGGGGTGGCATGGAAGGATATGGCGGTCATTGTCCGGTCCGGTGCAGGGGAGTCCCCTCTGTTCCGTGCATTGTCGCGTGCGGGGGTGCCTGTGCAGATTGACCCAACGGACATCGTGCTAAGTCATCAGCGATTGGTGCGAGCGCTGATGGTGGCGTTGCGGGCAACTATGAACCAGCTCGATGACGTGGAGTGGGAGGAGTTTCTCTCCGGCCCACTGGTCAACATGGATCCGATTGTCAAAGAGCGTCTGCTGCGCGGAATCCGAAAGGCCGACCTGTTCGGTGGAGCCGCGATGACTCAGCTCATCGGAATCTTGAAGGCAGATGGACTCACAACTGAGCAGCTGGAGCTTATTGAGTCTCTGTCGCAGCGTGAACGTCAGGCACTGCAGGTGCCGCTGGATCTGTTGAGCGCAGCGCGTGAAGCGTTGCGCGATGGTGTGGAAGCAACTTTGTGGGCAATTTGGCAGTCCACTGGTTTGGCAGACCATCTGGTGGCGGCATCGTTGCGCGGCGGTACAGCTGGAGCATCGGCTGACCGCGACTTGGATGCTGTGATGGCACTGTTCGACTTTGCTGGTGACCGTGTGGAGTTGAATCCAAAGCTGACGGTTGACGGTTTTATCGCTTCTGTGGAAGAACAGGAGCTGCCCATCGGCGCACGTGACCGTAGCGGGGTAGAGCGCGACGCCGTGCGCATTCTCTCAGCGCATGCGGCTCTGGGCAGGCAGTGGAAGGCAGTAGCAGTTGTCGGAGTACAGGAAGGCCAGTGGCCCAGCCTCGGTGTGACTGGCTCGGTGATGAAGCAGAACGAGTTCATCGGTCTCGTCGACCACGGGATTGCACCGCGGGAGTACATCAATTCCATGGCGGATGCGCTAGCGGAGGAGCGTCGTTTGCTGCACGTCGCGGTATCACGGGCTAGCGACAGGGTACTGCTGACCGCAGTCGATTCTCCTGATGATGTTGGAGTTCCCAGTCCGTTTGTTATCGAGCTCGTTGAAAAGCTCGGTAATTCGGCGACGGAGTTGGCGAAGCAGTCAGAAGCCTCTTCGGCTGCGAACGGAGTCGGGGCTACGGCTAATGAAGCAGACACCGGCAATCCGGATGTTGCAGAGGCAGAAGATTCCAAATGGGCCGGTGAAGGCCTGCCACGGGTGCTCTCTGTGGAGTCACTGCTGGCAGAACTGCGTGCAGCCGTTGTAGACGATGCGGAGACTGAGACGCGGCGTCGACAAGCTGCACGTCAACTCGCGCGATTGGCGCAGGTTGAGGTTGCTGGCGCACATCCAGACACCTGGTGGGGGCTCCGTGCACCGTCGACCTCGAAGCCGGTAAATGACAAGAAGCCGATGAGAATCAACCCCTCCAAGGTGGAAGCAGCCCTGAGTTGCCCGCTGAAGGCCATGCTGGATAAATCAGCACCGACATCGGCCATGTATTTAGGCTCTCTACTTCATCAGGCGGTAGAAGCCGTAGCCAAGGGAGTGACTGTGCCTGAGGCGCAGTCCGAAATCCGGCGTGTGTTTGGTGACCTGTCCGATGATCCGGAGTGGCGTAAGCGTACTGAGGAAGACACCTGGTTGACAGCGCTGGAGGATTGGCAGCGGTGGATTGAGACTAAGAAAGATATCGGGACCGAGGTTCCGGTAAAAGTCACCATCAACGATGACATCGTGATTGTCGGACGAATCGACCGATTGATTGAAGACGCTGATGGCGCAGTTCAAATCGTCGATATTAAAACCGGTAAGACAGCGCCCTCCGGTAAAGAAGTAGAAGGACACGCACAGCTAGCTACATATCAGCTGGCGTTGTCGAGGGGGAAGCTCGTTGAAAGCGGAGATGGGCTTGCTGTGGGCAACGGCGAAGGCATTGAACAATCTGGGGCATACCTGGTATTTCCGCGAAAGTCACACAATAAGACCATTATCACTAGCCGAGAACAGTCAAAGCTCACGGAAGACAAGTTGGCTGACTGGGAGCGTCGCGTGGAGCAGGTAGCACGTGCGACGTCTGGCCCGCGTGCCTTGGCGCTCGCTGGCGATCATTGCAAGTTCTGCACGCTTTCGAAGGCGTGCCCGGCAGCAGAAGGGAATCGGTAGTCATGTCGGAGGAACGAACCATCGTTGATCCCGTCACCCTGTCGGAGATGATGGGCCAGGACTTTCCGCCCACCCCGCAACAAGCGGCGGTAATCGGTGCACCGATGGAACCAATGCTTGTTGTCGCCGGTGCCGGTGCTGGTAAAACAGCGACAATGGCTGCCCGTGTCGTGTGGTTGGTCGCCAATGGCTTTATCCGCCCAGAAGAAGTTCTAGGTTTGACCTTCACCAGGAAGGCAGCGCGCGAGCTCGGCGTCCGTATCCGCCAACAGCTCAATGCGCTCGCTTCCTCTCCCGCATTTCGTGCACAGGCTTCACCAGAGGTATTAGCAAGCCTCGAGGTCATTGCCCCAACCACGCTTACTTACGATGCCTATGCCTCTGAAGTCGTGAGCAATTATGGTCTTTTGCTGCCGACGGAGCCGGGGGTCACCATTATGGATGGCGCGACGCAGTGGCAGTTGGCTTGGGAAACCGCTCGTAATGTGAAGGAAATTGATGTCGATATTGCACCATCGACGCTGGCCAGTCGCATTATTGAGCTGGGGGCGAACATCGACTCAAACCTTTCTTCACCGCAGGCGATTCGCGAGGAAACCGAAGCATTCATCAGCAATATTGAGCAGACCCCGCAGAAGGGTAAACGCGAGGGGCTAATTGGCGATCTACAGGGCATCGTCGATAAGCAGCGAGAGAGATTAGAGATTTTGCCGCTGGTAGAACAGGTTCGAGCTCGGTGCAATGAAGAAAATGTCGCCACCTTCGGTATGCAGATGGCTCGTGCGGCCCGACTAGCCACCGACTTCGCGGAAGTCGGAGAGGAGGAGCGGCGTCGCTTTAAGATCATCATGCTCGACGAGTACCAGGACACGTCGCACACACAGCGGCTGTTCCTGCGTGCGCTGTTCTCCGGTGGTTGTGTCACCGCTGTCGGTGATCCGATGCAGGCAATTTATGGCTGGCGAGGAGCAACTGCCGAAAACCTTGTGCAGTTTGTCAATGATTTTCCGCGGTCGGATGGGCAGCCAGCGGAGAAAAAGCAACTGACCATTTCCTGGCGAAATCCGCAGTCAGTGCTGCAGCTTGCTAACGCAGTCTCCGACCGTGCTTTCGCGGGGCAGGCTCGTACGGTAGAGGCACTGGATGCCGGTCCAAAAGCAGGTCAGGGCGAAGTGCAGCTTGCTTTCACGGCAACCGGTGAGGAAGAAGTTGCATACATCGCAGACTGCATGGAGGCGCAATTACGCGAATGCGAAGCAGCTGGCAACAAGCTCGATGCCGCCATCCTGGTTCGGACAAATGCTGAATCGGCTGTCTATTTAGATGCACTGTCTGAGCGGGGGGTGCCTGCAATCATTGTGGGACTCGCTGGATTGCTGCACTTGCCCGAGGTCATGGATATCACCTCGGTGATGAAGATATTGGTCGACCCCAGTTCAGACCAGGATGCTCTGCGTCTGCTGCTCAGCCCACAGTTCAATTTGGGTGCCGCAGACGTGGAGGCACTTCGCACTCGTGTAGACCAGCTGGCAATGGCAGGCAAGGACGAGTTGGCTCGAAAGAAGGGCAACGTCGAAGAGACTTCAGACTCCTCACCGCTTTCCCAGCTCGCTTGCCAGTATGACAAGCTCGTGGAAGATGCCGAAGCAGCATCGTCTGCGGTGGGGCTGGGGCATGCCATCGCCGACCCGGATATTCGTTTTTGCGACGGCACCCCGCTGGCGCGCGGCAGTGTGGAAAAAAATGGGCGATTGGTCTGCAGCGAGTCACTGAACTACACAGATGAAGCAATGGCGCGCATCGCACAGTTGGGTGCAAGCCTACGAAAACTACGTCGGTTCTCGCTGAATAAGCCTCTGCCGGAACTGGTCGAGGACATCGCTACTGAGTTTGGAATTCGCGTAGAAGCAGCGGCTGGACAGTACGGTTCCGCTACCGCGATAACCAGGCCGACGACTGCGCATCTGGATAGGTTTGTCGATATCGCTGCGACGTATTCGCAAAATATCTCGGACGATGTGACAGGGTTTTTGAACTATCTGGAATTCGCTGTTGAACACGATGATGGTTTGGAACGGGCACCTATGAACATGCCGGAAAACTGCGTCCAAATCATGACTATGCACAAGTCAAAGGGGCTGGAGTGGGAAACGGTTGCCGTTCCGGGCATCACCACCAGCAAGTTCGACAAAGTTGATTTGTCATCGTGGCTCACCAATTCAGTTCAGCTGCCTCCTGGTGCAATTACTCAAGTGGATCCGTTAACGGCTAGTGCAGAAACAACAGAGGATGCAACACAGCTTGCAGCAAACGATTGGGCTCCCGTCGCTGATTCTGTCGATAGCAATGCCCCCGAACTGGACATATCAGGCGCTGATAACCAGACCGACCTCAACAAGGTGATCAAAGCCTACAAGGAAGAGCTGCGAGAAGTGGAGAGGGAAGAAAAACAGCGCCTCTTCTACGTTGCCATGACCCGCTCTGCAAAAAAGCTCATTGTTACTGCAAGCAGGCGGCCTAATCCGAGCTTGAAGAATCCCACTGACGTGTCGGCAGACTTCGGAGCCATCGCCACGCAATTCAGTGACTATGTGGTGTCGTGGACAGATGGGGAGGACCCTGAGGTAGAGGACACCGAAGTCGATTTAGACTGCGACACTGCGGTTGATGGGGTGGTCTGGCCCGTCGATACCCTGGGGAACCGCCGAGATAGTGTGCAGCGAGCAGCCGAAAATGTCATGCGCTACATGGGCGAACACCAGGATGAGCGCCCTATTGCAGGTGACCTGTCTGAGGTATGGGAAACGGAAACGACCATTCTCGTGGATGAAATCCTTCGGGCTAAGGCCGCGGAGATTCATCTACCAATGCCGACAAGCATGTCCACTAGCGAATACCAAGCCATGATTGCGGATCCGGTCGCGTTTGCTCGTCGGAAAGCACGCCCGGTGCCGTTTAAGCCAAACCGATTCGCCCGCCGAGGTACGGCATTCCACGCTTGGTTGGAGAATCGCTTCGGTGCACACAGCCTGCTGGACGATGAGGATCTCTTCGGGGATCAACTGGATGACTTCCTCGGCACAGAACAAGTCGCGTCCGAACGCGAACTTGAGAAGTTGAAGGCGAATTTCGAGGCATCCGAGTGGGCTGACCGCACGCCAGTGCATGTGGAAGTGCCGTTTGAAATTGCCATTGGGCAACGGCGGGTCGTCGGCCGAATCGACGCGGTGTTTAAGGACAACGGGAAGTGGAGCGTCATTGACTGGAAGACAGGCCAGATGCCGCGCGGAAAGGAAAGGGAAGTAGCGGCGCTACAGCTGGCGATTTACCGCTTGGCGTGGTCGGATAGGCTGCGTGAGATGGGAGTGGAAACGGCCCCCGAAGACATTGAAGCCGGATTCTTCTATGTTTCGGCAGGACGAACGCTAATACCAGATGAAGCGCTACTGCCAAGCAGGATAGAGTTGGACAGGAAAATGCGCGAGCTGATTGGATAATCATCTACGTATGTAACTGCCGCGTGGCCGTGGCCAGTTATCCAGGTGAAAGCTGCAGTTTGTATGCGCTATTTTTCACCGGGAGGAGTTTTCATGAAAGGCAGGCGAGGAGCGGTTGCGTAATCCAATTCGGAAATCTTCGGGATACGAAACCGGGCTCAATGATCTTCCCGGGCATGCACTGCTGGGAGTCATTGGTCTGCCTGAGTCCGCGCCGAAGAATCCTTGGCGGCTAATCATACGTCGTTTGAACTACGCCGTGTTTTTGCTGCTGGTTGCATCCGTCGTGGTCTACTACGACCACGACGGATACACGGAGCCTCTCACCTTCATCGATGCGGTGTATTACTCGGCTGTCAGCCTGTCGACGACGGGCTACGGTGACATCACGCCGGTGACTCAGAGGGCTCGATTACTCAATATTTTGATCATTACGCCACTGCGTGTGGCCTTCCTTGCTCTCTTGGTCGGTACTACTCTGACCGTTTTGACCCAAGAGTCTCGGAAAACCCTGCAAATTCAGCGCTGGAGGAGACAGTTGCGCAACCACACCGTCGTTATCGGATACGGCACCAAGGGTCGTTCTGCCATTGCAGCTCTTCTCGCGGACGGCGTAGATCCGGCAGAAATCGTTGTCATTGATACGGACAAGGAAGCACTCGACCACGCTTCGAATCAAGGCTTGGCGACGGTGCATGGGTCGGCTACTAAATCTGATGTGCTGAAGTTAGCTGGTATTCAGCGTGCCCGCTCTATAGTCGTTGCACCGAACAAAGATGACACAGCGGTGCTGGTCACGTTGTCTGTCCGCGAGTTGGCACCGGGTGCCTCAATTGTGGCTTCAGTGCGTGAATCAGAAAACCGCCACTTGTTGACGCAGTCAGGTGCGGACCAAGTGGTCATTTCTTCTGAAACCGCCGGCCGAATGCTGGGGCTGGCCACAGTGACTCCTTCGGTGGTGGAGATGATGGAAGACCTCCTGAGCCCGGATGAAGGATTCTCTGTTGCAGAGAGGCTCGTCACCGAAGAGGAAATCGGTGCCAGCCCACGGCATCTCGCGGATATTGCACTCGGTGTGGTGCGCTCGGGTGAGCTGTACCGAATTGATTCACCGGAGTGTGAATCGGTGGAGCCAGGCGACCGGCTGCTGTACGTCCGCCGTGTCTACAGCAATGACGAATAGCACTCGACAAGTTTAAAAATGGGGTCTAACAACTTTTGACTTACTCAGAGGCGGATGTGAACGAGCCGGACTATCTAGCTGGGCTGGATCCAGATCAGCGCGAGGCAGCCACGGCTCCGATGGGGCCGGTGTGCATTCTTGCCGGAGCCGGTACAGGTAAGACCCGAACAATTACTCATCGCATCAAGTACCTCATTGACCAGGGGTTTGTGCAGCCGCAAAAGGTATTAGCGGTGACATTTACCTCGCGTGCCGCAGGGGAGATGCGCGAACGCCTGGCAAAGATGGGAACGCCTGGAGTCCAGGCGCGCACTTTCCACTCGGCATCACTTCGCCAGCTGCGCTACTTCTGGCCCCAAGTCGCCGGTGATATGCCCTGGCAGCTGTTGGATGACAAGAAATTCCGTGTTGTCGCCCAAGCAGTACGTCGAGTGGGCTTGGACACCTCTAAGGAAACAATCCGAGATGTCATGGGCGAGATTGAGTGGGCTAAGGCCACTCTGGCCGGTGCGGATCAGTACCAAGCCGCGCTGCGGGAGCATGGGCGCACGGCGCCTCTGTCTGCGGAGAAAATTGTCGATTGCTATCGCGCTTACGAGGACATAAAAACCACCCCTGACGGGCTATTGCTCGACTTCGACGACCTACTCATTCACACCGCCGGTGCGATGGAGAATTCCCGTGCAGTGGCGGAGGAATTCCGCAACCAGTATCGGTGCTTCGTCGTCGATGAGTACCAGGATGTCACCCCGTTACAGCAGCGAGTTCTCAACGCCTGGCTGGGAGACCGTGACAACCTGACAGTTGTCGGGGACGCCAACCAGACGATTTACTCTTTCACAGGCGCGACTCCGCAATACCTGATGAACTTCTCTCGGGACTACCCGGAAGCCACAGTGGTCCGCCTGCAGCGGGACTACCGATCGACCCCACAGGTCGTCGAGCTGGCCAACAATGTCATCGGCCGTGCGCAGGGACGTATCGCCGGCTCGCGGCTGAAGCTGATTGGGCAGCGTGAAGACGGCCCGGAGCCGACTTTCAATCAGTACGACGATGAGCCGATGGAAGCTCGCGCGACCGCGCGCAGCATCAAGCGACTTATCGACGCGGGTACGCCGGCATCGGAGATTGCCGTTTTATACCGGATTAACGCACAGTCCGCAGTTTTTGAGCAGGCTTTGTCCGAGGTAGGAGTCGCCTACCAGGTTCGTGGCGGGGACGGTTTCTACCAGCGTCCCGAGATTCGCGATGCCATCGCAGCACTTGTGCGAGTTTCCCGTTCCTCACGGACTGTTCCGACATTGCAGGGCACGAATCTGTTGGATTTGGTCAAGCAGGTTTTCGCGGGTCTTGGCATGACTGACCAAGAGCCGGAAGGCACTGGTGCCAGGGAACGTTGGCAGTCACTGCGCGCCCTATTCGACCTGTGTAAGGACATCGTTCATGCCAACATCGAGGTCAATATCCAGGCGCTCCTCGGTCAATTGCACACTCGGCAGCAGGCCAAGCATCCGCCGACGCTGGATGGCGTGACGTTGGCTAGCCTGCATGCAGCCAAGGGGCTGGAGTGGGATGCGGTGTTCCTTGTTGGGCTTACCGACGGTTCGCTGCCTATCCAACATTCGCTGAATAAATTCGACCGATCTCCTGCACAGGGAGCGGAAGCCATCGAGGAAGAGCGCCGTCTGTTCTATGTCGGCATTACTCGAGCCCGTGAACATCTGGAGCTATCTTGGTCATTGTCGAGGACAGAAGGCGGCCGCAGGTCACGTCGCCGCACACGATTCCTCGATGAACTCGACATTGATGTCTCTGACTACTCGGCGGAGGCACAGCGAAGCTCAAGGAGCTCTAGTTCCCGTGGTAAGCGTCAGCAGTCCAAACAGTGCAAGGGCTGCACTAAGCCATTGCACACCGATGCGGAGCGGATCTCAGGGCGCTGTGAAGAGTGCCCGGTCAGTGCGGATCCTGCGCTACTGGAAGCATTGCGTGCATGGCGCCTGGAAATGTCGAGAGAAATGACTGTCCCCGCATTCGTGATCTTCTCCGATGCGACCCTTCTGGCCATCGGTGAGCAGCAACCGACTACGCCGGAGGAACTTCTGCAGATTCCCGGAATTGGAGAAGCGAAGCTCAATCATTTCGGCGAAGGCATCTTGGGAATCGTCAATTCTTTTGTGAATTCCTAGTCAGATTCTGCTCAAGGCACTTCGAATTACATGAACTGCATCTGCGAGTTGCCATGACCACACACTGGGCACTGCGGGTGGGGAGCAACCGTAGTGCGGGTGATATCGAGGCTTTCCAGATCTATGCGCACCTCTGTCGCACATAGATCTGAGAGGTCCGGTCGCCGCAGCTGTCCAACCAACAGCGGCACCGCTGTGTTCAGCCATTCCGGTGCGGTTACGGGCGTAAAAGTGCGAAGCTGCAGCGCAATCAGTGCCCGGACGGGGTCGCGGTCTCGTCGATAAGCTTCGAAACACATCGAGCAGGGCCCTTGACCTGGCTGAACAAGCGGCCCAAGAATCAGTGCTCCATCGCGGAAATGCGTGTGCAGATGCTCAATTCCACGATGAAACAGAGCGCGAACCAAGGGCATGCTCGGTACTTCCATGCCCGTGACCACCGCGAGCCCGATGTCTTCCGGCGTGGATTGAGATATCTTCAGCGTCGCATTGCGAGTGGGCGACATTGCCGTCGTCCAACTACCACAACCCGTGCGACGAAGCTCTTTTAAAAGTCCAGTGCGCAAACTGTCCCGACCGATCAGCGTAATCCTCCGCCGTGTCGGTGGTTTTTGGACCAGTGCGGCTCGGTGAAGGTCGGAGATAAGTGCGGTAATGAACTGCGGTGACAGTTTTTCGTGACTGTCAGCAAAGGCCTCGCTTAAGGTGCTACCTCTATGAGCTGCAAGAAGTGCCGAGAAGACAGGCCCCGGCGGGGTGCCGTCGGAAAGCGGCAGAATCATGCTGCGCTCCGGTTCCACGCCGAACTGAATCCGCGCGCCTGGGCGCATGATAATCGGTATCTCCGGCCGCAGCGCGTAGTCCGTGGTAGGCGCGGCAAGCGTTTGTGCCGCGGGTGCGTCCGAACCTATTACGCCAGCCGTACCATCCCGCCCCCGAGACGTATCCCTGTATTCCCCCATAAAAATATCTTTTACCCCGGGGCCAGCTTTTACGCAATCGCAGGGCAGAGCATATACGCTTAAAAAGCATGAGCACCAAGCGACCTGAGTACGGCCCGGATGTTGAGGTTCGGCGCTCGAAGCGCCGCCGCCGTACTGTGTCCGCCCGCGCGGAGGGAAACCGGATCATTGTCATGGTTCCCGACGACCTCAGCGCCGCTGCGGAAAAACAGCAGGTCAATGAAATTGTGGCGCGAGTGCGGAAGAAAGTTGGCAGCAACCTGGATAATTCCGAGCTGGAGCGCCGCGCGCGGCTGCTCTCGCGTACGGTGCTGGAAGATCGCCCGCGGTTTGAGTCAATCAAATGGGTCAAGAACATGTCGCGCAGGTGGGCATCGGTCACCGGCGGCGTCGATAGTCCGGGGCGTATTCGCATTTCGCACAGGCTTGCCGACGTCCCGGGGTACGTCCTCGACGATGTCATTGTGCACGAACTGGTGCACACTTTCGTCGACGGGGGTCATACCGAAGAGTTCTGGTATTGGGCGGCAAAAGCCCCGTACCACGAACGGGCACGGGGCTATTTAGAGGCGTATCAGCGCTGGGGAACCCAGAGCTAACTAGCTACTTATCGTCATCGGTGTCGCCAGAATTGTCCTCGTCGGTGTCACTGTCCTTGCCCTCAGCCGCGCGTTTTTCGGCTTCTTTGCGCAGCTGCTCTTCAAGCTCTGCGATCGGGTCGAAGTCATCGTTGTCCGAGCCACCAAGAACCGAGTCAATAAAGGCCGCGGGTTCATCCAAATCTTCTGCTACGGGCAGGAAGTCCGGGTGATCCCAGACCTTGTCACGTCGCTCGATGCCCACAGCGGTGGTCAGGCGGTGCCACAAGTTGGTTGCCTCACGCACCTTGGGGGAGCCGAGGTCAATGCCGGTGGCCTTCTCCAGCGCCTGCTCAGCACCTTCGGTGGCGCGGCGACGACGCCAGGCTTCATCCAATTGTGCGGCACCCGGTAGACGCTCACCGAGGGCATCGGTGACAACCATGTCCACCCACCCTTCGACCAGTGCTAGCAGCGTCTGGAAACGAGTACGAGCATTCTCGTTACGAGAACGAATCTTCGGGCTCAGATCCATATTTTGCAGCTGACTCATAGCCTCCTGCATACGCTGCGGATCCTGCATGTTCTCAATATCCAGACCGCGGGCGGCCTCTTCAATCGCGGAGTAGTCGATGACGATGCCAGCGGCGTACTCCTCGACAGAGGAAATCATGCGTTCAGCCAGCCATGGCACGCGGTCGTAAAGACGTTGGTGCGCAGCTTCGCGGGCAGTGGCGTAAATAAACAGATCGCGCGCTGGAACCTCGAGTTCCTCTGCGAGAGCAACGAGATGCGTTGGCAGCAGTACCGCCGCACCAGTGGTGTGTAGCGGCAGCCCGAGGTCAGAACCAGTCAGGCTCGTCTGTGCCAATTCAGCCAGCGCATTCCCTAGCTGAGTACCGAAACTCATCGAGTTCATCTGGCGCATGATGCCCAGCATCGGGCCCATCATCTCGCGAGCTTCTTCTGGAACGCCCTCGAGGGAGGCATCACTCATGCGGCTGGCGACGGGATCGACAAGGCGAGTCCATGTCGACTTGGTGTTCTCCAACCACTGCAGGCTATTCCACGCTTCTACGCGGTTGACACCAGCGGGAAGGGAGGTGACGTCATCTAGCCACAGTTCGGCCAGGCGCAAGGAATCAGCCAGCGCCTCGCGGGCCGAGTCCTTCACCGGAGCTGGGTTACCAAGACGGGTCCGCGCAACGCGCTCGGCCGCGTCGTAGTTGACAGGGCCAGAGTTAGACTCCTGGAATCGCTGCCCCATGCCGGAGAACATCTCGCCGAACTGGTTGAGAATATCCCCCAAGTTCGGCTGTTCTCCTTTGCCAGAGGCGCCGCTGCCGGGCTGCCCGGGGCCGCCGAAACCGAAGCCACCGGCGCCGCCCATGCCGCCGAAGGGAAACCCGAAGAAACCGAAAGGACCGCCCTGGCCGCCCTGACCGCCCTGGCCGGAGTCATTGTTGCCAGCGTCGTCACGATCGTCATCATTGTCGTTCGGACCAAAGCCAAATCCGTTAGAACTCATGCTCCCACCGTACCGGGCAATGACCCGCGTGAGTACTTAAAAGCACCACTTTATTGGCAACTTCGCGCCCAGCGAACAGACACGGACAAGATTCATCAGGTGTCCAGTAGGCAGATAGCGAGAATGTAGGGTGTTATTTGTGAATCGTCGTACCCAAACTCTTGTTGCGGGCGCTGTGCCCATCGCCGCGTTGGCAACTGTGCTTTCGCTGCCAACGCTGACAGTGCCCTATGCCGCGCAGGGGCCTGGCCCGGTCTTCGACGTCCTCAGCGATGTCGAGGGAAAGAGCATTATCTCGGTCAGCGGCAGTGCTGCGGACTCCGAACGCTCTAAGGGCACGCTGGATATGACAACCGTCGCAGTCAGGCATAACCTGACATTGCCGCAGGTCATTGGCCTGTGGTTTGATCGTGACAACGATATTGTCCCCATTGAGGCGGTCTTCCCTCCGGGCCAGAGCCAGGACGAGGTGGAAGAGGAGAACAAGGCTGCATTCACCGAGTCGGAGGCCAACGCCACCTCCGCTGCACTGGCACATCTCGGGTTGCCGATGGAAGTCACCGTCGCCTACACAGTGCCGGATAGTCCCGTCGATGGGCGACTGCATGAAGGCGATGTGATTCTCGCAGTGGATGGGGTGGCAGTAAGCAAGCCCGAGCAAGTCAAGGCGATTATTGCCGGACGCAACCCGGGCGATACTGTCACGTTGAGGGTCAAGCCTTCGACCGTCGATAAGCAGAAGGCTGCTAAGGGCGAGGACTCTGCCCCCGAGAAAGCCGTCGATATTTCTGTGACACTGGCGGAAAACCCGCATCAAAAGAATGCCGCGCTGCTCGGCGTTGGGATGGGGGCGCAATCCGCGGACGACACCAAGGTTGAGTACCAGCTCAGCGGCATTGGAGGTCCGTCGGCGGGTCTCATGATGACGCTCGGAGTGATCGACAAGCTGAGTCCAGGCGATTTGACCGAGGGGCAGGACCTCGCTGGCACCGGCACTATTGACGCTGCCGGCAACGTGGGCGAAATCGGTGGCATTACACACAAAATCTCGGCCGCCCGAGATGAGGGCGCCGAGATGTTCTTCGTGCCGGAAGGCAATTGCGCAGAAGCGGTGACTGCCGACCGAGGCGATATGAAATTGGTAAAGGTCTCTGTGCTTGACGACGCGCTTGCGGCAATCGAAAAGCCGGAGACCGCGCAGACCTGCTCGTAGTTTTGCCGTAGCCCTTACGGGCAGCAGGTAGTTTCAGTTAGTTCTTGCTGAAAGCCTCGAAGTCCTGCTGAGACTGCCACTTGTCGATTTCCGCAGCCGTTGCGCGAAGTTGAGGGTCAAATTCGAGGTATGCCTTTGTCTCACGCGCGATGAGCCCGGACAGGACAATCAGACCGATGAGGTTCGGCAGCGCCATCAGGCCGTTGAGAGCCGAGGCGACGGACCAGACGGTTTCCAGCTGAGTTACCGCGCCGACGAAGACCACGCAGGTGAAGACTGCACGGTAGAGGCCGGTGCCGCGGCGACCGACCAGGGACTCGAAGGCGCGCTCACCGTAGTAGGACCAGCCCAGCATGGTGGAGAATGCGAAGAAGACAACCGACAGCGTGACGATGGTGCCACCCCAGTGGCCCGGCAGACCGCGGGAGAATGCCTCAGCGGTCAGAGCACCAGTGTCGACGTTGCCATCCTGCCAAACACCGGTGCTGATGATAACCAGGCCGGTGAAGGACACGACGATGATGGTGTCAATGAAGGTCTGAGTCATGGAGACCAAACCCTGACGAACTGGGTGAGTCGTCGATGCGGCGGCAGCGGCGATAGCCCCGGAACCCAGGCCCGACTCGTTGGAGAACAGACCGCGGGCAACACCCATCTGCAGGGCGAGAATGAGCGTGGACCCTGCGAACCCACCAACGGCCGCGGTGCCGGTGAAAGCATCGGTGAAGATGAGCTTGAAGGTTTCGGGCAGCGCCGAGACATTGGCGACGAGCACCCACACGGCCGCACCGATGTAGAGCACAATCATCATCGGCACAAAGCTGGCGGTGATGCGGCCAATCGACTTAATGCCACCCATCAGAGCTGCACCTACCAGGATGAACATAATCATGCCGGAGAGCGTCGGATCGATGTCGAAGCTGTTTTCCAGGTTCGAGGCCACGGCATTGCCCTGGGTCAGGTTGCCGATACCAAAGGCTGCCAGCGCAGCGAAGACGGCGAAGAGAATGCCCAACGTCGTACCAAAACCATTCGGGATGGCCTTGCGCAGGTAGTACTGTGGGCCGCCGGACTGTTCGCCAGCTGCATCGGTCTGGCGGTACTTCACACCCAGGAATGCCTCGGAGTACTTCGATGCCATACCAAGCAGGCCGGTCACCCACATCCAGAACAGCGCACCGGGGCCACCCAGACCGATAGCGGTAGCGACACCGACAATGTTGCCGACACCGACAGTCGCCGCGAGAGCCGTCGCCAGCGCCTGGTAGTTGGTGATATCTCCTTCGGCATCGTCGTCGCTACGGTCGATGAGTCCGAGACGCAGTGCCGGGCCGAGTTTGACCAGGTGAATTGCGCCCAGACGAATGGTCAAAATGATTCCGGTGCCAATCAGCGCGGGGATCAGGAGGTACGGACTCCAAATGAAACTATCCGCCGCTGAGGCAAAATCGCTGAAGCTTTCCATGCTGTGGAACTTTACTGGTAGAAAGCCTAAATCCGATCATTAAATTCTCAGAAAATGATTATTGTGCTATTAATTCGCCACAAGTGGGGGTAAACACATTCCGGCGAAAGCAAAGATAATTCCGCCAATCAGTGTGAGAGCAACGTACCCACATGCCCTCCAAAAGTGTTGGTTCTTAAGGCGTACGATCTCTCCGGCGAGCGTCGACCACGTAGACAGGCCACCGGCGAAACCAATCATTACCGCCGCATAGGCCAGGGCAGGCGTCATGCCATTGCTTATCGACGTTCCCCGCGACCACACCACAGCAGCGACACCGGCGACGAAGCAGGCAATCATATTTGCGGTCCACGTTCCGGGCAGTTTGGAATCAGCCCACTTCACCGCAAGTTCGGCCAGCGCATAGCGCAGCGCTCCACCTACTGCGGCGCCAAGTGCGATAGCGAGGATGGCCGACAGCGCCGAGGAAAAAGAGCCGAGGAGATCGCCGGTCATTCCGCGACCTCCCGTGCGCACTTGGTGCCCAGCCAGTAGGCGAGAGGGCAGCACAGCAGGTGAATAAGCCCAACACTGATAAGAAGAGCGACTGACGTGTCCGCCTGTGCCAATAGGAGAATGACAAATGCGGAGAAAGTGGTGAAGCCGCCACAAAAGCCAGTACCGCAGAAAGCGGAAAGCCGAGGATTAGCAAACGCGATACTGCTGACCAGGCCGAAGAGAAAGCAGCCCAGTAAGTTGATGACAGTCGTCGAGATTGCGCTAATTCCCGAGCCAACGATTGCATCGATCGCCGCTCCGAGCAGAAAGCGACATACTGCGCCAACAGCGGCACCGCCGGCCACGGCCAGAGCCATGAGAACCTGCGCTCGTCCTGCTGATGGCAGTTTCGCAGCGCCAGATTCCTCATTCACGGTGACAACGCTAGCACAGTGGTTAAAAGGGGAGGTAGGCGCCGACAATTCGGGATCTTTCACGAAAAGGTGTTCCCGTCGGCGCGCGACAATCTACCTACTGCACCCTATTGCAGGGGCGAGTTTGCCTTACCGAGTGGTTCTTGCCATGCGCGCTGTCCCTAAAACGGGGACACTGGAGAGGAGGAAGCGCATCTCAGTTCGGTTTCCCAATTCCGGCCGGCTGGTCGGCGGTGAAATCGGTGGTTGCGCAGTTCGCCGATTCAGCAGGAGGATACCCACAATGGCTCATGAGCGCGCCGGGCAATTGGCCCAGCCATCCGACCTTATCGATGTCGCGGAACTGGTCACTGCCTACTACACGAAGCACCCGGACCCGAATAACCCCGACCAGAAGGTCGTCTTCGGTACTTCCGGTCACCGCGGTTCCTCCCTCGACGGCGCTTTCAACGAAGACCACATTCACGCCACTACTCAGGCCATCGTGGATTACCGCAAGGGCCAGGGCATTGAAGGCCCACTGTACGTTGGCCGCGATACCCACGGCCTGTCCGAGCCGGCAATGATTTCCGCTCTCGAGGTGCTCACGGCCAACGGCATTACCGTGATGGTTGACGCTCAGGATCGCTACACGCCGACTCCGGCCGTCAGTCACGCAATTCTGACGTATAACCGCGACGTGGAGGGCGGTCCGACGGGTAATAGCTCCGCGCGTGCCGACGGCATCGTGATTACCCCTTCCCACAATCCGCCACGGGATGGTGGTTTTAAGTACAACCCGCCGACCGGTGGTCCGGCGGATGCAGATGCAACGGACTGGATTGCAGCTCGTGCCAATGAATACCTGGCTAAGGGCCTGGATGGGGTTAAGCGCGAGCTGGTGGATAAGGCAGGAGACCTCGTCGTAAAGCACGACTACCTCAATGCGTACGTGTCGGACCTGCCAAATGTTGTCAACCTCGACGCCATCCGTGATGCCGGCGTGCGTATCGGCGCCGACCCAATGGGTGGTGCGTCGGTGGATTACTGGGGCGCAATTGGCGATGCGCATAACCTAAACCTGACTGTGGTCAATCCGCTGGTTGATGCGACCTGGCGTTTTATGACGCTGGATACAGACGGCAAGATTCGTATGGACTGTTCCTCGCCGAATGCGATGGCGTCCCTGATTGGTAACCGCGATAAGTTCGACATCTCCACCGGCAATGACGCGGACTCGGACCGCCACGGAATTGTGACACCGGACGCGGGTCTGATGAACCCGAACCACTACCTGGCCGTTGCCATTGACTACCTCTTCGCACACCGTCCGGGCTGGTCGCAGGAGACCGCGGTCGGTAAGACGTTGGTGTCTTCGTCGATGATCGACCGCGTCGTTGCCAATTTGGGCCGCAAGCTCGTGGAAGTTCCAGTCGGCTTCAAGTGGTTCGTCCCGGGTCTGCTCGGCGGCACCATCGGTTTCGGTGGTGAAGAATCCGCTGGTGCATCGTTCCTGCGTCACGACGGCACTGTGTGGTCTACCGACAAGGACGGCATCATCCTGGACCTCCTGGCCAGCGAGATCAAGGCCGTGACCGAGAAGACTCCATCGCAACTCTACGCAGAGCTCGCCGATAAGTACGGTGCCCCGGCTTACGCCCGCACCGATGCGGACGCAACCCGTGAGCAGAAGGCAATCCTGAAGAAGCTCTCGCCGGAGCAGGTCAAGGCCGACACCCTGGCAGGGGAGACCATCACAGCCAAACTGACCGAAGCGCCGGGCAACGGCGCTGCGATTGGTGGCCTCAAGGTGGTTACGGAAAACGCATGGTTCGCGGCGCGTCCGTCGGGCACTGAAGATAAGTACAAGATCTACGCGGAGTCTTTCAAGGGCGCGGATCACCTGGCACAGGTTCAGGCTGAGGCACAGGACGTGGTCTCGGCGGTTCTGAACGGGTAAACGGTATCCGTTGGGCTAGCTGTAAACAGTTAGCCTGTACTAATATTTCTATGCATGAAGAATTTCGTAGGCGTGGTGGCACGATTCGGCCTGGCTGCAGTTTGGTTGTACTCGGGTCTAATCAAACTGCTGAACCCGCTGGAATCGCGTCAGGCAGTGCAAGCTTATGAGCTGCTGCCGAGTGATTTGGTGCCGATGGTAGCGGTTGCGCTGCCCGCCTTCGAAGTCATCCTCGGACTCTTACTGGTATTGGGGCTTTTCCTGCGTCCGGTAGCAGTGCTGTCGGGGTTGCTCTTACTGGTGTTTATCGGCGGCATTATCTCGGCGTGGGCGCGCGGCCTGCAAATTGACTGCGGTTGCTTTGGTGGCGGTGGCTACGACGAGAACGCTGGCCCCGCTACGTATCTGACGGAAGTCGCCCGAGATATAGGTTTTCTGGCCTTGGCTGTATTTGTGTACGTATGGCCGTGGAAGAAGTTTGCCATCTACGCCTAGCCCGCTGGCTAGAGGTTGAAGTCTGAGGGAAGGGACAGGGGGGCTGGGGTCAAGGCGATGGGCCTAGTGATGGGGCTAGTGATGGGACCTAGTAACCATTTCCGTTTTCTCAGGCGCAATTGTGTCATTGGCAAGAAAACACCGCTATCGTAAGCGGTGTGAGTCAGAAGATTAAGAATCCAAATGAAAAGAGCAGTGGCTTCGTCGTCGGCCTGATTGCTCTTCTTGCTGTCGTTGCAGTTGTTATTGGTGGCGTTATCTACATCGGCCGGTCGCAGCCGATTGAGGGGCTGCCAGATGAGGACGTCGACTTCTCTGTCGCACTCGACGGCGATGTCATCCGACTAAGCAAGGACGGCGCCGAAGGGGCTAAAACAGCCACGATTTTTGAGGACTTCTCGTGCCACTACTGTGCTCAGATGAGCGAAGAGGGCCACGATGATGAGCTCAAGGCGCTAAATGACGGCAAGCTAGTCGCTGAATACCGCACGCTGAACTTCCTGGATGGTGAGGAGAAGGAGCAGCGTGACGGTCACTCCACTCGCATCTACGCGACTGCCCGCAAGATTGCTGAGACCGGGGATGCTCGCGCATATTGGAACTTCCGCACAATGGTGATGGCTGACCAGCAGAACTCCGTCACGTGGAGCAATGACGAGCTGGCTGACCGCCTGGAGCAGCTCGGTGTCGCCGACGAAATTGTCAGCGAAGTCCGCTCCGGCATCGACACCACCGAGGCCAAGGCAAGCGCGAATGCCAACTTCGATGACCTTGAGAAGCGCTTGGGCAAGGTTTCCTCGCCGCACGTCTTTGTCGATGGCAAGGATATTCTGGAGAACATTTCCGGTGATGGCGGACTGGGGCAGTGGGTCAAGGTGGCCCTGCACTAGGTTCCGTGCACGCTCACACGATTCATCTTCAGTTCATGTTCGGCAGATCCGCTCTGGAGCACTCGGCGAATGCGTAAAAGAGTGTTCTACATGCGGATTTGGTGATACATGACAGTGCCATGTAGCCTTTGAGGAGTCCACAGCGGAGGGTGAAAGCCACTTCGATGTTGATTCTGGGGCTATGGCGCAGCTGGTAGCGCACCACACTGGCAGTGTGGGGGTCACGGGTTCGAGTCCCGTTAGCTCCACCAGTATGAAATCCCTCGGTCGAAATGGCCGGGGGTTTTCTTGTATCTACCCTGGGTAGTGTGCTCGCCGTTTACCTCAGTGATTGGTAATCCGTATGGCTGTAGCAACTTTGTCTAAACGGTGGAATACTGGGGGTATGGCACACAACGACTCCGTTATCCAGAAACTGTCCACCGAAGAATCCCTCGAGCTGCTGGCTACGCAGACTTTTGGGCGCCTGGTTGTTCGTCGTAAAGATGATATGGATCTTTTCCCGCTGAACTACGTCGTTCATGAGGGGAGCATTTACTTCCGCACTGCCGAGGGGTCGAAGCTTTTTACTGTTTCTCTGAACCGCGATGTTCTTTTTGAGGCCGACTTTGTTGACAAGGATGCCCAGAAGGCATGGTCGGTCATTGTAAAGGGTGACGCAGAGGTTCTCACCTCCCGCGTGGATATTAACGCTGCAGATGAGCTGCCGCTGAAGCCCTGGCTGCCGACGTTGAAGTACAACTACGTGCGCATTACTCCGAACGATGTTTCCGGTCGCCATTTCCACCTCGGTGAGGAGCCGAATCGTTACGAAGTGTAGCGGCGGCATACGGTGCTTTTGCTTTACGACGGTGGAGGCTCCGTCGTAAAGCAAAGCTAGCAGCGCGCAAAGGCAGCATTTAGTGACTGAGCACCGCCGTTAGCTGTTTTTTAAAATTGTTAGGTTAAATTACCCAAAAGCGCCCTAAGTGAGATTCAACGCGTTACAGTCACAAATGTGACGTGCACCATAGAATCGACCGATGGGGTGCCAGCGCAGCCCGATGTGCGCAGGCAGTCCCCACGTATGCAGAAGATCGTAGATGAAGCGCGCGCGATGCTGCGCGAATCGGGTTGGAGCGCAATCAGTATGCGCCGTCTAGCGGCGCGGCTCGATGTGAAGGCGCCATCGCTGTATAAGCACATCAGCGGCAAAGAAGAGCTCCTCCAGCTGCTGCTGACCGAGAGTCTCGAGAATCTGGGCAAGCGTATTCATGCTGCCATTGATGAGGAATGTACTTCGGCGTCTCTGCTGCAGGCGTACCGCCAGGCAGTTCTCGACGATCCGCATGGTTACCGGCTGATGAGTCGCACTAATTTCGTGAATGTCGTCTCGCCTTCGTCATTGGATGCCTGGATTCGCGATGCATTCATTAAGGTTGCCGGCGATGAGCCTAAGGGATTGGCCATGTGGGCGTTCGCCCACGGTTTGGTGACCGCCGAGCTCGTCCAGGATGGTTCACCTGCGCTGGAACCAAGTGCCGAAGCCGGTGCGGCAGACAGCTTGGCCGCAGTTGGAGCTATTTGGGACGCTGGCGCGGAGGCCTTCTCTTAAGGGGTTTCTCTTAAGAGGTTTGCTGCCCTGTCTGGAACGTTAATCCAGCCCGCTCAGGTGGGCGATAGTAGGCGGGGAAGTTTTTGAGCAGGATGACAGTGTTGAATCGGTGGCCCGGGACAGTAGCCTAGCGCCACCAGGAATCGGCCGGTCCGGGAGGGACGGCTCGCTTGTGCCGGGAAATGGAGTAGAGATGCTCGATTCGCGCGGCATCCTCATCTGAGACGGCCTTGCCTTCGAGGTAGTCGTCGATGGCGGTATAGGTCACCCCGAGTGCAACTTCGTCGGGAAGCGCAGGGCGATCTTCTTCCAGGTCGGCCGTCGGCACCTTCTCCCACGTACTGGCTGGTGCGCCGAGGTGACGGAGTAAGGCCGCGCCCTGGCGCTTGCTCAGCCCCTGCAGCGGGACGAGGTCGCAGGCGCCGTCGCCGTGCTTGGTGTAGAAGCCGGTGACAGCCTCCGCGGCGTGATCTGTGCCGATGACCAAAGCGCCGTCAACACCCGCCACTGCGTACTGGGCAATCATGCGCATGCGGGCCTTAATATTTCCCTTGTTGAAGTCGCTGATAGCGCTGCCGGCCAGGGCATCGGTGACCTGGGCGGTCATCGCGGCGGTGGCCGGTTCGATATCGATAGTTAGCCTTTGGTCAGGTTGAATGAATTGCAGTGCCACCTGTGCGTCGTCCTCATCGGCCTGCACGCCGTGGGGGAGGCGAATGGCAATGAAGGTGGCGTCCTCGCCGCCGTCGCGAAGCTTTTCGACGGCCAACTGCGCTAGACGTCCGGCCAGCGTGGAATCTTGACCGCCGGAAATTCCGAGCACGAATCCCTTGGCGTGCGCGGCGCGGAAGTAATCGCAGAGAAAATCGACTCGGCGGCTGATTTCCTCGGCGGCATTGATGGTGGGCTGGACGTGGAGGTCGTTAATAATCTCCGACTGGAGGGGGTGTGGGAAATCCTGTGTGCCTACTGGTGTCATGAGCCTCACTCTACCGCTAGTTCAGGATGGGAAAAGGGATGATTTTCCTGCCAGAAGAGTGCCAAAACTCTCATCTTTATCGAGTAAGTGCTGTTCGGATAGGGGGTCTTTGGCCGGAGGGTGGCAAGATTTCCAGCGTGAGTACAACCGAACAGAATAAGACTGGACCGAACCGGGAAACCACCACAACTCGGTCGATAGCCGTGGCTATCATCGCCGCTCTGGGCGGCCTCCTCTTTGGTTACGACACCGGTGTCATCTCGGGCGCGCTGCTGTATATCCAGCGCTCTTTTGAGCTGACTCCAGGACAGGAGTCCACTGTCACCGCCATGCTCTTGGTCGGTGCGGCAATCGGTGCGTTCCTAGGTGGTCGCGTAGCGGACTCTCTGGGGCGCCGTGGCACCATCCTGCTCGGAGCGGTCGGGTTCATCATCGGCAGTATCTGGTGTGCTTTCGCTACTAGTGCGTTTTCGCTGGGTGCTGCGCGTACTTTGCTCGGCGTCTGTATCGGTGGTGTTTCCATCGTCGTACCGATGTACATCTCCGAAATGGCACCACCGCATGTGCGTGGACGCCTGGTCAGCCTGAACTCGCTGATGATCGTGATTGGTCAGCTGGTGGCGTTCCTCACCAACTCCGCCCTAGCCTCCTCCGGTAACTGGCGACTCATGCTTGGACTCGGCGCTGTCCCCGGCATCGTGCTGCTCATCGGCATGCTGGTTCTGCCGGACACACCGGCCTACCTCGTCCGTCGAGGACAGGAGGGCAAGGCGCTGGCCGTGCTGCGTCAGATGCAGGGAGATGAGGCGACCCTGGCTGAGGTTGCCGTTGATGAGGCGTCGTCTAGCGCCGATCAGCGTGCAGCAGAGCGCCTGGCCGTGAAAACCCCGTGGGTGCGACGCACCGTCATCATTGCGATGCTCATTGGTGTGACGCAGCAGGTCACGGGCGCGAATGCGATTATGTATTTCGCACCGACGATGATGAACAAGGTTGGCTTGTCGACGGAAAGCTCTGTCTATACCTCCATCATCATTGGTATCGCCTCGGTGATTTCGTGTGCAATTGGTATGAGCATCATTGACCGCGTTGGTCGTCGGCGAATGCTGATTATCGGTTTGGTGGGCTGTGCAAGTTCGCTGCTCGTGCTGGCGCCCGTCTATGGTTTGTCGAGTAACTCTTCGACGGGTGCCATGATGTCGCTTCTGCTGATGACCGTATTTATCGTGTTTCAGCAGGCGGCTGTGTCGGTGGCGACCTGGCTCCTGATTTCCGAGATCATCCCGACAGAGGCCCGTGGCCTGGGGATGGGGCTGGCAGGGCTCGCGCTATGGGTTGCGAATTGGTTTGTGGCGCAGGCTTTTCTTCCGATGGTGGATGCTGTCGGTGGTGCGTGGTCGTTCTTCTTCTTTGCCATTACGGGCGCAATTGCGCTGGTATTCACCATCAAGGCGGTGCCGGAGACCTCAGGTAAGACGCTTGCCGAGGTCCGCGAGTACATGATTGCCGCTGCCAAGTAGAGAAGTGGAAGCAGTTGCAACGTGGGGAGTCGCGATCTTGGGGTTGCCCGTCAAAGAACATGTTTCCCCCGGATTTTTGGAGTTATTCCGCTTATTAGGTAGTATGGCAACTCGTGTCGTAACGCATCCTCTTTGATATTTCTTCGGATTATCAGGAAGGGTGCGTTGCCAGGCAGTCACTGGGGTGATTGTCCGGGGAGAGTGCAGTGTGCACATTCCCGTTTCGGAGCCGAGTAGAAAGGAGCGCCCGAATGAAGGTCCGCAAGTCCCTTCGGTCGCTGAAGAACAAGCCGGGCGCTCAGGTCGTGCGCCGTCGTGGCAAGGTCTACGTGATCAACAAGAAGGAGCCGCGCTTCAAGGCCCGTCAGGGCTAAGCCTTATTTAGGCTAGCGCGAAGCAAATAGCTTCCTCATTTATTGCCAAAACCGCAATCTGAAGTCGCAGTTTTACTGTGGCCAAAGGTTGCGGTTTTTGGTTTTTGGAGGAGGTAGGTTCAGGCGGTGACAGCGTTTATGGCTGGGGGCGGTGGGGCGATGGAAGTTACTGACTGCGTTTATGTCAAAATTGGCCCGGTAGGTTCAGGCGGTGAATGCATCACC
>NZ_KV836281.1:0-2672 GCF_001838325.1 Corynebacterium sp. HMSC074C05
CCCCACCACAAAACTTCGGGTGGGTGGTGTCATGCCAGACACTGAACAGTAGACGCGAGCAAAAACCCTTGTTCAACCACTATTTTGTGTGTTGAATGTTTGGTCTATTAGTACCGGTCACCTCCACACCTTACGATGCTTCCAGATCCGGCCTATCAACCCCATCATCTATAGGGGACCTCAAAAGAAACCTAATCTTGGAACAGGCTTCCCGCTTAGATGCTTTCAGCGGTTATCCCTTCCGTACGTAGCCAACCAGCCATGCCCCAGGCGGGACAACTGGCACACCAGAGGTACGTCCATCCCGGTCCTCTCGTACTAGGGACAGCCTTCCTCAAGTTTCTACGCGCGCGGCGGATAGAGACCGAACTGTCTCACGACGTTCTAAACCCAGCTCGCGTGCCGCTTTAATGGGCGAACAGCCCAACCCTTGGGACCTACTCCAGCCCCAGGATGCGACGAGCCGACATCGAGGTGCCAAACCATCCCGTCGATATGGACTCTTGGGGAAGATCAGCCTGTTATCCCCGGGGTACCTTTTATCCGTTGAGCGACACCGCTTCCACAAGCCGGTGCCGGATCACTAGTCCCTAGTTTCCTACCTACTCGACCTGTCAGTCTCACAGTCAAGCTCCCTTGTGCACTTACACTCAACACCTGATTGCCAACCAGGCTGAGGGAACCTTTGGGCGCCTCCGTTACTCTTTGGGAGGCAACCGCCCCAGTTAAACTACCCACCAGGCACTGTCCCTAACCCGGATCACGGGCCGAGGTTGAGATGTCCAATACGATCAGAGTGGTATTTCAACAACGACTCCACCCCAACTGGCGTTGAGGCATCACAGTCTCCCACCTATCCTACACAAACCGAACCGAACACCAATACCAAGCTATAGTGAAGGTCCCGGGGTCTTTTCGTCCTGCCGCGCGTAACGAGCATCTTTACTCGTACTGCAATTTCGCCGGGTCTGTGGTTGAGACAGCAGGGAAGTCGTTACGCCATTCGTGCAGGTCGGAACTTACCCGACAAGGAATTTCGCTACCTTAGGATGGTTATAGTTACCACCGCCGTTTACTGGGGCTTAAATTCTCCGCTTCGACCCCGCAAAAGGGATCTAACAGGTCCTCTTAACCTTCCAGCACCGGGCAGGCGTCAGTCCGTATACCTCGACTTCACCGTCTTCGCACGGACCTGTGTTTTTAGTAAACAGTCGCTTCCCTCTATTCTCTGCGGCCACAACCAGCTCAACCACGTCGGTCACCAGTCATGGCCCCCCTTCTCCCGAAGTTACGGGGGCATTTTGCCGAGTTCCTTAACCACAGTTCTCCCGATCGCCTTAGTATTCTCTACCTGACTACCTGTGTCGGTTTCGGGTACGGGCCGTATATCCACATCGCTAGAGGCTTTTCTCGGCAGCATAGGATCACCAACTTCCCCAAAACGGGTACGCATCACGCCTCACCCTTTAATGTGCTCCGGATTTACCTAGAACACGGGCCACACGCTTACACCACGATATCCATCACGTGGCACGGCTACCTTCCTGCGTCACCCCATCACTTGGCTACTACCAGTTCAGGTCCCCAGCATCACACACACCAACCAACCTAAAAGGTCAGCGAAAGGCGCATGTTCAGGTGGGTTAGTATCCCTGATTCACCATGGGCGCGGACACACGGGTACGGGAATATCAACCCGTTATCCATCGACTACGCCTGTCGGCCTCGCCTTAGGCCCCGACTCACCCTGGGAGGATTAACCTGGCCCAGGAACCCTTAGTCATTCGGCGGAGGAGTTTTCCACTCCTCATTCGCTACTCATGCCTGCATTCTCACTCGCGCACACTCCACACTAGGGTTACCCCAGCGCTTCACAGCAGTAACGCGACGCTCCCCTACCCAACCACCAAAAAAGGTGATTGCCGCGGCTTCGGCGGTGTACTTGAGCCCCACTACATTGTCGGCGCAGAACCACTCGACCAGTGAGCTATTACGCACTCTTTCAAGGATGGCTGCTTCTAAGCCAACCTCCTGGTTGTCTTCGCGATCCCACATCCTTTTCCACTTAGCACACCCTTAGGGGCCTTAGCCGGCGATCTGGGCTGTTTCCCTCTCGACTACGAAGCTTATCCCCCGCAGTCTCACTGCCGTGCTCTAACCTAACCTGGCATTCGGAGTTTGGCTGATGTCGCTAAGATGATAGTCCCGCTAAACCAACCAGTAGCTCTACCTCCAGGAGGAAACACACGACGCTGCACCTAAATGCATTTCGGGGAGAACCAGCTATCACGGAGTTTGATTGGCCTTTCACCCCTACCCACAACTCATCCCCTCAGTTTTCAACCTAAGTGGGTTCGCGCCTCCACAGAGTCTTACCTCTGCTTCACACTGGCCATGGGTAGATCACCCCGCTTCGGGTCCAGGACATGCCACTAAAAACACACTAGTTAGTATTCGCTTTCGCTACGACTACCCCACCACACGGGTTAACCTCGCGACATGCCGCTGACTCGCAGGCTCATTCTTCAAAAGGCACGCCATCACCAAAAAAAGGCTCTGACGGATTGTAAGCACATGGTTTCAGGTACTATTTCACTCCCCTCCCGGGGTACTTTTCACCATTCCCTCACGGTACTAATCCGCTATCGGTCATAAGCAGGTATTTAGGCTTA
>NZ_KV836282.1:0-13409 GCF_001838325.1 Corynebacterium sp. HMSC074C05
TTTTTGTCATAAACGCAGTCACTAACTCGCGTTGGCACGCAGTCGCCAGCCATAAACGCAGGCAGTAACTCGCGCAGGCAGTAACTCGCGCAGGCAGTAACTTACATTGGGCCGGTATCGCCAACCTGTTGAAGACAAAAAGTAGCCCCGAAGGTGAAATCACCCTCGGGGCTACTGCGATGAGCTGGCTAGCTCGAAAGCCTTAGACCAGACCCTGCAGCTTCGACAGGTCGAACGGAATGGCTGCGACCAGTTCCTGCGGAAGCTCAATCTGGCCGGTCAGTGCACGGAACTCAGCGATGAGTGCCTGGGCGTCGGAAAGGCTGTCGACGTTGGAGAGGCGGTCAGCGAACTGCTGGATCAGGTCGGTCTTGGAGTCGGAAGCAGCAGCTGCCGGAGCGGCCTGTGCGCGAACAGGAGCGGCGCCCTGGCTCGGGTGCGGACGATCGGTCGGGCCGGAAGAGAGACCCAGGCTTGCGGAGCAAGCCGGCCATGCGCCCCAACCCTGCTGAGCCAGAACCTTCTCAGCAACGTAAATCTGCTGCTCGCGGGAAGCCTGATCAGCGGTCGAAGCGAACTCGTTACCACCGAAAGCGTTCCAGGTGCTTGCGGAGAACTGCAGGCCACCGTAGTAGCCGTTTCCGGTGTTGATGTGCCAGTTGCCACCGGACTCACACTGTGCCAGGCGGTCCCAGTCGGAGTCTGGAGCTGCAGAAGCGGTCGGTGCGAAGATAGCGGCACCGGCACCGAGGATTGCGCCGGTCAGTGCAACCTTTGCCGAAGTGGAAGCGAAGGTGTTGGTCTTAGCTGCGTGGCGAGCCATATGAAAATTTCCTTTTCGTCGATTTTCTTTGTGGCGCCAGTGGGGCTAATGCAACCCCATCTCACTCTTATGGAAAGTTCTTCACGTTGTTGGTAACGGGCCGATGTCATCGCACTGGAGTGAGATGAAGGCGATCTATGCGACTTCGTCCGTTAAACGCGTCGATTGCACACCGTAGCGGTTGGTAACGAAATAGTCACGCGAACCGCCGGATTCTTAATTTTGAGCGCAGGTTGGAAATATGCATAAAAGTAGGTGAAACTGCAGGTAGGAGCCGTGACTGTTATTGGTGATGTGTAAGTTAAAACATCATAATGTGATAAAGCTCACGTTATCGTCTTGTTATTTTTCCTGTTTTGGCGCGTCTCCGGCACTTGAAAAGAGGTCATAAGAGATAGCCAAGAAGAACCAACGCTGGCAGTTCGTTGCAGTCTCTGTGCGTCAATCCGCGAGGGTGCTCGCTTCACACAAATCCATCTTCCCTTTATGTCCCCATCTATGGGTATAATTGAGTTCTTTAGGTAATCGGAGGTGACGTGCACATGCACGCCGCTACCGCTGCCGCCACTTCGCACTAGTAAGCAGTAATAAATAATGTGTTCCCGGTTGGAGCGCGTCCTGTTTTGGTCGCACCTTAATTAAAGGAACACCATTAAGACAGCACCCGGCCCGGCATATCCTCGCGGTCCTGTCTGGCCAAGCTCGCCTCGATCGAGCCTCTAACTCTGGCCGTTTGTGCGTGCGAGGACGGTGGCGAGTGGGGAAGAATTGCATCTCCGATCCGAAGACCCCGAAGGGCAGTCACCGCTGCCCAAGGGGAACGAGGTTGAGTGCCCCCAGTCGCAGGGCACGGGAAGGTTAGGTGGAAAGTGCCCATCGGTAAGGTCAGGTGGTACGACAAGGATCGCGGTTTTGGCTTCGTGTCGAATCCGGACGGTGAAGATGTCTACATCGGCAAGAACGTGCTGCCGAAAGGCGTGGAAGAGCTTGTAACTGGTCAGCGCCTGGAGTACGACTACGCTGACGGCCGCCCAGGCCCGCAGGCCCTCCGAATCAAGGTGCTCGACGAGGGACCGCGCGGTGCCCGTCACCGCCGTGGCGGGGCAGGCGGGGGCGCAGGTGCCCGTCGTCAAGCGAAGAAGTACAGCCCCAGCGATCTCAACGGCATGATTTCGGACATGATTTCCATGCTGGAGTCGACGGTGCAGCGTGACCTGCGCGCCGGGCGTTACCCGGAGCGTAAGGACGGCCACCAGATGGCTGAAGTCCTGCGTGCGGTCGCGCGCGAGCTGGACTCGTAAGTCGTTAGAAGAAGTAAAAACGCCCGCTCATGAAGGTGGAAAACCTCAGTGAGCGGGCGTTTTGCTGTGCTTTACGACGGTTCGTTGACGATCGACCAAGTAATACCGTAGGTGGTCTCTTCTCCCTCGGAGTTCTTTCCGATGAGCGCGGTGGAAACCTCCACGACCCCGAGTGGGGTGCGTTTGCCGGCAACAGCTGCGGAGCCAGCGATGGTCTCGGTAGTGGCTTCGCCCGGATCCTTGCGAGAGGTGGAGTTGACCGCATCGTCGGAGAAGAAGCGCTGCAGAGTCCAAGAGTTAGAGCCAACAGTGGAGCCGACGTTAACCTCAGCCGTCTCCTGCTCGCCCAGGGAGATCTTTGCAGCGTTGGTCTCAGTCGTGGTGCAGGCATTCTTCTCAAAGAGGTCGCAGACGCGGTAGGGAAGAACTTCTGTGGTTTCGCCGTCCTGAATGACCTCGATGGACAGCGCGTGTGGGTCGTCGATTGCCTGGTTGGTCCACTTATTGACAGCAAGGACGATGCCGGTGACGACAAGACCCACCACGACAATAGCGCCGACAACCACGAACGCCTTACTATTCTGTTGCCAGCGGCGCCTACTCGATCCCATCAACTCTCACTTCCCGACATTCGTAACGGAATTGAAGCTACGTTCAGTCACACTAGCCGTTCTCGGGCCAGATACTGCTATTCACTCACGGTAACACGGTAGGCTGTGGGCCATTTCTTCCCTGTAAGCAGGAACTGACGGGTTCCATTGGGCGAGGTAGACGAAGAATCCGGCATCAGCGCAATGCCGTTGAGCACATCAATACTGTTTCGCGCTGCCGGGGAGAGTTGCGCGTACAGGTCGCGGAAGAGCTCGGTGGCATCGACGATGCCTGTGACCTTTCCGTCTTCTGGGTTGATGCGGTAGATGAATGGACTCTGCCAGACGTTGGCCCAAATCTCGCGGTGCGATTGCGGGGAGGTTGGTCCGTCTGTGTTGCTCTGGCTGTTTGAATCGCTCGTGTCCGCCGGTGCTTCGTCCAGAGCTGCTTCCGGATTTACGTCGGTGTCGACAGTGACGCACTCGAGTTCGTTGAGCCACGTTGTCTCCGTGCCTGCCGCAGTGACGGGCAGTTGACGCAGGGATGAGAGGTCATCAGGGGAGCGGAAAGTGAGGGTGCCACTGCCATCGGAGGTCACGATGGTGTCATCGAAGGAGCACGCGCCCCACCCCTCGGCGTCAAAGGGAACCTCGCGACGCTGCTTGAGAGTAGCCGCATCGCGTTCTAGGGCGCGTCCCTCCTTCCACGTCAGCTGCCACACGGTATCTCCATGACGGGTAAGTCCCTCGCCGAAGAGTTCAGGCTGTAAATCTTCCACGTTGGTCGGCTCGACTGCGGGATTGTCGAGCCACTGTGGTAATCGGTAAATCTGGGACTCACCGTAGAGGCCGGTGCCCATCAACAAAGAGCCATCCGGTTCGAACTCAAGGCCCTGGACAAAAGGTGCAGTGACATTCTTCGAAGCGGGAAGTGGTGGAGCGGAGATGGGATAGGACTGCTCGATCGTCAGTTTCAGTGTCGGAACGTCACCGAGCCCCGGCGCCTTATCGGCACCGACCAGCTCGGAGGGGTTAACCGAAGCTGAAGTCGACCTTCCGGCGGTGCCGGAGTTCGAACCCGCACTAGCTCCACTAGCTGGGGCCTCGCCTGAGGAATTGCTACCTGAACCTGTTTCAGTCGCACAACCGGCCAATAGGACGGCAGTTGCCACGGAGAGGATGGCAGCTCGGGCCGTCGTAAAGCGTGATGAGTGGAAGGGGCGGGCGGGTTTTGCGTCGCCCGACGGGAATCTGTCCATAGCTTCACTCTAGGATAGGAAACGTGACTGAAAATCGACGACGTTCCCGAAACAGCCGCCGACGGGGGAAGGTGATGAATCACCAGGCAGTCGACACTGCCCGTACCGCGATTGAAGAGCTGGGGGAGGGGCCTGCCGGCGCGCACACTGGTGTAAGTGTCGTAGGCGAGGGCGTTGCGGTGCATCGTTTTGCAGCTGACCTGCCCGGATACAGGGGCTGGGAGTGGCATGTGGTAGTCGCGTGCGCGCCGGGCACTCAACAGGCGACGGTCAGTGAAGTGGCTCTTGTCCCTGGCGAAACCGCGCTGCAGGCGCCTGAATGGGTGCCCTACGAGGAGCGGTTGCGCCCCGGTGACCTCGGTCCGCGTGATCTGTTGCCGGCTGCGGTAGGAGATGAGCGACTCGACGGCGATGATTTGCAGACCCGCACGTTGTCGGCGCGTGGTGTGGAAGATACCGAGCAGCGCTGGGAAGAGGGCGATACCGGCTCTGAGAGTGACTTTGCTCGGGAAGCACTGCACCGTTGCCGAACCTGTGCCTTTATGGTCCCGTTGACCGGGCCGCTCGGTAAGGACTGGGGCGTGTGTGTCAACGAATGGACATTCGATGCCACGGCCGTAAGCTTTGACCACGGCTGTGGTGCTCACTCAGCTATCCCGGAAGTAACGGGGCAGGGCGCTCCCGTGGCGGAACCCTACCAGGATTCGCACCTGTAGCTTCCCGCCTAGGCAAACGCGATGACGAAGACGGTGCAGTTTCAACACCGCTGTGGTCCCAGAGACTGCACTGTGGCGGCTTTCGGCACAAAAATTCCGCTCTGACACGGACAAACACGTGACACGGATAAAAAGAGACTCTAGAGAGGCATAAAAATGGACAAAGGTACGTCCACCTCTGCAATATCCTCAGATGAGGCGAAGGACTCCAAGCCTGCACGGCCGAGGAGCCATCTTTCAGCAGTGGACCGCTATTTTCACATCACGGAGCGCGGTTCGACGACCGTAACCGAGATTCGCGGTGGCGTAGTGACCTTCTTCGCGATGGCCTACATCATTCTGCTCAACCCGCTGATCCTCGGCAATATCGAGGATGTCAACGGCAATAGCCTGGGGATACCGCAGGTCGCCGCTGTCACCGCGCTCGCCGCGGGCGTCATGACCATTACTTTTGGTCTCTTTGCCAAGTACCCCTTCGGCATTGCGACGGGCCTGGGCATCAACACCCTGGTTGCCGTGACATTCGTTGCTAACGAGGGGCTGGCCTGGGAAGAAGCGATGGGCCTGGTCGTGCTGGACGGCGTGATTATCGTGCTGCTGGCGCTGACCGGATTCCGAACAGCTGTCTTCCACGCGATTCCGTCCGATATGAAAGCCGCGATGAGTGTGGGCATCGGCCTATTCATCGCCATGATTGGTCTGGTCGACGGTGGCCTGGTTCGGCGTATTCCCGATGCCGCGGGCACGACTGTTCCGGTGCAGCTCGGCATCAATGGCCAGATTGCCTCGTGGCCGACCGCCGTGTTCGTCCTCGGGCTGATTATCTGCGGCATCATGGTTGTCCGCAATATTCCAGGCGGCCTCTTTATCGGCATCGTGCTGAATACCATCATTGCGCTCGCAGCCGAGGCCTTGACGGATGCGGGTCCCTCCTTCGCTGATGGCAAGCCAGTGCCGACCGGTTGGAATCTCGCGGTGCCGACTCTGCCGGACCGTGTAGGTGGTATGCCGGACTTGTCCCTCGTTGGCGCTGTGGATCTTTTCGGCTCCTTTGCCCGCGTCGGTGCCCTCAGCGCCACCATGCTGCTGTTCACTTTGGTCCTGGCTAACTTCTTCGATGCCATGGGCACGATGACTGGTCTGGGCAAGCAGGCCGCACTTGTCGATGAAGACGGTGTGTTGCCGGACATGAAGCGCGCACTGGTTGTCGAAGGCACCGGTGCCATCGTCGGCGGTGCAGTCAGCTCCTCGTCGAACACTGTCTTTGTGGACTCCGCAGCGGGCATCGCCGATGGTGCACGCACTGGCCTTGCCAACATTGTCACCGGCATCCTCTTTCTGGCGGCGATGTTCTTCACCCCGCTCTATGAAATCGTGCCCATCGAGGCTGCCGCGCCTGTGCTGGTCATCGTCGGTGCCATGATGATTGGGCAGATCACCGAGATTGATTTCACCCGTTTTGACATCGCACTGCCGGCATTTTTGACTATTGTCACCATGCCGTTTACCTACTCGATTGCAAATGGTATCGGCATCGGTTTCATCACCTTTGCTGCGATGGCTATCTTCTCGGGTCGTGCCAAGTCCGTGCACCCGCTTATGTGGATTGTCTCCGGCCTGTTCGTCATCTACTTCGCTGCCGATCCGTTCACCGCTCTGCTGGGCGGCTAAAGAGTTTCCATGAGTACCACCACATCCCTCGAACGCTTTGCGCCCATCGTCGTCGACGATCCCGCCGACAGCCGTCTCGATGACATCCGCAACCTCAACAAGTCCGATTCCCGCCCCGATTTGCCCGGTGGGAAGGGCCTGGTCATCGCCGAAGGCACGCTCATTGTGCCACGGTTAGTGCGCTCACGCTTTCCGCTCCGCGCAGTCTTTGGTACTCGCCAGAAGCTCGCATTGCTTGCCGACGGACTGACCGCGAGCGAGGCCGATATTGCGGAAACTGTGCCCTGGTTTGAACTCGACCGCGAGGTTCTGGCCGCAGCGGTCGGATTTGATCTTCACCGTGGCCTGCTGGCCACCGCTGACCGCGCGCCGGAGCTTTCGGTGGACCAAGTTCTGAGTGGAGCAACCACCTTGGCTGTGATGGAGGGTGTTGGGGACCACGAGAACATCGGGGCTCTGTTCCGTAACGCGGCGGGCATGGGCGTGGATGGGGTTGTCTTCGGCGCGGCCTGCGCCGATCCGCTGTATCGCCGCAGCGTGCGTGTTTCCATGGGGCATGTGCTGACAGTCCCATTTGCGACTCTGCCCGGTACTACGACCACCTGGCAGCGAAGCCTGGACCAGCTCAAAGAGCAGGGCTTCCGCGTGGTGTCGATGACCCCTGCGGGCACGGTGGACCTGTGGGATGCCATGGACACGGACAAGGTCGCGATTCTCGTTGGTGCTGAGGGGCAGGGACTTACCGAGCACGCGATGGCAGCCACCGATGTGCGTGCCCGCATTCCCATGTCACCGGGAACTGACAGCCTGAATGTGGCTACCTCCGCAGCGATTGCGTTCTACGAGCGACTACGCGTTCAGTCGCAGCGCGCAGGGCAGTAGAAACTATTTCCCGAACTTGCCTCGCGCCCGCTGCCAGGTGCGGCCAGCGAAGTTCTTGGCCTTAGCACCAAAGCGACTGAGCTCCTCCAGAAAGTCTCGGTTTGGCTCTGCGTTGTGAACTTCGTAGTCGTCGTAGGCGCGGTCAAGCTCTGCGCCAGACTCGGAGGAACCCGGCTCACTCATTAGCCCGCGCGGACTACGAGACGTCGAATACGAAGTTCCGGGAGCCGCACGACGGCCATCGACCGCAAAACCACTAACAGGGATATCTGTAGCGGGCGAATGCGGGTCGAATCCAAGCCAGTCGGTGATGACGGCGTCGGCAAGCTCTGCCGGAATGAACGGCAAACCGACCCCTTCGCGTGGACGTGAAGCCGTACCTTCGGAAGCGTCGGGCATTGGGCGGTGCTTGCCCGCCCAGAAGCTGCCCTCTGCGGGGCAGGGAAGACCGATGTCTTCCAGTGTGCGGTAGCGAGTAGCGGAGAAAGCGCGCTTGAGCTCACCATCGTGCCAATGCGCAAAGGCACCGAAGCCCGTGGATTTATTCGACACACTCGCGTAGACGTCCGTGGCGGCAATCTCCTGGCGCAGACGAGGCGACAGCTTGGACAGCTGCGAGACATCGTCGAGAACCGTCTGCAGTACGGCAACGCCTTCAAAGCCGCCGATGTAGTATTCGCCGTCACCGGTTTCCGCCGAGCGGTTGAGCGGGAAATCACCAATCGGTGTTACCGGCAGCGTCGAATCATAGAGAGCTAGGAAACGACGCCCGAAACCGCGGTCATGCTGAACACCTGTCTCCAGGGTCGCAGCAGGGTCATTGGTGCTGATAAACCAAATCGTGACTACACCGCGGCGAATCGCGGAGAATTCGAAATCAGAAGCGTTGCCACTGGTCATGGAGCTCATTGTCGAGGAAAACTCCTACTTCTTCGGGCCGTTCGGACGTACGCCGAGAAGCACATCCTCCCACGACGGCATGACAGTCTTCTTCTTGCGCTTCGGCTGCTCCGCGTCCGGGTGCTGCAAGAACTCCGCCTCGTCAACATCGTCGTCGTCGGCGTCGCTTTGCGACGGAACGTCCTGCTCCCCGTGGCCTCGCTGCGGCTCTGCCGAAGACTGCCATGCGGCTGGCATCTCAGAGGTATCCGCGGTATCAGCAGCTCGATTGGCCTGCGGAGCCAAGTCTCGGTTGCGGCGGGCAAAGTCGGGGTCAATCAGCTCTGCTGCCAGCTCATTGCGAGCAATGGTGAGCGCGGAAAGTCCCTCCGCCTGGTAACTCCACTCGGCCACGTTGGTGGTGTGGCCCACATTCCAAGTAACCGTCACAATCCACTGTCCGCTCGGGTCGCGGTAGGCATCCCACGAGGCATCGGCGAGTTCCTGACCACGGGCGGCAAAAGCGGTGGCGAGAATCTCCCACAGGGACAACTTGGCCGGGCCATCAATGCGACGTGGCTTTGACTGCTTGCCGAGCTCCGCAATACGTGCGCGCTCCGCAAGCACCGGGTAGGCGAAGGACTCAATCTTGCGCGGCTGCATGCCGCTGTACTCAATGAGCTCCTCGACCGTCTGGCCGCTGCGAATGCGATCCTGAATCTCGCGTGGCGACAAAACGACGCGAGGCTCTTCCAGAACTGGCTTCGGCGCCGTTGGAGTCTTTTTCGGTGCCCCGCCTGACGCACCGGAGTTGTCGGCCGTCTCACTGCCTTCGGCCGAGCCGCCGCTTGCAGTGGTGGCTTCCGCTGTGCTGCCACCAGTGGAACTTTCGTCGGTGGAACCGCTCTCTGCGGTAGCACTCTCCCCAGAGCTACCGCTGGCAGTGGCGGTGGTGGTGCTTGATCCGTCGGCAAGCGATGCGGAATCAGCTGCAGCAGGGGAACCGGTGGCATCGGCGAGCTCGAAGTGCTCGACCAGGAAAGTGCGCAGGTTCTCGTCGAGAGGCAGCGTGAAGCGAAGTCCCTCCTGCCGTTCCTGCTCGGTGATATCAGCGGGAACGAGAATCAGTGAATCGGTCACATCGCCGTCCAGAACTGGCTTCAGCTCCCTCATGCGAGAACCTCCTTGTTGGTCGACGTTATAAGTAATGCTCACTAATCATGGTAAACGACAAAACTCCCGCGTCACGGACAATTGGGGCAATGCCCTTGCGCGTGGCGCGGGAGTTAAGCGGCTGAGGCCGGTAAAAGGCGGCTGCTTTGCGACTAATTTGGCGTTACTTTGCAGTGGCCATGCCGCTACTTGGCAGCTGCCATGCTGCTAGCTGCCCTGCTATTACTTGGCAGCGTAGCCGTTGTCCAGAACCCAGTCGATAGCGCCAGTCAGACGACGGATGTCCTCCGGGTCGATGGCCGGGAACATACCGATGCGCAGCTGGTTGCGGCCCAGCTTGCGGTACGGCTCGATATCGAGGATGCCGTTGGCGCGCAGAACCTTGGCAATCTGTGCGGCGTCGATGTTGTCCTCGAAGTCGATGGTGCCGACGACCAGCGAGCGCTTCGCAGCATCGGTGACGAACGGAGTTGCCTCCGCGCGGTTCTCAGCCCAGTTGTAGAGGTGGGATGAGGACTCGGTGGTGCGAGCGACCATGCCGTCGAGGCCGCCGTTGGCGTTCATCCACTTGACCTGATCAGCCAGCATCAGCAAAGTACCGACGGCCGGGGTGTTGTAGGTCTGGTTCTTGCGGGAGTTATCAACGGCAGTTTGCAGGTTCAGGAAAGCCGGGATGAAACGGTCGGAAGAATTGATCTTCTCAATACGCTCGATGGCAGCCGGAGACATTGCAGCCAACCAGATACCGCCGTCAGAAGCGAAGCACTTCTGCGGGGAGAAGTAGTAGACGTCAGCCTGGGACATGTCGACCGGGAGGCCGCCGGCGCCGGAGGTGGCGTCGATAGCCACGAGCTGGCCCTCGGAGCCTGCCGGGCGGGTGACCGGAACCATGGTGCCGGTGGAGGTCTCGTTGTGGGCCCAACCAATAAGGTCAACGCCCTCTTCGCCAGCGACAACCTCAGGTGCGGAACCCGGCTCTGCTTCGATAATCTGCGGAGCGTCGAGCCACGGAGCCATCTTGGAGGCCTTGGCGAACTTGGAGGAGAACTCACCGTAAGTCAGGTGAGCGGACTTCTTCTCGATGAGCCCAAAGGTGGCAGCATCCCAGAAAGCGGTTGCGCCGCCGAGGGACAGGACAATCTCGTAGCCTTCCGGAAGCTGGAAGAGCTCAGCCAGACCCTCGCGAACCTCACCAACAACGTTCTTCACTGCCGGCTGACGGTGGGAGGTACCCATGATGGAGGTACCGCCGTCAACGATTGCCTGAATCTGTGCCGGGCGAACCTTCGACGGGCCGCAGCCAAAGCGGCCGTCGCCGGGCTGGAACTCTTCAGGGAGGACTGGGAATTGATCGCTCATATGAGGCGCAACCTTTCAAAGTGCATTCAAAGTGAAGCTTGATATACAGCCGTTGTCTTCAAACTCTAGCGGTAATCGGGGGTACTTATAGCAAAAGGGTGGGGTTCAATTGCCCCCGCTTCCGTACTTTGCATAACAAAACAGGGTGGATTGGCGTATTTGCAAAGTTTGCGAAGAATTTTTTCCAGTTTTGTTGGTGCTGAAAACTTAACGATGTGGGGTCTCGGGTGGGTGGGGAGAGGTGAATTATTGTGGATTTAGTCGATGTGTTTTCGGGCGTTGGTTCGATGGCTTTTGAACTTTTAAAGACATCGGCTGTTGAATGGGTTCCTGACCTCCTGATTAGTAAATGAGCAGTGACAACGTAATAAACCCGTTTTTTCCATTTGCATTTCGGGGTGAAGAGGGGTCAAGATTGGGTAAGCCCAGGCTGCCCGAATGGGGTAGAGGGTGTTGCACTGCTCACACTCTTTGATATTGTGTGTTCTAATCCACTGCAGGTGTCGGTTCTTTATGGTTACGACACGGTCGATGTGAACTAAGCAAACTTTTTCACTGGACAAGATGCAATGGAACGCAAATGTCGCGCATAATTGAATCATTGGAAACAATGCGACCCCGAAGGGGTGGCGTGGAGTTGGGAGGCAGCATGCTGTTTTCCGCTGTGCCTGCTTCCCCCGCGCTCTGGAGTCGTTAAGAAGAATTTTTCTGTGAAAGGGAAGTTGTGGCTACTAAAGACGGCAAGGCTGTACTCCACTACCCGGGCGGCGAGTTCGAGATGGACATCGTCAAGGCAACCGAGGGTAACGACGGTATTGCTCTGGGCAAGATGCTCCAGGAAACTGGACTGACCACCTTTGACCCGGGCTACACCGCCACCGGTTCTACCGAGTCCAAGATCACTTACATCGACGGCGGTAACGGCATCCTGCGCTACCGCGGTTACCCGATTGAGCAGCTGGCTGAGAAGGCCACCTTCAACGAGGTTTCCTACCTGTTGATTCACGGTCACCTCCCATCTGAGGAAGAGATCGCACAGTTCAACCACGACATTCGTCACCACACCCTGCTGGACGAGGACTTCCGTCGCGCATTCAGCATCTTCCCGCGTGGCGCACACCCGATGCAGACCCTGGCTTCTTCGGTCAACATTCTGGCTTCCTACTACCAGGACGAGCTGGATCCGCTGAACGAAGAGCAGCGTAACCTGGCTGCAGTTCGCCTGATGGCTAAGGTTCCGATGCTGGCTGCATACGCTTACCGCGCATCCAAGGGTGAGCCGTACATGTACCCGGACAACAACCTGAACGCTCGCGAGAACTTCCTGCGCATGATGTTCGGTTACCCGACCGCTGACTACGAGGTTGACCCGGTTGTGGTTGACGCTCTGGACAAGCTGCTCATCCTGCACGCTGACCACGAGCAGAACTGCTCCACCTCCACCGTCCGCATGGTCGCTTCCTCCGGTGCTTCCATGTTCGTCTCCATCGCTGCTGGTATCAACGCTCTGTCTGGCCCGCTGCACGGTGGTGCTAACCAGGCTGTTCTGGAGATGCTCGAGGACATCCAGCAGAACCACGGTGGCGACGCTACCGAGTTCATGAACCGCGTAAAGAACAAGGAGCCGGGCGTCCGCCTGATGGGCTTCGGTCACCGCGTCTACAAGTCCTACGACCCGCGTGCAGCTATCGCTAAGAAGACCGCTCACGACGTGCTCGAGCACCTCGGTGGCGACGAGCTGCTGGATCTGGCCATGAAGCTGGAAGAGATTGCACTGGCTGATGACTACTTCGTCTCCCGCAAGCTCTACCCGAACGTTGACTTCTACACCGGCCTGATTTACCGCGCCATGGGCTTCCCGACGGACTTCTTCACCGTCCTGTTTGCCATCGGCCGCCTCCCGGGCTGGATTGCTCAGTTCAACGAGCAGGTCACTGACCCGGCATCGAAGATCAACCGTCCTCGCCAGATTTACACCGGCGAGACCGAGCGTGACTTCGTACCGCGCGACCAGCGCTAAGGTTTTTAGCGATTACCGCGTAGGGGTTCCTCGCAGGTAGCTCAGCATAGAAAAGTCCAGCGTTGAAAACGCGAAAAGGCGCGTACTAGCCTTCGAAAGGTTGGTACGCGCCTTTTATTTTTCCTAGAATTTTAAGAAACCCCATTTGAGTTGGGTCCATTTAAGTTGGAATAATTGCCAGCTTTGATAAATGCCAACTGTGATAGGAGATTGTCTTGTCCAAGCCAGAACTCACTGCTAAGTCCGGTCCGGCTCCGACGGAACTCGTCATCAACGACCTCACTGTCGGTGACGGCAAGGAGGCCACCCCGGGTGCTCGCGTCGAGGTCCACTACGTGGGTGTTGACTACGAGACCGGTGAAGAGTTCGACTCTTCCTGGAACCGCGGCCAGTCCATCGAGTTCCCGCTGAACGGTCTGATTGCCGGTTGGCAGGAAGGCATTCCGGGCATGAAGGTCGGCGGTCGCCGCGAGCTGATTTGCCCGCCGGAGAAGGCTTACGGCCCGGCTGGTGCAGGACACTTCCTGTCTGGTAAGACCCTGGTCTTTGTCATCGACCTGTTGGACGTTAAGTAAAAGGCCACATGCTGGCTCTGTTGGCTGGCTGAGCTTCGCTTCGCGGTTCCTGTCCATTCCTCCGTCGGCGGTTTGCAGGATTTCCGGCGAAGAAAGTGACTGCGTTTATGACACTTCAGGCGTGAAAAATTGCCGGTAGAGTCAGGCGGTCATTGCATCAT
>NZ_KV836283.1:0-35044 GCF_001838325.1 Corynebacterium sp. HMSC074C05
AATGCCGCGGTGATGTGGCTTGCCCGGAGCCACTGCAACGTCATCTATCCCCTACCGCCCCGGCCCATGCATCCGCGCCGAAGCCGCGCAGAACCACGTCCACCAGCGGTAGGCGATAGCGGCCTCCCGCACCGAAAGCTCCGTCCCCCTCCCCTGCCCTCCCCATCGCCTCAACCCCCGTGGTTTAGGAGGGGGAAGAGGGCGTTCGAGGGCTCAACAGCTCAAGCCCAGGACCGCCGACTTACAGCTCGTCGATGTGCTTGCGCTTCGGGTAGACGCGCGGGCGAGCACCAGCAATCTCCTCAGCGATGCGAACGACCTGGTTGGAGTAACCGAACTCGTTGTCGTACCAGACGTAGAGCACCAGGTGCTTACCATTGGCGATGGTGGCCAAGCCATCAACGATGCCTGCGTGGGTGGAACCAACGAAGTCGGTGGAGACCACTTCTGGTGAGTGGATGTAATCAATCTGCTGGCGCAGGACGGACTTCAGGGAAACTTCGCGCAGGTAGTTGTTAACCTCGTCGCGGTCGACCTCAGTGTCCAGAGTCAGGTTCAGCACCGCCATGGAAACGTCCGGGGTGGGAACGCGGATGGCGTTACCGGTCAGCTTGCCCTCGAACTCCGGCAGAGCCTTGGCGACGGCCTTTGCGGCACCAGTCTCAGTGAGAACCATGTTCAGGGTGGCTGCGCGACCACGGCGGGAACCCTTGTGGAAGTTGTCAATCAGGTTCTGGTCATTGGTGAAGGAGTGAACCGTCTCGACGTGACCGAACTCGACGCCCCACTTGTCATTGACAACCTTCAGCACCGGGGTGATGCCGTTGGTAGTACAGGAGGCTGCCGACAAAATGTTGTCAGAGTCCTCGATGATGCTGTGGTTAATTCCGTAGACGATGTTCTTTACATCGCCCTTGCCCGGCGCGGTGAGCAGAACCTTGGAAACCCCCTTGGACTGAAGGTGCTGCGACAGTCCCTCACGGTCACGCCAACGACCGGTGTTGTCAATGACAATCGCATCGTTGATGTCGTAGGCGGTGTAGTCAACAGTAGCCGGATCATTGGAGTAAATGACCTGGATCGGGGTGCCGTTTGCCCAAATAATGTTGTTTTCGCGGTCAACCGAGATGGTGCCGTCGAATGCACCGTGGACGGAGTCACGGCGCAGCAGCGAAGCACGCTTGACGATGTCGTCCTCACCATTCTGGCGAACCACAATCGCGCGCAGGCGCGGGCCGTTGAACAGTGCCTCACGAGCAAGCAGAATGCGGGCCAGCAGACGACCGATGCGTCCGAAACCGTAGAGGACAATGTCGGTCTTCGGGGTGTGAGTCCCGGCACCGATAACCTCGGCAAGCTCCCGCTCGAGGAATGCGCGCAGGTCGCCGCCTTCCTCTTCGAAGCTGGTAGCCAGGGCGCCCAGGTCGATGGAGGCGGTGCCGAGATCCATCTTCACCAGTTCCTGCAGAATCGGCAGAGTCTGGCTCAGAGGCAGCTCCTGCGAGGTAATGCGACGGGCGTAGCGGTGCGACTTAATGATGCCGGTCTCGGTGACGTTTTCCAGTCGGCGGCCGAAGATTGAAGTCACGACATCGTTGTTGCGTCGCAGCTGTCCCAGGAGGGGGATCATCTGCTCTGCAAGGCTGATGCGCTCATTCCAGTCATTGCGCTTAATGGGGGCCGAATCCGACATAAATCCTCCTGGCTTAAATGAATATGAGTTCCCCCTCAAAATACCCCGCACACGCCGTTCACCGGCTATCGCCCTCAACTGGGTACCCCGTATTGTGGCCCAGCTTTCACCCAATCGGGGGAGGCGCTGGGAGGCGACCTGAGGAAGAAAAGTGAACCCTACTTACCCGTTAGAATTAAAGCCATGACGGAACCCCTGGATATCCAGCAGCAATCTCCCGCCCAGCCGCCATACCGCCTTGTAGTCACGGATATGGACGGGACTCTATTAAATGAAGACAAGGAAATCCCGGATTCCTTTTGGCCGGTAGTCACCGAACTGCTCGACCGCGGTGTCCACTTCGCTCCCGCATCGGGCCGCCAGTACGCCACTCTGGCCGACCAGTTCGCCCCCATTGCACACCGCATCCCAATCATTGCAGAAAACGGCAACTATGTCGCGGATGCGGGCGAGGTGGTCTCGGTTACCAGTATCGACCACGACATCGTCACCCAGTTGGTACACGCGATCCGCCAGTTCAACGACAACCGCGTGGCAGCGGGGCGCACTCCTCTATCGGTTATCATCTGCGGCGCTGCCAGCGCATACGTGGAGTTTTTCCCGCCGCATTTCAATATTCCGGAGGAAGTTCAGCAGCTGCAATTCAACGAGGCCGCCAAGTACTACTTGAAGCTGCAGAAAGTCGACGATGTCATCGCCGCTGCTGCCGAGGATGGCATCGTCAAGATCGCGGCTTTTGATCCATACTCCGTCGAAGACGAATCCGCCGATTACCTGCGCTCCCAGAGCAAGCACTTGCGCGCGGTCGTCTCCGGCCAGCACTGGGTGGATCTCATCGATGCCAGCACCAACAAGGGCACCGCACTCGCCGCCCTGCAACAGGCCATCGGTGTCTCTCCCGCCGAAACCGTCTGCTTTGTCGACTATCTGAATGACTTGGAGCTCATCGACCACGCAGGCCGCTCGTTTGCCATGTCCAACGGTCACCCGGAAATCAAACGCCGCGCCACCGACATCGCACCATCGAACGCGGAGGAAGGCGTCATCACGACGCTGCGCGAACTGTTCAACCTCTAACGCCGCCCCAACGTAATTGACCCCTTACCCCACTGGAGCGGTAAGTTAGAAAGGTTGAACCCGATTCCCTTATTCCGATTTTCTTTTTAAGGAAAGCGTAGTCTCCCTGTGACCACTCTCGCCGAAGAAGCAGCACGCCGCCGCACATTTGCCGTCATCGCACACCCGGATGCCGGTAAGTCCACGCTCACCGAGGCGCTGGCGCTGCATGCTCATGTCATTAACGAAGCCGGTGCTGTCCACGGCAAAGCCGGCCGCAAGTCGACCGTATCGGACTGGATGGACATGGAGAAGGATCGCGGCATCTCCATCGCCTCCTCCGCGCTGCAGTTCGAGTACCAGCCAGAGGGGCACGACGGCGAACCATACATGATTAATCTCGTCGATACACCTGGTCACGCCGACTTCTCCGAGGACACCTACCGCGTGCTCACCGCTGTCGACGCCGCAGTCATGCTTGTCGACGGCGCCAAGGGTCTCGAGCCTCAGACGTTGAAGCTGTTCCGGGTTTGTAAGTCCAACGGAATTCCCATCGTCACCGTCATCAACAAGTGGGACCGCCCGGGTAAAGCTCCCCTGGAATTGATGGATGAGATTGTTGCGGAGATTGGCCTGCAGCCGACACCGCTGTACTGGCCAGTCGGCGAGGCGGGTGACTTCCGCGGTCTACTGGAGCGTGGCGAGGACGGTGAGGCCAAGCAGTTCATCGGCTTCGAGCGCACTGCCGGTGGTGCCACCATTGCTGCCGAGCGGCACCTCACCCCAGAGGAGGCCGCCGCGGAACAGGGCGATGCCTGGGAGACGGCAGCCGAGGAGTCCGAGCTTCTCTCCGCCGATAGCGCTGACCACGACCAGGAGATGTACCTCGCTGGCGACACCTCTCCGGTGATTTTCGCCTCGGCCATGCTGAATTGGGGTGTCCACCAGATCCTGGACACTCTCTGCGAACTGGCTCCGGCACCTGGCGCCCGCGAGTCCGACCCGGCTGCCGTTGCCGCTGCTGCGGCTGGGGGCCAGGGAGCTATCGTCGAAAAGCGCGAACCGACGGATGATTTTTCGGGCGTCGTGTTCAAGGTGCAGGCGGGTATGGATACGCACCACCGCGACAAGCTGGCATTCATGCGCGTTGTCTCTGGTGAGTTTGACCGCGGCATGCAGGTCACGCATGCGCAGTCGGGACGCAGTTTTTCTACAAAGTACGCCCTGACAGTCTTCGGTCGGACGCGTTCGACCGTGGAGACGGCCTACCCGGGCGATATTGTCGGCCTGGTCAATGCGGGTTCACTGGCTCCGGGCGACACGATTTATGAAGGTCGCAAGGTTCAATTCAAGCCCATGCCTCAGTTCGCGCCGGAGCACTTCCGCACCCTGCGCGCCAAGAGCCTGGGCAAGTACAAGCAGTTCCGCAAGGCTGTCGACCAGCTCGATGCCGAGGGCGTGGTGCAGATTCTGCGCAACGATGCCCGCGGCGATGCCGCCCCGGTGATGGCGGCGGTCGGACCGATGCAGTTCGAGGTCATGATGGCGCGCATGGAAAACGAGTACAACGTCGAGACCATCGCAGATCCCATCCCCTACTCCGTCGCCCGCCGCACGGACGAAGAGACCGCGCCGGAGCTGGCAAAGCAACGCGGTGTGGAGATCTTCACCCGTTCCGACGGCGCCCTCATCGCCCTCTTCGGCGACAAGTGGAAGCTGTCCTTCATTGAGAAGGAGCACCCGGAGTTCACGCTCGAGACGCTGGTCGCTGACTAAAGTTTTCGGCCACCTACAGCGACAACCCAATAACAACCCAATATAGATAAGGAGATTTCACCAACATTGAGCCAAACGGTTGAGCTTCCTCCACAACCAAGTGCATGGCAACTTTTTACTGCCTTCCACTCCCGTGCGCAGAGATGGCCCGGTGCCCTCCGCGCAGCACTCGCGCTATTCCTGCCGGGTGCCGTGGCACTTCTCACCGGCCATGGTTCGGAGATGCTCCTTATCGCCGCTGGTGGTTGCGTGGTCATCTATGGCGAAGGCCACCCCTACCGCAGTCGCCTGCGCGTGATGGCCATCGCCGGACTATGCCTGGTCGCCGGCGTTATGTCCGGCAGTTTTGTTGGCTCAGTGGTCCACAGTGAGATCGCTTCCGGCGGCAGTAATCTATGGCTGCTGCTCATCGCACTTTTTACCACGGCGTTGGCTACAGTCGGGGCCTTTATCCAAAACGCACTGCGCCTGCCACCACCAGGTTCATTCTTCATTGTGATGGTCTCAGGCGGTACCACAATGGTCGCTCGCCTTGGCTTCAACCCGGTTGAAACCGCCATGTGGGCTACCGTTGGTGTGCTTTCGGCGATAGTCATCGGCATGGCACCGCGGTTGTGGAATCCGCACGGCCCCGAGATGGCGGCCGTCCAATCCCTTGAATCAGCCATCGAGGCGATGGAAAAGTCAGACTCGACATCGTTCGCCGTTCATCACCAGGCGCAAACTGCGCTCACCGACGCATGGGAATCGCTTGCCGACGCAGGCATCATCCGTGGCAGCAAAATCGTCAAGCCCTCCCATACGGAACTGGTCAACCGTGTCATTGCTGCTCATCAACGACTGATTGCTATCCGCGGCCGCTTGGGCGTGCACGGCAGCGCTGTGGACATCGTGGACACGCCTAACCTCTTCGACGAGACACAGACAACCATTCCACTCGCACGACCAAGCGTGAGTTACCGAATCTTCCGCTCTTTCGATCGCTATTCCCATGCGTCAATGACTGCGGCAAAGGTGGCTATTACTGGCGGCTTAGCTGGTCTCATCAGCGTGCTCGTCGGTCTTGACCGGCCTGACTGGGCGGTGGTCAGCGCATTGATGACTCTACAGTGGGGCCCCGACCGCACCGCCGGTTCGATTCGAGGGATTCACCGCATGGTGGGCTCGATTATCGGCATTTTCCTCTATGCGCTGCTCTTTTCCTTTGGCCTGGACAGCTGGACGCTACTTATCGCGCTTGCAGCCTGCCAATTCGGCGCGGAGATTCTCGTGGTGAAGAACTATGCGCTGACGACGATCGTCACCACTCCGCTGGCGCTGCTGCTGGGCGGAAATGTCGCTGGCGAGCTCGCACCGATTGTGACCGATCGTGTTTTGGAAGTCGGTATCGCCTGCGCGCTGGCTCTCGCTGTCCTGCACTTCTGGCCGACCGAGAGCATTGAGAAGCACTACCTGCGTCATATTCCGCGCTGCTATCGACAGATGGGTGCTCTTCTCGGCGCGCTGCTAACCGGCACTCCGAATCAGGCACTCGATATTCGTCGCGACCTCCAGTACGAGCTGCTCAGCGAGCGCCAGGCCATCTCGTCTTTGGCCACCAACGACCCCAAAATCGCCGCTCCGCACTGGGACGGCCATCGTCGCATTCGCACGGCCGGTTACTTGCTGTTGGACTACTGCCGTACGCATCCAGATATTAGGCCTTCTCACGAAGAGATCTCCAAGCTCGCCGAAGTGGTTCAGGCAGCTAAGTCCGAGGAGCGTTAGTCCTCCGGCAGCGGAGGCTCCTTGCGTAGGTCGCGGGCGGTTGCCCGGCGTACCTCGCGCGGTTGCTCCTCCGAGCCCCGCGAACGGAACTTGGCCGCGATGTCCTTCAACGAAGACGACAGTGGCGGCAGCTTCTCCAGCGCGTCACGGCCCGCGTCCCACGCGTCGGTAGCAATGTTTTCCGCTTTCCGACGGAACTTGCGGACCTTCTCCTCGCGCTGACGCTTAGTCTCTGCCGCGTCATTTTGCCGCTCGCGCTCACGCTCAAAGGCGGCGACATCGCGGGCCTCCGCGTCGGAAAGCCTCTTTGAAGCGTGTGCCGCGGCGTCCCACGACTCCTCCAGCGACTCCGCGAGGTGCAACATGGCATCGATGCGCTTTTCAACTTCGCGCAACTTCTCGCGGTAGCCCCGTTGAATGTCGTAGCGGCGCATGATGCGGCGGGCACGAGTGGCCTCATTGCGCCAGGTGATGATTGCGCCCTCAGAAATCGACTCATCGACGACGAAACGCATCGTCCACGGGTCGACATCAACGCTGGCCAGATTGTTGCGTACCCGCTCCTCGCGGTCGAGGACGTCCTGCACGAGACTGCGGGCACGCTCTTCGGCTTGATGGGCGCGGTTGGTACGGGAGTTATCTGGTCGGAAGCTCACCTGGACTATTCTACCGCTCGGCTGCCGCCAAAGCCGGTATTTGGTCGGTCTCGGAGCTCTTCTGCTGGTTATTGTCGTGCTGGTGCTCGAGTCGAACCCAGGAGACAAAGCCCCAAATAACGAAGCATCCGTAGAAGAGGTACAGCGCTGCCGACGGGTAGTAGCCACCCTTGAGCAGCAACGGCACTCCCACGGCGTCAACGGCAATCCAGATCAGCCAGAATTCGTTCCAGCCGCGGGCCATGCCCCAGGTCGCTAGCATCGAACCGACGAAAATCCAGGCATCGGCCCGTGGCCCCCACGAACCCAGCATCTCAAAGACATTGGCACAGATCACTGTGGCGAAGATAGCCACGGCAATCATCCCAATGCGTTCCGTTGCCGTCGCCCACCGCGGCTCAATTGCGACTTCATCACCGCTCTGATTGCGGCTCTTGACCCAGCTGAACCACCCGTAGAGACTGACGACGATAAACATGACCTGACGCCCAGCCTGGCCATAGAGATCAAGATTTTGCGGCGTGTGGAAAACTCCGCCGAGGAAGACGGTAAACAGCAAGGCATTTCCGATAATGCCGACCGGCCAGGCCCATACCTTGCGTTTCATACCTAGGAAGGCACACGCGAGGCCAAAGAGGTTACCAACAATTTCTCGAATTAAGATTGGTGCTCCCGCCACACTGAGCTGTGCAGTGAGGAAACCCACCAAAAAATCCGACACGTATTCCACGAATTATTCAACTCCTTCTCTTTCATCCGGACTATGACCGTCGGTTTCGGATTCCAACCGAAATCTGCTTGTCCCCTACCTGATGACCCTTCTGGCCACAGGTAGGGCGCTCGTGGACTTGTCTGCGTCAGCCGCAGCTTCACCACCGGTGAGGAATTTCACCTCGCCCTGAGAATGCGAGTTCAACGTTAGCACTGTCGCCTTGTGCGCATGTGCATTTTATTCAATGAGGATCTAATACAGTCCCGACATATTTACGAATCTATAATGCGTAGTATGAGCCAAAAGCCCCGCCAGCCACGTCCTTCCCGCCCCGCCCGCTGCTCCCACCACAAGCGCTCCGCTGGCTGGGTTCCGGACCAGCACGGCGCTTGGTTCATGGTCACCATTCCCCCGCTGACTGCACTCGCGCTCAACCCCACATGGACAGGCCTTGCCGTAACCGCGACGTGGCTGCTCGGCTACTTCGCATTTTTCGCCGTCAGCGTCTGGCTCCGCTCTCGTCGCCAACGCCGCCATCTGGCACCCGCCGCCACATACACCGCGCTCACCGCCGTCGCTGGCTGCATCACTCTGCTTGCCGACGTTTCCCTTCTCACCTGGGTCGCCCTCATCGCCCCTCTTGCCGCTATCGCTATTTGGGAGACCTACCAGCGCCGACCGCGCTCACTTCTCTCTGGTGTCTCCACTGTTCTAGCCGCCAGCCTCATGGTGCCCATTATCGCCGGGCCAACCCCGAAAGCCTGGGCAATTGCGGCTATCTACGCTGGATATTTCGTCGGCACCGTGCCCTATGTAAAAACAATGATTCGCAAACGCGGCAGCCGACAGTGGCTCATTGGCTCGGTCACGTACCACGCCCTCATTACCGCTGCGGCCATCATCGGGTGGATCCTGCTCCGCGACCGAGATCTCATCAGCATCGGTGTGCCCATTGTCACCATTGGGCTTCTCATCAGGTCTTTTGCCATGCCAATCTCCGGTGCTCGCCGCGCTAAGCCGTGGACACCCAAACAGGTCGGAATTCTCGATGCTGTCTTTGGGCTCGCCGTGGTCCTGGCCGCATGGTAAAAACAACGGCGGGGATAAACTTTGGGGAATTTTGGGGAGGGGACGAAGTCTATGACTTCCACCAAACACGCAGTCACTCACGCAGTTTCCGTCTCAGACTTGGCGGTTAGCCTGAACTCGCGGCAGGCACCACAGTCGGGCTGGCGCAGCTGGGTTCATAAGGCTACCTGGGGCGCAATTTCGCCGCGGGAATCATCGTCGGCACGCAAACAACGCGAGCTGATAGAGCGGGTACGACAGCCTATCTACGGTGACTACAACATCGCTGTTGTCAGCGTGAAAGGTGGCGTCGGCAAGACGTCGACAACCATGTGCCTGGGCGCCACGCTTGCAAGCCTGCGCAGTGACCGAATCGTCGCAATCGACGCGAATCCGGACTTTGGCACCCTCGGCGCACGCGTCACCGCGGCCAATCCCGCATCAATTCGCGATCTGCTCCGAGCCCCGGATACGGACAAATATGCGCAGGTCCGCGCGTACACATCTCACACTCCATCGCGCCTGGAGGTTGTCGGCAGCGACCAAAACCCGACATCGACGATCGCGCTTTCCGACGGTGAATACTGCGCAGCCCTCGACATCCTTCGGCGTCATTACAATGTGAGCCTGACTGATTGCGGCACTGGCCTGACGCAGCCCATCGCCGCTTCGATTCTTTCTGCGGCCAATTGCCTGGTGCTGGTCACCACGCCCGCACTGGACGGCGTGAAAAGCGCCTGGACGACGTTGGATTGGCTTTCAGCGCACGGCTTCGAACGGCTGGTTTCTACCACTGTCGTGGTGGTCAACGAGCTAAATAAACAGGGGCTGTCCACAGAGACCGTGCACGAACTATTTGCCCAGCGCTGCCGCGCAGTGCAGGTCATCCCCTATGACCCGCACATTGCGAATGGCGCGAATATCGAGCTGGACAATCTCCAGCCCGCCACTACCCAGAGCTATCTCGAATTGGCGGCCATGATTGCCGATGATTTTGCGCCGACTACGGGCCGTCACAGTTTTGTTTAGCTCAGGTGCTGACGAATCCCCTCGACATCGACCTCCTGAACGGAGGCGGGCTTGAAGGTGGCGTCGCGGTCCTTGTCCACCAAAACCGCCCGCACGCCTTCGACAAAATTGGGGTGCTGACGCATGTAAGCGCCGAGCTTCATCTCCCGGTTCAGAGCCTCCTGCAGCGTAACCTCCGGACCCGCGTTCGCTGCATAGAGCTCCACTGCCGCCACGAGACTCTCCGGGTTGGCGGGTGCCAGCAGATCGCGGAAGGTCTCCACTGTTGACGACGCACAGGAGCCAGCCTCAGCGGCTTCGTTGAGAGCACGCTCAATCTCCAACCAGCTATCAGCGCCGAAGCAGGCCTCGATGCAATCGCTCCACTCGGCCAGCTGCGGCTCACCGAGCAGCTCACGAGCCTCAGCCGAGTCCACATCGAGCGCATACTCCGCAAGCGCCGAATCAATTCCGTCTCGGTCCAGTGCCGCGACGAACTCGTCCAGTTGCGCGGATGGCACCGCATGCGTTGCCCATCCAGCCCACAGCATGTCCGCCGCAGTTAGGCGGTAACCGGTCAGTCCTGCAAACCGAGCAATCGCGGGCGAGGGTCCGCCCAACTGAGTGTTCACATGCTGCGAAAAATAGGTAATGCCCACATCGGGAACAAAGCCGATTGCCATTTCTGGCATGGAGGCGCTGGCTCGCTCAGTCACGATTCGGTGGGAGCCGTGCATGGAAACTCCCAGGCCACCACCCATAGCGATGCCATCAATAATCGCGATATATGGTTTGGACTGCGCAAATTCCGCAATCATCGCGTTCATCTCGTACTCGTCCCGGAAGAACTTCTCCCCCTGCTCCGGAACACCATCGAGCACAGCCTGCCGAACTGCGCGCACGTCACCACCGGCACAAAACGCCTTGGGGTGACCGGATGAAACAACAATGTGATCCACCGAGTCGTCGTCACGCCATGCGCGGAGCCCCTCGACGACCTCGGTGACCATATCTAAATCGAGCGAATTAAGTGCCTTCGGCCTGTTCAACCGAAGGTGACCAGATCGCCCGTGGACTTCTCGCAGCACCTTTGGCTCATTGACCTCGGTGCGTGCAGTGCCAGAACCGTTATCAGTAGCAGTCATGTCACCCAGTGTGACACAGATAACTATCTATGGAAAGGCTCTGGCTTGATGGAACGACTGACCGCGGCGAGAACTGCCTAAACAAAGAAGCTACTTCTTCTTGCTCTTCTTGCCCTTCTTGTCCTTCTTGTGCTTCTTGCCCTTCTTATCGGACTTGCCTGCACCCTTCACACGGTCAGCTTCGAGCTTCGCGGCAACGTCCGGCACATAGCGGAATTCAGTACGCGGCGGACGCTCGTAGCTCCCCTCAGACTCCGGACGCTCCGGAATTTCCGGAACATCCCGCTGAATGTGCTCGTACGGAATGGTGGTCAGCAGGTGGTTGATGACATTGATACGCGAGCGCTTCTTGTCCTCGGACTCAACCGTGAACCACGGTGCGGACGGGATATCAGTGTGGATGAACATCTCATCCTTAGCGCGGGAGTAGTCCTCCCAGCGAGTGATGGACTCCAGGTCCATCGGCGAGAGCTTCCAGCGGCGCAGCGGATCTTCACGACGGGACTTGAAGCGAGCAACCTGCTCCTCGTCCGACACGGAGAACCAGTATTTGCGCAGGATAATGCCGTCTTCAACCAGCAGACGCTCGAAGATTGGAGCCTGGTGCAGGAAGCGACGGTACTCCTGCGAGGTACAGAAGCCCATGACGCGCTCAACGCCGGCGCGGTTGTACCAGGAGCGGTCGAAAATCACGATTTCGCCGGCAGTCGGCAGCTTTTCGACATAACGCTGGAAGTACCACTGACCCTGCTCACGGCTCGTCGGAGCCGGCAGAGCCTCAATGCGACAGGTACGGGGATTCAGGTACTGCGTGATGCGCTTAATGGCCGACCCCTTGCCGGCGGCGTCACGACCCTCCATCACGATGACAATTCGGGCACCGGTTTCTACCACCCACTGCTGCATTTCGACGAGCTCTGCCTGGAGCTTTTTGAGCTCGGCCTCATAAGCCTTCTTGTCGAGCTTCGGTGGGCGCTGGACGTCGTCATTATTCATAGTCCTCAGCTTACCTGGCACCCTGCCCTGACCCTATTCACCGGGTTTAACCGAGGGGTCTAATCGCAAACCTAATTGGAGCCCTAGTCACGCGAGTAAAGACGCAGCGTGACCTGTGCAACAAGCCCCGCGAAGACCATGCCGATAATGACCACGATTGGCGCCACCACACCAATATCGCCGTTGGTCAGCGGCGCCAGAAGCTGTGCCTTGTACAGGTTACTCAGCGCCGGATCGATGACCGTCGCCTTACCCAGGAACAGCGCACCAATAGCCAGCAGACCACCAATCAGCGACGCAATCACAGCCTCGAGGACGAACGGCGCCTGTGTGAACCAGCGGCTGGCACCGACCATGCGCATAATCTCAACTTCCTTACGACGCGAGAACGCCGCAATCTGGACCATGTTCGCAATCAGGAACACAGCGGCAACGGCCTGCACCGCCGCCAGCAGGAAGGTCGCATTTCGCACCGAGTCCAGGTTCTGAGCTGCAGTACCGATCTCTTCATGCTGGTCAGTAACGTGGTCGACCTGTGGCAGCTCCCGAATCGGATCGAGCGGGCTGACATCGGTCGGGTCGCTCAGACGCACCATCACGACAGCCGGCAGCGACTCCGGCGTCGCATTTTCTACGAGCACGGGGTCGCTATCCTTAAACATCTCCACGAAGTGGTCAAAGTTTTGCTGACGATTTCGGAAGGTCACCGAATCAACGCCGTCAGTCTCTTCAAGCTTGCCGACGACCTCAGCACACTCCGGCGAGGAGCAAGTTTGGTCCTCGGCGGAGATTTGTTCATTCAGTTCGATCTGCACTTCTACGCGATCGAGATAGAGATCCTTCGTGCGGCTGGTCTGCTCAGTAACCAGGATGCCGGTCGCAAGCAGCGCCAACGACACCGCAGTCGTAATAATCATCGCGATGGTCATCGTGATGTTTCGGCCCAAGGAGGAGAAAGCCTCACCGAGGACAAAGCGAGTCTTCATAGGTCAGTAATACCTTTCGAATGAGTTCTTCTACCGATGGACTGTCTGCTAATTGTTCAGACCGTAAACACCCGTGGCGTCGTCACGCACGAGACGCCCCAGCTCCAGCTCCAACACGCGGCGACGCATGGAGTCCACGGCATCGTTGTCGTGAGTCGACACGATAACCGTCGTGCCCATGCGATTGATGCGGTCAAGCAAGAGCATGATGTCACCGGAAGTGCTTGGGTCGAGGTTGCCGGTGGGCTCGTCGGCAAGCAAGATGAGCGGGCGGTTGACGAAGGCTCGAGCAATGGCAACGCGCTGCTGTTCACCACCAGACAACTCGTGCGGGTAGCGATTTTCCTTGCCCGAGAGCCCGACCATTTCAAGCGTTTCCGGAACAGCTTTGTCGATTTTCGCCTTCGGCTTGCCAATTACCTGCAATGCGAACGCGACATTTTCGTACACGGTCTTCTTTGGCAGCAGGCGGAAGTCCTGGAAGACGTACCCTACCTTTTGGCGCAATTTCGGGATGTTGCGGCGAGAAATCTTGGTCAGATCCTGGCCTGCGACCGTCAGTTTTCCTGAATCCACTTTCTCTTCACGCACCATTAGGCGCAGGAAGGTCGACTTACCAGAGCCCGACGGTCCAATGAGAAAGACAAACTCACCTTTATCTATGTGGACTGAAACGTCGTCTAGAGCTGGTCGGCTAGAAGTCGAATAGGACTTGGTAACCCCGTCGAAAGTGATCATAGATAGACACTCTAATCACTTAAGCCACTCAAGTCACTCTGGAATGCGTGGAATTGGGCGCTGGAGTAGCGAGGCTGCGGGACCGGGTGGCGTTGCCCCCCCCAGAGCGCGCGACCACACGGAAGTGCACACTACGACAGTATTCGAAACTATTTTCCCCAAAATCTTTAAATCACCCTTTACTTCGCTTACCTGTTCGATTAAAATGAGCGATGAAAGATTAAACGCGAGGATTAAAAACACCAAATAACGTCGCCGAGCTGCTTAAAGCTCGGAAAATTCGCTCAGAGTTAGTCGAAAATATTTTCACTATCTCTTCCTTATTTCAACATTTCAACGTCCAGGCCTTATCTTTCAGGGGGATTCAACAATGGCCAGCGGGGAACATATACCACGGAAACGCACTTACGCTGCGGCGATGGAAGCAACAGCGCCACGCTTTCACCATGAGATTTCTCAAACAGCACCAGCACGTCTTGGAATTGACCGTAATCGAGCTGATCTGCAGCTTGCCCTTGCTTGTGTTCCGTCTTCTTCAACAAAAGATGTCGAAGATTACATCGCCAAAATCGCTCCAGCTCTTGGCATGTCGCGCGGGAGAACACTCCAGTACATCGATATCGGGATGCAGCTAGAGCGGCTCCCGCGGTTGAAAGAGCTTCTGCTCAAACGCGCACAGCTACCGCTTCCCCACATGCGGGTCATTGCCACAGCCATCCTCCCCTTGGATGACTCCTCTACTGTGAAATATTTCGAAGACCATCTCCTCGAACTGATCACGCCGAGAGTCAATGGTGAAGTTCTTCGCGGAGTTCGGAGTCTTCAACAGAATATTCAGCGATTTATTAATGAAGTCAGCCCGCTATTGCGCCCTAAAAATGAGTACGACCCGCCGATTACTTCGTTTCAAAAAGGCATCGAGCAAAAAGCTGGCGAATCTATAAAGTTCGAGTTAAAGAACAACCTCACTGAAGTCACCATGGAACTGATGCCTGAGCGGGCAATTGAGTTTCAGAAAGTCTTGGAAGAAATTACCGCTGATCAGGACTGCGACTTCGTCGAGGCTTTTTCACACCTTCTGCACGGGACTGCTCAGGTCACCGCCACATTGAATCTGTACTGCCCACTTACTCAAGACAAGCCGCAGGAGGCATGGATCGGCGGTCTGGGGTGGATCAACAAAATCGCCACTGAATCCTGGCTCGATCGAGTCACTAGCATCCGGCTACTAGCGGACGAGAAAACGGAAAAGTACTCGCCAACAGAGCGACAGCGTACTTACGTCCAAGGTAGAGACGGCACCTGCCGCTTTCCCGGATGCGATGTCGATGCAACGAAGTGCGACATCGACCACATTCAGCCGTATAACCACGAGAATCCCGAAGAAGGTGGCCAAACCGAAACGCCTAACCTCCATTGCCTATGCCGCCGTCACCACAATCTAAAAACGGCCGGTCTTTGGAATGTCGTGCGCGATATCGACGGCGTGGAGTACTGGACCTCCGTCACTGATCAAAGCACCGAAAAAGCTGCGCTTATCAGCACAGAATCAGGACCGCTCGCCGGCCACGGTCGCTACTCTTTCGACCTGCGCAAGACAAAGAAAGCACAGACACTCAAGGAATACAACGAGCAGAGGTTGGAACACCTCCGCGAATCACAGGAGCTGACAAATCAGGCTCGCGAAGAACTGGGAATGAACAAAAACGAGAGAAACGGAGAAGCCGACGAACCCACCACACCGGAAACACCCGAGGCACCGGAAGCGCCCGAAGACGAACCGCCCTTCTAGCGCTACTCGCCTTCGGACTGCTGAGCCATGCGCCAGCGAATACCGGCCTCGATGAAACCGTCTAGGTCACCGTCGAGGACCGACTGTGGGTTGTTGACTTCGTATTCGGTACGCAGATCCTTGACCATCTGGTACGGGTGCAGCACATAGGAGCGCATCTGGTTACCCCACGAGGCATTGCCGCCTGCGCCGAGAGCATCCAGCTCCGCGCGCTCTTCCTGGCGCTTCTTCTCCAGCAACTTCGCCTGCAGAACTCGCATGGCAGATGCCTTGTTCTGGTGCTGGGACTTCTCGTTCTGGCAAGTCACCACGATGCCGGTCGGGACGTGCGTAAGCCGGACCGCGGAGTCCGTGGTGTTCACCGACTGCCCACCTGGGCCGGAGGAGCGGTAGACGTCGATACGCAAGTCTGACTCGGGGATGTCGATGTGATCCGTTTCCTCCACAACCGGCAGCACCTCGACCTCAGCGAAGGAAGTTTGACGGCGTCCCTGGTTGTCGAAAGGACTAATACGAACCAGCCGGTGCGCGCCCTGTTCGACCGAGAGGGTGCCGTACATGTACTCGCCATGGACGACGAAAGTAGCGGACTTAATACCGGCCTCTTCAGCGTAGGACGTGTCGTAAACCTCGACCTTATGCCCGTGCTTGTCGGCCCAGCGCAGGTACATGCGCATGAGCATCTCAGCCCAGTCAGCGGCATCCACACCACCGGCACCGGAGCGGATGTTGATGACCGCCTCGCGCTCGTCGTAAGGCCCCGAAAGCATCGTCGTGACCTCGAGGGATTCGATGTCGGCACGCAGCTCAGCGCGTTCGGCATCGGCCATCTCGACGGCGTCGGGGTCGCCCTCCTCTTCCGCGAGTTCATACATCACGGAGAGATCGTCGAGGCGCCCGCGCAGCGAGTCGATCTTTTTCTTCTTCGCCTGCGCCTGCGACAGTGCACTGGTGACCTGCTGCGCGTGGTCGGGGTCATCCCACAGCGACGGGTCGGCGGCCTGGGCTTCCAACTCCCTGATCCGGTCGGAAAGCTCGTCGACATCGACCACCTTCTCAATGGTGGTCAGCGTCGCGTCGAGTTCTTTGAGGTCAGCATTCAGATCCGGGTTCACGGGTACTACCTTAGCTATACCGCCTGTTTCGGTGCACAATAGGACGTATGTCTGAATCCACCGCCAGCCAAGATTCCAGCCAGGACCTGCACCAAGATTCCAGCCAGGACCTAGAACTCTTTCTCACCCAAGTGTCCGAGTCGATTGTGGCATCGGATACCAGTGTTGCGGTTGCCATCGTGAAGCGTGCCGCTGCCATTGCTGCTCGCATGCGCGACGAAGGCCTGGTCACGGAGTACAAGACATCGATTTCCGACGTCGTCACCGCGGCCGACCGCGCAGCGGAGAAGTTCGTCGTCGAGGCTTTGGCCGCGCTCCGCCCGGAGGACGGCATCCTTGGCGAGGAAGGGTCGGCGAAGGAGTCCCAGTCTGGTCGCACGTGGGTGATTGACCCTGTCGATGGCACCTACAACTTCACCACTGGTTCGGACTACTGGTGCAGCGCATTGGCGCTGGTTATGGGAGATGCGAACAATCCGGACGAGGTCATCCTCGGCGCGGTGCACCGTCCGGCCACGGGCGAAAGCTGGATTGGTGGCCCCAGTCTCCCGACCACTCGTATCAACATTGACGGCACTGTTGACGATCTCCGGGTCACTGACCACCCGCTTTCGGAAGTCTGCGCAGCGACCTACCTCCACACCACGGTGGTGAACTCGAGCGAGGAATCCGAGGTCACAGCCACAAAGTCCTGGCTGGATGCAGTGTCCCGCAGCGCTACCTGGCGCATGCTGGGCTCAGCGTCGGTGGATATGGCCGGCGTGGCCGACAGCCGCATCGGCGTATGGTTCCAGCGCGACGTCGCGGCCTGGGACTGGCTGCCTGGATATGCGCTTATTACGGGCGCAGGCGGCGAAGGCACGTCGGTGGGGCGCTGGAAGCTCGCGGGCTCAAGTGGCCAGGTCGCAGAGTTACGTGAGGTTCTGCGCTAGAATTTCGGCCATGACCACCTCTTACTCCGAAGATCTCGCCCTCGCACTCTCGCTTGCCGACGCAGCCGATGACCTCACAATGTCCCGCTTTGAGGCGGCCAATCTAGTCGTCGAGTCCAAGCCCGACCTCACACCGGTCTCCGATGCCGATATCGCGTGCGAAAAGCTGCTCCGCGAGATTCTGTCGGACAAGCGCCCGAGCGATGAGGTTCTCGGCGAAGAATTCGGTGGCGAAGCTGTGTTTGAGGGCCGTCAGTGGGTCATCGACCCCATCGACGGCACTAAGAACTTCGTGCGCAATGTCCCGGTCTGGGCCACCTTGATTGCCCTGTTGGAGGACGGTAAGCCCGTTGTCGGCGTGGTCTCCGCACCTGCGCTGGGACGTCGCTGGTGGGCGTCCAAGGGCGACGGCGCATTCAAGCGCGTGCAGGTCGGCGGCTGGGACGCCGCTGAGCGCCGCATTGAGGTCTCGAAGGTGGCGAACATCGCGGACTGCTCAATTTCCAACTCTTCGCTCACAGGTTGGGCCGAGCGCGATTTGCGCGACAACTTCATCGGTCTCACCGATGACGCCTGGCGCCTGCGCGGCTATGGCGACTTCTTCTCCTACTGCCTGGTAGCGGAGGGTGCGGTCGATGTCGCAGCAGAGCCGGAGGTTTCCCTGTGGGACCTGGCAGCGCTCGCGATCCTGGTGGAGGAGGCTGGCGGCCGCTTCACTTCCCTAGCGGGAGTCGACGGGCCGCACGGCGGGGACGCCGTTGCGACGAATGGGCTGCTTCACGACGCCGTCGTCAAGCGCCTGAACGGGTAAACAGACTTTTCCGACCTATCGCAATTTGCGGCGAGCGGCTCACTATCTCCCGTCCGCGTGACCGATATCCAGGATACGTCGCAGCTCAGCAAATACCTCCGGGCGTACCTCATGGGTTACTACCCGTCCACTCTTAGACCTAGTTAGCAGCCCGGCATCCGCCATGGTCTTTAAATGATGTGACACCGTCGGCTGACTAAGCCCAGAAACAGCGGCCAGCTCCCCCACGGTCATCGGACTACAGCCAGCGGCAGCGAGCTGAGACAAAATTTGCAGGCGCGCCGGTTGCGCCAGCGCTTTGAAGAGAGTTGCCGCAGCCTGCGCTTCCGCCGCGTCGAGAGGCCGACCGCCAAGTGCACAGCATTCTGAGATTTCGTCCATACCTGTTGAGGCTACACGGCCCCTCTCTAAATATATTGACAATCATCGATATATTGATTACACAGGAAACTATGACACAGACTACAAAGTCACTCAGCTTCCTAGATCGCTTCTTGCCGCTATGGATTGCAGCTGCAATGGCAATTGGCCTCATTCTGGGCAAAATTGCACCGTCACTTGTGAACTGGCTGGCAGAGGCAAAAATTGCGACAATTTCCGTACCAATCGCCATCGGCTTGCTGGTCATGATGTACCCACCGCTCGCAAAGGTTCGATACGACAAAACGGGCAAAATTTTGACATCCAGGAAGCTGATGGGCATCACAGTCTTCCTCAATTGGATTCTCGGCCCCGCACTGATGTTCACCCTTGCCTGGGTATTCCTCAGTGATAGTCCAGAACTGCGCACTGGCGTGATTATCGTCGGTCTCGCCCGCTGCATTGCAATGGTTTTGGTCTGGAACGACCTATCTTGCGGCGATACTGAAGTCGCTGCCGTATTGGTGGCCGTAAACTCGCTATTTCAAATTCTCATGTTCGGCGCTCTAGGGTGGTTCTACCTGCAGATTCTGCCCTCCTGGTTGGGACTGGAAACCACTTCCGCTACCTTTTCTTTTTGGGCAATCGCACTATCCGTAGTGGTATTCCTCGGTATTCCGCTTCTGGCCGGCGCGGCATCACGCATAATTGGTGAACGCACCCGTGGTCGCGACTGGTATGAAAATGAGTACTTGCCCAAAATCTCACCATTGGCGCTTGCCGGCCTTCTATACACAATCGTGTTGCTCTTTGCACTTCAGTCACAGCAGATTCTTGAGAATCCCTGGACCGTTGCGAAAGTGGCGCTACCACTAGTGATCTACTTCCTCGCCATGTTCGCGATCGCTCTCACTTCGGCCAAGGCCGCGGGCATGAACTACGCAACCTCCGCATCGATTGCCTTTACGGCCGCCGGAAATAACTTCGAGTTGGCAATTGCGGTTGCGATTGGCACCTTCGGCCCATTGTCCCAGCAAGCACTTGCGGGAACGATTGGACCACTTATTGAAGTACCCGTACTCGTTGCACTTGTCTACGTCACCCGCTGGCTCGGGCCGCGCCTTTTCCCCAATGACCTTTCCGTACCGGAAAAACTATAGAAAAAGGATTCTGAAATGAAGGAAATCCCGAAGGTACTTTTCATCTGCGTGGCAAATGCCGGTAAATCCCAGATGGCCGAGGCCATTGCGCGTGCAAAATATGCCACGCAGTTCACCGCCCTTTCAGCAGGAACGAACCCCAAAACTACTACCAATGCGCTTGCAGCTAAATCAGTTGCAGAAATCGGCGCCTCTATGGACGGTGCATCACCAAAGCCCATTGACCCCACGATTCTCCGGACTGCAGATCGTGTTGTCATCATCGGCGATGCCGCTCATGTAGAGCTCCCCTCGGACGCTCAAGGCTCACTCGAGCGCTGGCTTACTGACGAGCCTTCAAAACGAGGTATCGACGGAGAAGAACGCATGGACCTGATTCGCGATGACCTCGAGCGCCGTATCGACGAGTTAGCTGTCGGACTCCGTCCCACTAAGAATCCCTAAGCGGCAGAATCCAACAAAAGCCTCCTTATCGCCAGCGTAAGCCACACGACTGCGCCGACGCCTGCGATGAGGCCGAGGAGCAGGAATATCAGACCGACTCCCCAAAGCCCGGTGGTGTCGTCAGTGCCGGCGATGATGCTCCAGCACAGGGCATAGCCGGCGACCGCTGCCCACCACGTGGGCAGAAGGTTCAGAGTTGGGGCGGGCACGCGCATCATGGCAGAGGCAGTAAGGATGACCATCGCGAAGCCACTGCAGAAAACCTGCCATGGCGAGTAGTCGTATTCGCCCTCGAGCGTCCACGCGAGCGTACAAAAGCAGATTAGGAATGCTGCGACAAAGACGAAAATCGTGTGCCCAAACGCGATACGCTCACCGGACTTTTTGGCCAGCCACGCGGCACCCATCCAAGCGAGAGCGGTGGGGATGGCAATAATCAACAGGTACGCGAGGAAGACTCCTGGCACCTCAGCCCAGGTGAAACTCGTCAGCATTGATCTCATGCCACTAGGTTACGCGTGCCCCTGGGCTTTTTGAACACGCTAGTTTCCCAGTAAAAACACAAACGAAACACTGTGTTTTACACATGCTCACTTAATGTATTGTCAGATTCGGCTGCTACAACTAGAAAGTCGTTTTCAATACGCCATTTGTAGAGAGTGCTTTTTACCAAAGAGCACCTCCCTATACGTTGTAGTAAAGGAGAAATCTGGGGTGAATAAACCTACCCGAATCGTGGGGCTTGATATAGCGCGCTCACTCGCCATCATCGGCATGATTATTGTCCATATGGCCTCACTACTTTGGAGCACAAAGGTTGTGCTCTCTGGCCTACCCTCATCACTGTTCGCCATCATCGCCGGCGCCACAATGATGATCATCGGCCGTAATTACAGCAGCACTACCTTCTTGCGTCTAATCACCCGCGGTGCCCTGATCATTCTCATCGGCCTGGCACTATTGCCGGTCGGTGGAGAAATTCAGGTGGTCCTCGTCATCATGGGCCTGGTAATGATGCTGGTTTCCTGGATGCCAGCGCTCGGAACCTGGTGGCGAGTCGGCTTCTTCATCGCCGCAACCATCGCCGCCACAATCAAGTACGCGCCTATGACGCTGCCACAGATCTATCCGCTACTCGCGTGGATTGCATATTTCATCGGCGGCATGCTGCTTTACGACGTCTACTTGCGCGGTCGCCTGCAAAGCACTTCCACCTCTGAGACCAGCACTAATACTCGGTTGAGCTGGATTGTTACCGCTGTCAGCGTTGTCATCACTGCCGTCGGCATGTACTTCCGATTTGATCCCGAGATTGCTGGCTGGCTCCGCTTTACCGGACACACTGGCGTCTTCGGAGAAATCATCCTCTCCGTCGCTGTTGCCGCTATTGTGTTGCACTTGTGCCTGTTCGTAGGCGATCGTTTCCCAGCTGTGGTTTACCCATTCGCGGCTATGGGAACAATGTCACTGACTATCTACATCCTGCACGTTCTCACCGCGTTTTATTGGCAGCAGAATGTTGTATTGCATTCCACGTTGTCCGCAGCCGGTTTCATCGTATTCTTCCTCGTCATTGCTAGCCTCTGGAAGAAATGTGTCGGACAGGGCCCTGCCGAAAAACTCGTTGCCACCGCAATCAAGGCCATTGTTCCTTCTGGGAAAGGGAAATAACCGTGAAGAAAACATCTTTTTCCATCGCAGCAATTGTTAGCAGCACCCTGCTTCTATCTGCAGCCCCAGCTCTTGCATTGGAAAACGGCGAACCCGCACCTGCGAATGCTGAAAGCAGTTCTGTGGCCGCGCTGAAGATTGGCAAAATCGGCAATTTCGGTGACTGTACCGGGACGCTGGTTGCCGACCAGTGGGTGCTCACTGCACGCCACTGCCTGGAGTCTGTGAACAACGAAGGGACCCAGGCCCGCATCGGCGGGAAGGTCTACGATGCCGATTCTTGGGCGCTGTCTCCAATGTCTGATGCGGGGTTGCTCCACCTGACCCAAAAGGTCACTGACGCAACACCCGCGAATGTTTCCCGCGATATCCCAACACCTGGACAGACGGGAACTCTCTATGGCTGGAGTAGCAGTTCGTCCATGGCACGATCCGGGCAGCTTCCGATGACCAAGATGGTCGTCAATGAGTTGCTAGGCGGAGGACCGGCTGATGGAACTCCAGGTGAGGCTGCTCCAGATGGGGCCGCTCCTGGTGAGGCTGTTCCGGGCGGTGCCATGCCGGATGCAGTAAAGCCAGATGACTCCAAAACCGAGTCGATCCCCGCAGGAACGGAAAGCATCCCAGCCGACGCCGCCATGATGCCAATGATTCAAAGCGCCATCCTCGACGCACATTCCGTCTCTGGCGCGGGTATGCAGGGCGGTGACTCCGGCGGCCCGTTCTTCGTCGACGGTAAGCTCGCGGGCCTGGCTACTGCCGGAACCTCCAATGGCGACCCTGACCTCCCCTCCCCCAGCGCAGCTATCACCACCCTCGCTGGCACGGCTGACTGGATCGATGACATCACCTCTGGCCGAGACACAGAAAGCGTGCTGACCGCGGAGAACACTCCTGCTCCGCCAAAGACCATTCAGACCAGCGCCGATCACATGTGGGGTTACCTCGCCATCGCGTGCGTTGGCCTGGTTGTCGCAGCAGCCTGGTCGCGCGTTAGGAATGGCCGACAGTAGAACCGTCTAACCACAACCACAAGCCGCCTCCCCGGAAAGTACTGGGTAGGCGGCTTTTATCGTGCATGCGAGGAACTTAAACGTGACTGAAGCCACAAAATCTCTCGGTAACTGACGTACAATCGTGAGGCATTCCTATGGTTTTATTCTAATTTTTCTATGAATTGACGATGCGATTCACATAATTGCTCATTGGTGAAACCCCACCAACGAGAAAAGTAATCAATTCCCGTGGATGGTTACACGCCCTTCGACGTCTTGATGGATATCGGTTGGATTTCGTTGCTGCTCATCATCGGTAATTTGATGCGGCGATTCATCCCCTGGTTCCAGAAGCTCCTCATTCCTGCACCGATTACTGCAGGCCTACTCGGCTTGCTACTAGGCCCCAACGCTTTGGGGATCATCCAGTTCAGCGAGCACTTCGGCGACTATGCGACGATTCTAATCGCCGCAGTCTTCGGTGCCCTGCCGTTCACAATGGACTTCGATGCCAAGGTTCGCCAGCGCGCGCGAACAATGTGGTCCTATTCCGTGGGCATGTACCTGGCACAGTGGGGCTTCTTCGCACTGCTTGGCGTGATTCTTTTCGCCCCGCTGTTCAATACTCCGGACTGGTTCGGCATCATGCTGCCCGTCGGCTTCGTCGGCGGTTTCGGTGTGGCAGCAGCAGTTGGTGGCGCACTGGACTCGGCCGGGACTGAGGCCACGAGTTTGGGCTTTACAGCCGCCGCGGTGGGCATGTTTTCCGCAATTGTCGGTGGCGTTATCTTTGCCCGCTGGGGTTCAAAGAAGGGGCACACCAACGAGTTGCCCGCCTTGGATAAACTGCCGGAGGACATGCGTACCGGCATTATCTCTCTTCCCGGCCAGCGTCCAAGCGTGGGACGTGCGACCACGAGCCCGTCCTCAATTGAGCCGATTGCGCTGCATGTCGCGGCACTGGCGGGGACGCTCTTCCTGGCGAATATCCTGACTAACTTGGTCAATGACGCTTTCCCGGCCTTGAGCTTCCCGCTGTTCGCGATGGCCTTCCTCGTCGGCCTGGCGGGTGTTGGAGTACTGCACCTGATTAAGGCACCGCACTACCTGGATACGAAGTTGATGGGTTCGGTCTCCGGCGCGTCGACGGACTTCCTGGTTGCAGTGGGCATCGCGTCGATTGTGCCGGCAGTAGTGGCCACCTACATCGTCCCGCTGATTATTCTGTTCGTCGTGGGTCTGGCCTTCTGCCTGGTGGTGTTCTTCTACGTCGCACCACGAGTCTTCGAACATGGTTGGTTCGAGCGCGCCGTATTCAGCTGGGGCTGGGCAACCGCTTCCGTAGCCACGGGTATCGCCGTCCTGAAGATTGTGGACCCGGAGCAGAAATCCGGCACTCTCGAGGAGTTCGGCATGGCCTACGTGGGCTTCGCACCATTCGAAATCGCGGCGGCCATCCTCGCCCCCATCGCCATCATCGCCGGACTGGTGTGGCTATTCGGTGGGGTCGCACTTATCGGTGGCCTGGCTCTGTTGATTCCGCCGATGATCTGGTTAAAGAAATCGAAAGCCAGGGCTTTGTAGAAGTTCCCACACCGCCCACATTTGCGAGCCCAGCGTGGGCTGTCCGGGCCTGTCTGGCAGCTGTCTTCCCACCGTTTTGCCAGTATTGCGCTCACTTATCGATGCATGATTCACCCATCGATGCGCTCCAGCGTATCCATAAGTGAATAACTCATCGATATGTGAAACCGAAAGCTAGCAGCGCGTACATGAGCTGAGGCAAGTCGACCAGAATCAACCCAGCAATCCCCTCAAGCTAAGTACCTTCAGCCCGACTAATCGAGCAGCGCCTCACGCTGCATTTCTGATGACCGTCCTTCAATGCCCGGTTGTGAAGTGCGCGAGTTCGTCAGACCCAACGACTACCTAACGGCTTAACCCCCAAACGGTGATTTGACCCCCAAATAAAGAAAACCCCTACCAGCGTTTGCACCGGTAGGGGTCTCTTCTTAGTGGCGGGGGCTGGATTCGAACCAACGACCTCTGGGTTCTCACCCTCAAGTTCGAGCCACCTGCAGTTATTACCCTTTTACCTGCTGATTAGAGAGGTATAAGCATACTGGGCCTTACTGCGCCTTACCGCGGATTACCGACTCTTAAGTCCCGTTTTGAGTCCCACTTTCTTCACCGAGATTCAAGGCTCCCCGCATAGCGTCGACATCAGTCCAATCCGTGTAGTTGCGCGCGTTCACGTCGACGTCATGCCCGAAGTAGGCTGCACGCACCTGGGCGGGCACCCCTCGCGCGATGGCCCGGTTATTGAGCACCGTGCGCCAGTCATGGGATCTCATTAAAGCGATGTGGTCGTCCTGGACCTGCGCGCCGACATCTTTAAACAGAGCCGCTGACGCTTTCACGGCGTTGTCGGTGCGCCAGTGCGCCTGCTTGTCTCCTGGCGAAGGGATCAGTGGGTCGGTCGTTCCTAGTCCGTCGAGCCGGTTTAACCAAAACTTTTCGACACGCTTGTCCAGGAACGGGATAGAACGGCCTCTGTGCGTTTTGGATTGATCAGATGTAATGCTGATCGCGATTTGCCCATTAGCGACTTTTACAGATTGTCTCGTCGCCGCCAGCGCCTCTGAGATGCGAAGTCCCGTCCCCGCTTGTAGTAGTGCCAGCGCAACCACGTTGCCATGTTTTGCGATGGAGCTTGCTCGCCGCCTGTTTGTGAGGGCCGTCTTTGACGGTGGCGAGTACGCCTGAATCTGCGCAGCAGATTCAGGGGGCCGACACCGGAGAAGCGTGACCCTCACAAACAGACTGTGGCCCTGGCTGCATCAGCAGTCGGGGCCACCCTGCCACAGTAAGCACGACATGTAGGAGGTGGATATGCGAGACAAGTTCTCGGCATATTCGCGTACAACCGTGCGCCTCGATAAGGATTTAGACCGATTTGTCGAGGAGGTTGCACGGGTTTCAGGGGTGCAAAAAGCCGTCGTGTTCCGGGAAGCTCTCTACGTCCTCGCAGAGGAGGGGAGCGTACTAACGCAGAAGCGTTTGGCCCCGGACACTCTGCGCCGCCTAGACGAGATGAATGACCAACTGCGTCGGATTGGTGTCAATCTGAACCAGGTGGCGCGGCGCGCGAATATCGACGGCGTTGCACCTGTGTCTGAGGCTGTAGAAGCGATTGCTTCCGAGGTTTCTTCTCTTCGTAAAGAGGTGAAGGGCTTTGTCCACAATCAAGATTAACTACAGCCAGAATATCCGCGCGGCGACGGTCTATGCCGTCTATGGAACGGCAGACAATGCCCGCAAGGGCAAGGTGCGAGCTGATGCCTTATGCACGGTTCAGCCCAACGCTGAATCGTTTTCTCCGGAGGCTACGGCTGGCCGTTGGTCGGGTGTGGACTTCATGGAAGCCAGTGTGGAAGAAATGGAGCGATATGCTCCGGCTCAGCGCACTGACGAAGCAATTATTTATATCCAATCGTGGGCTAAAGACGAGCTGGATAAGGATAACCCGGCCGATGTAGCTCGGGCTAATGCGGCTGGCTCAGAGCTGGCGATGCGGCTGACGCAGGGCACGGGAGTTCCGTTTACCGTGGCTACGCACACCGACAGTAAAAGCGGCTGTGTCCACAACCATATCGTCTTTGCCAACCACGATACGCAGACAAAGAAGGCTGCACCTCGGGATATGCGCAACTGGTACAAGCTGCGCAATATCAACGACGAGCTGATGCGCGATTTGGGGATGCGTGTCCTGGAGCGAGAGCCGGAAATATCGCTGCTTCCTGCTGAGCGCAGGGCACGCAAGGAGGGCAAGTCCACAGACTCGACGGGCCTGGGCGTGGATGAGCTGACCGCAGCCACGTGGGCTGATTTTGCCCGCAAGCGCATGGATGAGCTGTGCGCGGATAAACAGGTGGCAGATGCTGACGACCCACTGGCGAAGGCAGTAGAGATTGCTGGCAAATACAACCTGTCTCTAAAAGTGCAGCCCAACTCAAAAACCGAGGGTGAGTCGCTAACCGTGGCCCTGGTCGACGACGACGGCGAGGATGCCTACTTCACGAACACCACGAAGGCCGGACGTACTCGAAAGCGTAAAGCAGCTAAAGCTGGCTCAAAATTGGGCCGCAGCTACTCGCTAGAGGGTGTGACCGAACGCGTTAACGAGGCCCAATCAGCCCTTCTTGCGCGGCAGCTTGCAGCACTTCAAGCCAATTCAACCGATGACGACCTGGAGGCGAAATACGGCTCCAGCCTTCTCGATGACGAGGAGGAAGAAAACTATAACAACCAGGAGGTATTCAATCATGGTGTCAGTGACCGAGATGACGAAGCTAGCCCAAGCAGCGGCGAAAGGCAAGATGGACAGCGTCTTGAAGGTTCTCAGCCCACGCCTGGACAAGGCGGAGAAGGCTATCAAGACGCTGCAGGAGAAACTGAAGAGTCTGCCGGAGAATACAGGGGACATTCTCAGTTCTCTGCCCAGCGACTTCTCGACGAGGTTGACGCAAGCGGAAAGCGAATTAAGGAACGTAAAAAGCAATCTCGCCGCAAACAAGAACTACGTGAGCAGCAGTCACTTCCAAGTAACGATGATGGAAGTGCAGCAGATGATCACCGGGCTGATAAGGAACATCGAGGATCTGCCCAACGGCCTGGAGGGGGTAAAAGGGTACCTAATCGAGATAAGCGAGCAGATGTCGCGTCTGACAAGGATGCAACAGCTGGTACTCAAAGCAGCCGAAAGCCCCATCCATCTCGACAAGGATTCCAGCCAAGCAGTAGCCCAGAGCCTGAACGCTCAGATGACTTCGAGCCTGACTTCTAGCCTGGAACCGCTGGTAGAAGTAGCTGTATCTGAGGCAATGTCGAAAGAGTCCGAAAGCCTGCACAAGGCAGCAGAAGCATCTAAGAAGGCTCGCAGCGCCCTGCTCCAGGAGAAGGAGTCCAACGAAAAGCTGCTGGAGAAGATACGTGCAGAGCGCAAAAAGTACAACGACGACATGGAAAAGTCGAACACGAACTTTATTAAGGCCTGCATGTCTGCCTCGTGGATTGCAGCCAGTGTTCTCTTCGTTGCTATCGCACTCGTTGCTGTCGGAGCCTTGGGGAACGGGCTGCTAAGTATGCTCGGCATACCCGACGGCGTGTCTGCCTTGTGGGGTCACGTCCAGGAGGCCAACGGCATCGGCCCAACACTGGGCTGGTTGGCGTTAACACTTATCGTCATAGGGGTTCTTATAGCGCTTATGACCTGGATGTTGTCCCAGGCTGCGCCGGGTATTGCTCACTTAGTCGAGGAATACCGTCGCAATCACCCGAGGAAAGAAACGAACCACTAACTAGAACACGTGCACCGTAAAAAGTAAAAATCCCCACAACACAGCGTAGCGGTTAACCGCTACGCTTCTTTTATGCTCTTCCTATGCCCCAACTTTGCAACAGCACCAATAAACTGGCGCCCCGGTTATAAGTTGGGGCGCCAAGTCGATGTGCTCGAGTCGGGGGATGTTAGTGGCCGGTGCCAAGCCGGCCAGACAGGCGGTTCAGCCGGTCCTGACTGGGACCGTCGAGCCCGATAATGGACACGGTTTTGCCTCTGTCCTGGAACTTCTGCGTAATCGCGTCAAAGGTCGCGACCGTGGAGGCATCCCAGATCTCCGCCTCAGTGAGATCAATAGTGATATGACGGGCAGAATCGGTGTAATCAAAGCGATAAACCAGGTCATTGCTTGATGCCCAAAACAACTGGCCATGCACCCGGTAGGTACGAGTATCAATCTCGCCATCGCCGTCGCCGTCGATCTCGGAGACCTTTTCAATGGAAGCGATATGTGCCATCCGACGGGCGAACATGATCATCGCGGTGACCACACCCAACACCACACCAATGGCCAGGTTGCTGGTGGCTAGGGTGGCAATAATCGTCATGGCCATAACAATGGTCTCAGAGACCGGCATGAGTTTAAGGGTGCGTGGATGCACCGAGTGCCAGTCGATGGTGCCGACCGAGACCATGATCATGATTGCCACCAGCGCAGCCATCGGGATCATGCCAACGATGTCGCCCAGTGCCAGGACCAGGACCAGCAGGAACACACCGGCTAACAGGGTGGATAGGCGGGTACGTGCCCCGGATTCGCGGACGTTGATCATGGTTTGACCGATCATCGCGCAGCCACCCATGCCGCCGAAGAAACCGGAGGCAATATTAGCCACCCCCTGTCCCCAGGATTCACGAGTTTTATCGGAATGAGTGTCGGTGATGTCATCGACGAGCTTGGCGGTCATCAACGATTCCATGAGACCGACCACGGCCATGGCCAGGGCATAAGGCGCGATGATCTGCAGGGTCTCCAACGTCCACGGCACGTTCGGAATAAACAGGGACGGTAAGGTCTCCGGCATCTTGCCCATGTCCGAGACCGTCGGGACAGTCAAACCGGCGGCAATGACCAAACCGGTGAGCACGATAATCGTGACCAGCGGGGCGGGGATCACACTGGTGAGCTTGGGGAAGAAAATCATGATCACCACACCCAAGCCGACGAGTGGGTAGACTATCCAAGGCACATCAATGAGGTGTTCGAGTTGGGCGGTGAAAATCATAATGCCCAGTGCATTGACGAAACCCAGCATCACCGATCGGGGGATAAAACGCTGAAGTTTCGCCACACCGAGGGCGCCGAGCACGATTTGTAGGACACCGCCCAACAGGACGGTGGCGATGAAATAATCCATCCCGTAACCACGCGCCACAGGAGCAATGACTAGGGCAATAGCCCCGGTGGCGCCGGTGATCATTGCCGGGCGGCCACCGGTAAAGGCGATCGCAATGGCCATGACTACCGAGGAAAACAGACCCATGGCTGGGTCAACACCGGCAAGGATGGAAAAGGCAATGGCCTCAGGGATCAGCGCCAGGGATACCGCCAGTCCGGCCAGAATCTCTATACGGATACGGGCGGGGGAAGAAAATGCGTAACGGAAGGATGCGATGATCCCGGTAGGGGCATCAGCGCCGTCTGGACTCAGGAGGGGGCGGGGGGCCGCCGTGCTAGTTTCAGTCATAGATGTCCAATCTTTGAGGGGATAGGTAACTGGGCGAACGCCCGAAAGGAATCCAACCCTCTAGTAACTTTAGGTTTGGTGATGGTGGTCATGGTAGCGGGAGTTTTACTCAACCGCCAACCCAGGCACAGGAACCCGTGGGCAACATCACCGTGAAGGAGAACAGGCAATGCAAAACAGTAATTTCAAGATCGGCGAGGTCGTTGACCAGACGGGGTTGTCGATTCCCACCTTGCGTTATTATGACAACGTCGGCCTGATTACCCCATCGGGGCGTAGCCCTGGTGGGTTCAGGCTTTATAGTGAGGCTGATGTACGTCGTGTTTTGCTGGTGCGACGGATGAAACCGCTGGGGTTTACTCTGGATCAGATGCGGGAATTCCTGGAAGCTGCGGAGATTCTTCATAGTTCAGATGGCGGGCAGGAAAGTGATACCGCACAGCAGGCACGGAGTAATGCCAAGGCCACCCTTGCCGACATTCGTGAGGAGACGCGCACCCGCTACGAAAAGCTACGCAAGCAAATTGCCTACGCTGAGGAATTCCTCGATCTGGTCAACACCCTGGCACCCTAAACTGCCCCCATCCTTCGCAGGGAGAAAAAGACCATCGTATTGAATGCGCTCTGTCGAATCGCGTTCCAGATGAAGTGGACGAACGCCCGCGGCCTCTCCGGAGTGGATGGCGATAGTACAGAGGACTTCTGAAATCCGTGCAGACGACTCCTCAAAACGACACAGTCATCCAAGGTCACAAAATCGAAAATTGTCACTTAACCCCATCACTTCCAAACCGGCTTAAGTGACAAAATGCCATCGCTAAAGTCCCGATTTGAGTCCCAGGACGTGCGCCTTAAGAGAAATAACTAAAGCCCCTACCAGTGTTTACACCGGTAGGGGTCTCTTCTTAGTGGCGGGGGCTGGATTCGAACCAACGACCTCTGGGTTATGAGCCCAGCGAGCTACCGAACTGCTCCACCCCGCGTCAACTGTCCTGGCTTTTACAAGCACTCACAGCGGGTGCTGACCTCTCTGGCCAACGAGAAGTAACTGTAGCACGGAGGTCCCAACAAAGACCAATCCCCAGGTCATAGCGGGTTTCGCTACAACCTGGGGATCCTATAGACCATAAGAACCTATGATTCTCGGCTAATCTCTCGTTGCAAGCCTTACTCTCTGTAAACCTTACTGGCCGTTAGCCTTCTGATAGTCAGCGGCGGCACGATCAAGCTCAGCAAGTGCCTGGCCCTGGGCTGCGTAGTCACCGTTCTTCTGGGCGTCGTTAAGCTTTTGTAGCGCGTCGGAGATACGGCGAGCGGCGTCGTCACGCGCAGCGACATCAACCTTGCGCTCTTCCTTCGGCGCCTCGTCGTCGGACTCGGCGGCGGCGCCCTTGTCCTTATCCTCCGGCTGCTCCTCGGCCTCTTCCTCACCTCGAACCTTGGTCACGGCGGAAGCGTCGATACCAACCTGGCTCAGAGCCTCAGTGACCGTGGCACCGTAGCCCACCTGACCGCGGTAAGCAACGAGAATGCGCAGCAGCTTCGGGAATGCGGTCTCCTGGCCCTTGCGCTGGGTGTAGACCGGTTCGACGTAGAGAATCTCGCCATCACCAACCGGCAGCGTCAGCAGGTTACCGTTGGTGACTACGTTCGTACCCTCGAGCAGGGTGCGGTCCTGGGCGACCTCATCTGCGGACATCATCGTGTCCTGCGCCTGACGTGGACCCATGGTCTGGGTGTTGGTCGGCAGGGCACGGATGGTGATTTGACCGTACGTCTCCGGATCGGAGGAAGCACTCATCTGGGCGGCGAGGAACTCGCGCTCCAGACCACGGAAAGCGGAAATCAGCTGGAAACTCGGCTTGCCGGTCTTCGGATCGGAAGCAACAACGTAGTACGGCGGCTGGGAGAGATTCTTCTCTTCCGGTGCGGTTGGATCGGACGGGACGGACCAGAAGGAATCGTTGGCGAAGAACACACCCGGATCGCTGACGTGGTACTTGGCCATCAGCTCACGCTGAACCTTAAACAAGTCCTCCGGGTAACGCAGATGCTCCTGCAGCTCCTCGGAAATCTCTGACTTTGGCTTCACCGCACCCGGGAAGACGCCTTCCCAGGCCTTGAGCACCGGATCCTTCTCATCGAACTCGTAGAGCTCAACGGTGCCATCGTAGGCATCGACGGTCGCCTTGACCGAGTTGCGGATATAACTGACCTCGCTGTTCGGCAGCGGGCGTGGAGTGCCATCCGGGTTAATGGAGTCCTGCGTGGTCTCCTGAAGACTCATGCGCTGGGAGTACGGCATCTTGGCCAACGTGGTGTAGCCGTCGACGATCCACTTCATACGGCCATCGACTACAGCCGGGTACGTCTTGGTGTCGGTAGTCAGCCATGGGGCGACCTTCTGAACACGGTCACGCGGATCGCGGTTGTAGATAATCTTGGAGTCCGACCCAATGCGGTCGGACAGCAGGATGTTGAGTTCCTGGTAACGGGTGGCGAAAATCATGCGGCTGGCAAGTCCGCCAACGCCAACACCGCCCTCACCGTCGTAGGTGAAGTTTCGGCCGTCAGCATCGTACTCGTAGTCCTTGCCGTCACCATTGCCGCCGACAATCGCGTAGTCGGCATCGCTGTTGGCGATAACCGGACCGTAGTAAATGCGCGGCTGCTTCAGGTTCAGGTTCATGCCGTTCGGGTCCTCGGACTCGAACAGATCAGCCACGGTGTACAACGGGTAACCACCGCGGGCGGAACCGGACTCAGAGGCAACCTCATCGACCTTGTTAGCCGGCGCGGCAACGAAACCATTGCCGTGGGTGTAGACCGTGTGACGGTTGATCCAGTCAGTCTGGTTGCCCTGCAGCGTCTGCGGGTTCAGCTCACGAGCAGCGACGATGAAGTCACGGGACGCGCCATCAATCTGGTAGCGGTCAATGGCAAGCGGATCGGAGAAACCATAGAAGTTCTTCAGCTGGCGCTGCTGCGTGAAGGTACGTGGCAGCACTTCCGGATCCAGAATTCGGATATTGGCCAGAGTAGCGGCATCGCGCGAAATCGAATCCGCACCTTCCTTCGCGGCTTCCTTATCGCCTTCCTTTTCAGCCGGAACACCCCAGTCGCGCTCGACCTTCACCTTGTCGTCGGTAAGCCCGTAGTGGTAGCGCGTCGATTCAATGTTGCGCGCAATGTATTCACGTTCCTTGGAAGCTCGGTTCGGGTTAACCGAGAACTGCTCAACTGCCATCGGCCAGGCCACGCCAATCAGCCCCGCAGAAACCAACATCAGCACGGTGGCAAACGCCGGGATGGAAAGATTGCGCAAGAAAATGGCTGCGAAGAATGCAGCGGCCACGACAATTGCGATGACCAGCAGCGTAATCTTCGCCGGCAGCAGCGCATTGATATCGGTGTAGGAACCACCGGTGAAGGTCTTCTGCTTGTTATTCAGCAGTTCATAGCGGTCCAGCCAGTAAGACACAGCCTTGAGCAGCATGAAAACACCGGCCCAGCACGCCAACTGCGCACGAGCCGCATTGGAAACGCGGGTCTTCTCCCCTGTAGTCGGATTACCTGGGCGGATACCACCAAGGAAGTAATGCGTCACCAGCGACAGCAGGAACGCAATAACTACCAGGACAACCAGCGTCGACACGATGTACGACCACAGCGGCAACTGGAACGCATAGAAGCCCAAGTCCTTGCCGTACTGCGGGTCCGTCTCACCGAAGGACTGTCGGTTTAAGAACAGCTGCACCGTCTGCCATTTGCCCTGCCCCACAAGGCCACCGAGTACGCCGAATACAACAGGCAGCGTGGTGAACATCGACTTCGAACCAGATTCAGCCATCCGTCGGTACACTGCCTGCGGGCTGCGCGGATCCGTCAGCCCGAGGTCGACGGGACGGGAGCGCCACGCCAGCCACATAGATAGAAATGTCAGTGCGCCCGTTATCAGGCCTACGGTGATAAACAGGACGATACGAGTGAGCCACGTGGTGGCGAATACCCCTCGATAGTCCACTTCACCGAACCACTGAAAGTCCGTATAAAAATTGACGGCGATTGGAATAACAAAGGTCAGCGCGGCAATCACCAACACGGTAATTGCCAGCCACCCCGGGCGGCCACCCGCCGATCGTCTCGGTCGAGTCTGGTTTAGAGACAACGTCTCTCCTGTCCAAGTTGAACTTGACTTGCCAGCGAGCTGGTAAGTCGGTCGTACGCTTATCTGTCATCTACTCTAAATAAAGTTCCTAACATTTGACTAAGGATGCTGTTAATACAGCGTTGCCAGGAAAGGGGCGTCGTCAAGCGTCATGAGCGAAAACAGCGGAACCCAGACTCATCTCAGCCAGCAGGCACTCAATCGCGCCGTACGCGAGGCTGTCGAATACGTCCACGCCGAAGGTTGGGACCGCGCCCCGAGTCTCTTCGCCCTCGTCCCCACCGCCGCGCTTGCCGACGTGCTTGCCGACGAGCTGATTAACAGCGCCCCGCTGACTGTCGTTGCGCAGGAACCTCTCCCCGAGGGAATTGAAGGTGGTAGCCCTGAGTTGGCGGACTTTATCGCTCGGACATCGTGGCCGGCAGGTGTCGTTGGTGCCGTGCTGGCACAGGAGATTATGGTGATTGCCCCGGAGCAAGCGGACAGTTTTGAGGGTGCATCACTGGATGAGGTGCGGGCGCAGGCGGATGGTGAGGCGGCTCGTCAGGCACGTCTTTTCAGTGGTGTTATCAGTGAAGGTCCACACCTAACGCTGATTCAGCCGCGCCCCACAGAAGCGGAACTGGATGAGCGTGGCCCCTTTGCTGAAGATGAGATTGAGCTAAAAGATGGTTCTGGGGTAGCCGATGGTGTCATCGCTGCGCTGTACTCCACGTTCGGAAGTAACTCATAACTCCACCTACCAGCGATAAGAGACAAACAAGAGGCGTTGAAAGCGCCGAATATACATATAACTAGCTGGTTCCGGTTGACATCAGGACTAGAACCTAGTTGTATAACAAAGTGATAAAGGCACGTCTCTAAGTATCTACTCAGGGTTCTGTCGGACTTGGTTCTGTCGGACTT
>NZ_KV836283.1:35144-105822 GCF_001838325.1 Corynebacterium sp. HMSC074C05
GTCGGACTTGGTTCTGTCGGACTTGGTTCTTCCAGGGACGGTCTGTGGCGAAGAAATCGCGAGTGTAGCGCGAGTTTTTCCTTCTATAGGTTTTCAACTAAGAGGTTTTTAATTATGAAGAACAACGTTGTTCGCCGTGCAGCAGCCTCGGCAGCTGCAGCTTCTGCGCTGGCAGCCTCCCTCCTGACTGGCGGTGTTGCCAACGCTCTTCCTACTGGTAACTACGTTGCCTTCGGCGATTCCTTCGCTGCTAACCCGGGTCAGTCCGATCCGGCCGTACCGGGCCGTGGTGGCTGCCCGATTTCGGTTTCGAACATCGGCTCTCACGTTGCTCGTGAAACTGGCCTTGAACTGCACGACTACTCCTGCAACGGCACTACCGCTTTCATGCCGACTCAGCCGCAGAAGTCCCTGATGGGCCAGGTTGACAACGCCATCGCTCAGGGCTCCCTCGGTCCGGCTACCCAGCTGGTGACCATTTACGTTGGTGCCAATGACGCGATGCAGGGCGCTGTGCTGCCAATGCCGGTTCAGGATGACCTGTACACCACCAACGTTGTGGCCGCTGTGGAGAAGATCAGGGCCGCTAACCCAACTACTCGCGTCATGCTGATTGGCTACCCGGCCTTCACCTCTAATGACCCGACTCACTACGCTTGCCCGGTTAACGCCGCAGGTTTTGCACCGCACATTCCGGCTGCCGGCATGCACCACTTTGAGATGGCTCTGCAGAACCGTCAGCAGCGCGCTGCCGCTGAATCCGGCATTGGTTTCGTCAACATGAAGGAAGTTACCCACATCGACGTCGCAATGTGTGGTCCGGACGGTGAGCGTCAGGTCTCCGCAATCCTGGATACCGATGTTGCTTCCTACAACATGACCAACCACCCGACTTTCCACGGCTCGGCAGTTACTGGCACCACCATCGCCAACGTCTACAAGAGCACTTTCTAAGACTTCTCAACGTCGCTCAGGCGTTATAGAGCGTAAAACCCTCGACCCCGCTTTGAAAAGTGTGGTCGAGGGTTTTGCTATCCCTTGCGCTGCGGGCTCCAGTTTTTACACTTTCGCTTCCGCCACGTCCGCTTCTGCAGTGACCTTAACGCGTTCTCTTCCTTTCAGCGCGCGGAGGGCGTAGAGAATTGTTGCTAGGTCGATAACCTCCTGCAGTAGTGCACCGACCACTGCTGGGATGTAGCCGAATGCCGCAACAAGCATCAGCGCAACGGAAAGCACGATACCAATCCAAATGGCTGTCTTGGCTACGGTCAGTGTCCAGCGTCCAATATCGATAGCTCGTGCCACTCGCGAGATATCGTCGCGAGTGATGACCACATCTGCGGCCTCGGAGGCTTCCGTGTCACCGCGCGCGCCCATGGCAATACCGACGCCAGCAGCTGCGAGCACCGGGGCATCATTGATTCCGTCGCCCACCATGATGACCGGGTGCGGCTCCATCTCCTTCAACAGGCGTACCTTATCCTGCGGCAGCAGCGAAGGATGGTATTCGGAAATACCCACCTGACCTGCAATTGCATGCGCGGTATTGGCATTGTCACCGGTAAGCACCACAGACCGTTCAAAGCCGTGGTGCTGGAGCGCACTCACTAGCTCCGCTGCATTTGTGCGTGGCTGGTCATCCAGGATTAGCGCGCCGGCGTACTTATTGTCGATGGTGACGTACGCCGCCGTCTGCCCATGACGGAAGGCAATTTCCCTGACTTCCGGCGCTACCCGACGAATAAAGTCCAGCGTGCCGACGCGCACCTTCACCCCAGCTACCGTGGCCTCCACACCTTCAGCATCTACTTCCATACCATCTTCGGCCACTGGGAGTTCCAGCCCTTCGGCGGCCTGAATAATACTGTCGGCCAGGACGTGCGTGGAGAACTGCTCGGCTGCCGCAGCGTAAGCGAGCACCTGGTCACGATCGATGCCTTCCGCGTGGACCTCGGCGACTGTTGGTCGGCCATAGGTCAGCGTGCCGGTCTTATCGAAGGCAATCGACTTAGCAGCTGCCAGGCTCTCTAAGACAGCACCTCCCTTAACAATCACACCGGCGTTGGATGCACGGCTCATACCGCCGAGAAACGCCACCGGAGCACCGATTAGCAACGGGCACGGGGTCGCCAAAACGAGTACCTCAGCGAAGCGCACGGGGTCGCCGCTGACACTCCATGCCACAGCTGCGATGAGCAGTGAAACTACTGTAAACGGCACCGCGTAGCGATCCGCCACACGCACAATTGGTGCCTGCTGATCCTCCGCCTGACGCACCAGCGCAATAATCTTCTGGTACTGAGAATCGGCTGCCGACTTGGATGCTTGAATGCGAACTGCCTGTGTTCCGTTGACGGAACCTGACAGAATCGTGTCCCCGACATTCTTATGTACAGCCCCTGCCTCACCTGTCAGCGAAGACTCGTCGACCGACGTTTTATCAAAAGTCACTCCGTCAACCGGAACGACCTCCGACGGGCGTACCAGCAGGTAGTCGCCTTTTGCGACATCCTCAATGAGGATTTCCTCCGCATCATCCGGCGTCGCATCCAGCGACGGCAGACGACGCGCCATATGCGGTGCGCGGTCGAGAAGACTGCGCAAATCCCGCTTTGCGCGGTAGGCCGCGTAGTTTTCCAATGCCTCACCGCCGGTGAGCATTAGAGCAATAATCGATGCCGCGATATATTCCCCCACCGCAAGGGTCGCAACCATTGCAATAACAGCGAGAATATCTAACCCGAATTCCCGGCGTATTATCTGCTTTGCCATGTCGAATGCTGTCAAAATAATGACAAATCCAACAAAAACAGTCGCAACATGATGGGAAAAGCGACTACACGACATAAAAAATATAAAAAGCAAAATCCCCGGCCGTAATGACCGGGGATTTCCCATCCGTGGAGCTGCCGAGAATTGAACTCGGGTCCACCGCCAACTCGCCAGGGCTTCTCCGTGCGCAGTTCGCACAATCGCCTCTACTCGACCCTTCGGCTCAGGCAAACATGTCCGAATGACGGGCCCAGCCGCAAGCAAGAAGATCCCCGATGAGCCTTACGGCACACCCATCGGGCGAGCCCTTTTAAGTCGATGCCAGGGTCCGGACCAAAGGGCAAGCCCGGCCTGACAGACACGCTAGTCGCTTAATTAGGCAGCGAGAGCGTAGTCGCGCTGAGTGTTCTCGGCGCTTAATCAGTTGCTACGACGCTTAAACGGTGGTCTCTAGCCTGCACCGGCACGCTTCCCCTGGCTCACTGTACGGTGTCGAAACCATGTCAGCCCCGTACAATGCCTTCGAGCACGGGAAAGTGCGTTGCGCTCAAAGGATGTTCAAGAATAACGCTTTACGACGGGAAAAGTCAACAAGCTTCGCCGCAAGGCCCACAGCTCCCCCCCCGAATGTCAACTCCGGGTTGACACTGACGTCAACCAATGGTTGACTGCAGTCATGGATCCATTGACGACAATCCGTCACCGACTGCAAGCAACGAACATTGCCGAACAAGAACTTGAAGATGCCGTGGCGCAGGCTCGCGCAGCGGGCCATTCATGGGCAGAGATTGGAAATGTACTCAATATCTCCCGGCAAGCGGCATTCAAGCGGTTCGGAAGTGTCCAAAACCCCGTTTCAGGAGAATTGATGACTGCCACAAAAACTACACATATCGCCGAGCTCGGCGAAAAATTCCTTCGCCACATCATCAACGGCGAAGAAGCAGAAACCGTAAGCATGATTTCCCCAAAGCTCCGGAAGGATCTCCCCTGGTCCACTATCTACTCTGTCTGGGAAGATGTTCTCACCGAGACTGGGGCGTTCGAATCTTTCGACGACACCCAAGTCACCAGCCTCGGGGGAACCAGGACTAAGGAACCGACCTCGCAGAAACTACTGTCGAAGATTCTCGGCACTAGCCTCGTCATAACCACCCTCAAGCATGAGGTCGGCGAGTGGATGGCTCGAGTTGCCTTTGACCGGCACGAAAATGTCATTGGCCTGCTCATCCTCCCAGTCGATGCGACTGAGTTCCCCTTCTAATAGAGGCCTCTTCTAATGAAGACCTCTTCTACCCCTGAATCCCCTTCACACGACGCCCCAGCGCACGAGTAGCTTCGCGCTCCTCCGTGCGGCGCTTGATGTCCTGGCGCTTGTCATAGTCCTGCTTACCGCGGGCGAGTGCGAGCTCGACCTTCAAGCGGCCGTCGGTGAAATACAGCTTCAGGGGTACAAGCGTGTTGTTGCCATCGCGGACCTTGCCCCACAGGGTGTCAATCTCCTTGCGATGCAACAACAGCTTGCGCGAGCGACGCGGTGAGTGATTAGTCCACGAACCGTAGGAGTACTCCGGGATATGCAGCCCGCGGAGCCACACTTCGCCGTCGTCGATGGTCGCGAAGGCGTCGTTAAGTGATGCTTTGCCCTCGCGCAGCGCCTTGACCTCAGTGCCCACGAGAACGACACCGCATTCGTAGGTGTCCAGAATGTTGTAGTCATGGCGGGCACGACGATTGGTGGCCACCACCGCGTTGTTGGCGCTGACCTTTTCTTTCTTCGACTTCTTCTTGCCCATAACCTGATTAACTCTAGTCGAAGAAGGTGCACGACAGCTATTCCCTTAACTTTCCCTTATGCGCCTGCTCGCACCCGACATACATATGCCTCTGGCCTTTTACGTTGTGACGCAACTTACTTTCCCCTAACCTTTTACCAACGTCTAACACAGAGGGATTTATATATATGGGACAGTCAAAAACGTTGGAACCGGACAAAGCGCCACCGAAGCCAAAGGGGTTCCTAGCAACACTGGAACGTATCGGCAACGCACTGCCAAATCCATTTTGGCTATTCGTGATTCTTGCCGGTGTGGTCATCGTTTCTTCGTGGCTCGGTGAGGCTGCGGGTATGCAGGCCAAGGATCCCGCGTCGGGTGACATCATCGAGGTGGAAAGCCTTGCTACCGCAGAGTACCTGCAAAAGATGGTTTCTGAGGCGGTAACGAACTTCACGGACTTCGCACCAGTTGGCCTGATTCTGGTGTGCATGCTCGGTGTCGCAATTGCGGAGTACTCCGGTTACATCGGCTCGGCAATCCGCGCGGCAATTTCCAAGGTGCACTCCCCTGTCCTGCTGACATTCATTGTTGCACTGGCCGGCGTGACTGGTTCGATCGCTTCTGATGCCGTCTACGTGATTCTCATTCCGCTGGGTGCCGCCTCATTCGCCGCAGTTGGTCGTAACCCCATTGTCGGTGCGATGGTCGCCTTTGCCGCCTCGTCAGCCGGGTTCAATTCGTCGCTGGTGCTCAACATCACCGATGTACTGCTGGCGGGTATCTCCACGCATGCGGCGCACTTCGTGGATCCGGAATACGTGGTTTCACCTCTGGCCAACTACTTCTTCACCATGGCTTCGTCCATTGTGCTGGCTCTGATTATTACCGCCGTTACTGAACTGTTTATTACCAAGCACGTGGAGAAGACCGTCCACGACGACCACATTGACCACGATGCCGCGGAATTCACCAAACCGGGCGCTTCGGAGGAAGCTGCCGAGGAAAACGCCAAGAAGGAGGAGCGGAACACCGCATCTAGCAGCTCCAGCAATGGCCGCGACAAGCTAATCCTCAACGATGCCGAACGACGTGGCCTCCGCTACGGCAACATCGCCGCTGTCATCTTCCTGGCGCTTTGGTTCGCTGCCCTGTTCATCCCGGGTTCGCCTCTGCGCGGCGAAGGCGACGGCATCTTGAATTCCGTGCTGCTTACCGACGTCGTGGTGTCCATTGCCGTCTTCTTCGCAGTGGTCGGCATTGCGTACGGCATCGGTGCCAAAACCATCACCTCCTCTGCAGACGTGCCCGCCTTCATGGAACGTGGCCTGGGTACACTGACCACAATGATGGTGCTCTTCTTCGCCGTCTCGCAGTTCACGGCCTACTTCAAGTGGTCCAATATCGGTCAGTGGACCGCTATCAAGGGCTCCGAATTCCTGACCAAGGCGGATCTGCCGCCGCTGTTGCTCTTTGCTGCCTTCGTCCTGATGGTGGCTGTTCTCAACCTGCTGATTACCTCGGGCTCCGCACAGTGGGCTCTGATGGCGCCGGTCGTTGTGCCGATGCTGATGTACGTCAACGTCTCCCCAGAGGTCTCCCAGCAGCTATTCCGTATTGGTGACTCCCCGACCAACATCATTACACCGATGTCTCCGTACTTCGCGCTGGCGCTGACTTTCCTGCAGAAGTACTACAAGCCTGCGGGTGTCGGCACGCTGATGTCGCTGGCCATCCCGTACTCGCTGTGCATGATGGTGGGCTGGTTCCTATTCTTTGTCGTGTGGTACCTCGCGGGCATTCCGCTGGGGCCAGGGGTTCCGGTGCGTTAACTCACAGCCACTAGGAGATTGAGGGATTGGTCGAATTTTTCGCCCAATCCCTCACTTATTTGTGGCACCCGGGCTTAATATTGCGTACGGTCGCCACCACAATGGGCGTCGTAAAGCGAAAACGTACACACATTGAGCACACACTGAGACGCGGATATAACCTATGCCAACAAAGCACCTAAAATTTACGGGATCGACCGGCGAGACTCTGGCTGCATCAATTGATTTGCCGGACGGTCAGCCACGCGCGTGGGCGCTATTTGGTCATTGCTTCACGTGTAATCGGATGGTGCCCGGCGCGTCACGCACCTGTAAGGCGCTGGCGAAGAAGGGCATTGCGGCATTCCGGTTCGACTTCACTGGCCTCGGGCAGTCCACTGGTGATTTCGGTGAGACGACGTTCCAGACCAACATCGATGATCTTAAGGCCGCCTACGAGTTCATGGAGGCAGAATTTGAGGCCCCCGCGCTACTGATTGGGCACTCGCTCGGTGGTGCAGCGGCGCTGAACGCCGGCCACGATATGCCGAAGGTCAAGGCGGTTGCGACAATCGGTGCACCCTTCGATCCGGCACACTCGATTGTGCGCATCGCCGGTGACATTTCGACGGTCGATGAGCACGGCACGCAGGTTCTGCAGATTGAAGGTCGTGGCATTCCCATCTCCCGTGAGTTCTTGGAAGTGTTGGCGGACTACAACCCGGAGGTTTATCTCAGCCAGCTGCGCAAGCCGCTGCTTATTCTGCATTCCCCGACCGACCAGACTGTTGGTATCGATAGCGCCCAGAAGATTTTCCAGGTATCTCGCTATCCAAAATCTCTGATGAGCTTGGATCGCGCGGACCACTTGCTCACTCGCGCTAAGTCCGCCGCGCGCGCTGCTGACCTGATTTATGCGTGGGCGGATAGCTATCTTCCGGAGGCTGAATAACCCTGTTACCATTAGGGGTTATGGACACGACTGAACACTCTGGCCACTCGCACGGCCACGGTCACTCACACGGTCATTCACACGGTCACGGTCATGACCACGCTCATTTTGACCCCGCGAATACTCCTGCCCGTCGCCTGCTCGTGGCTGCGGGTCTGACTCTTGTCGTATTTCTCGCCGAGCTCATCGGTGGCTTGGTTTCGGGTTCGCTGGCGTTGCTGGCAGATGCCGGCCATATGGTGACGGACTCCGCGGGCCTGCTTATGGCAGTTGCCGGTTTGGCTATCGCCCAGCGCGGTGCGAATCACCGCGCGACGTACGGGTACCGTCGTGTTGAGGTTCTGACTGCTCTTATCAACGGTCTGACAGTTTTCATCATTGCCGCTGTGATTCTCTGGGGCGCAATCCGGCGTTTTGGCTCCCCAGAACAATCGGAAATTCAGACCACGTCGATGCTCATCATCGCGGTCATCGGCCTGCTCACCAATGTTATTGCGGCCTTTCTGCTCGCGGGGGCTGCCAAGGAAAGCGTCAACGTCCGCGGTGCGTATCTGCATGTGCTTGTCGACGCCGCTGGTTCGGTTGCCGTCATTATCTCCGCTATCGCTATCGCATACACCGGCTGGACTGCCATCGACTCTGTGGTCTCCATCGTGATTGCGCTCTTCATCGTCCCCCGAGCCGCCGTTCTGGTGCGCGACTGTCTCCACGTGTTGCTGGAGTACACCCCGAAGGGCGTCGACACTGAGAAAATCACTGCTGACCTGTCCGGCCTAGAGGGAGTGGTCGATGTCCACGATCTCCACGTCTGGTCCCTCAACGGCAGCGACCTGCTGGCATCTGTTCACCTCGTGCGCTGTGACACGCTCCCCAACGGCGACGAGCACGCATTGCTCGACCGTGCGCAGGCACTGCTTCACGACGTCCACGGGATTGAACACGCCACGGTGCAAATTGAAAGAACCGGGCACGCTGACCACGAGTACCCGGCTCATACCTAGGGTGCTCGGCTAGTAGCTGAAGTAAGGTGCTAGCCCTCGAGCTGCTCCCCTAGCTCCAGCCACTCCATCTCCAGCTCTGCCTTCTGCTCAGCCACCTCACCTGCCTGGCGATCCAGATCCGCAAGTTTCTGGGTATCCAGATTGGCTACGTCAGCGCTTGCCTCCGCCATCTGCGCGTGCAGTTCACTTTCCTGCTGACTCAGCTTCGCCATCTTCCGCTCCAGGGCACTCATCTTCTTTTGCAGAGCATGAGCCTGTGCGGCCGAGAGCTTAGGTTCCTCCGCCGCTGAATCCTCACCACGAGCCTGTGTGCGACCGGCACTTGATTGAGAGGTACCGCCGCTAGCGGCCGAGTCAGCCAGCTGCGCGCGGCGCTCCAGGTACTGACCAATCCCGCCAGGCAGGTTCGTCAGCTCGCCGTCGCCGAAGAGGGCCCAAGTCGAATCGGCGATACGCTCAATTAAATAGCGGTCGTGCGAGATGACCACCAACGTGCCCGGCCAATTGTCCAGCAGGTCTTCCAGCTCCTGCAACGTGTCAATGTCCAGGTCATTCGTCGGCTCGTCGAGCAGTAGGAAGTTCGGCTCGCTCATCAACACACGTGTCAGTTGTAGGCGACGGCGCTCACCACCGGAAAGGTCTGCGATTGGGGTGCGCTGCCGCTTCGGGGAAAAACCCAATCGCTCGGCCAACTGCGAGGCGCTAATCTGCTTTTTGCCCAGGTCAATGTAGGTCGCTACATCCTCCACGGCATCGAGCACGCGCATATCCAGCGGCAGATCATCGAGCTCCTGTCGCAGCCAGCCCAGGCGCACCGTCTTGCCCTCAATCCGCTTGCCATCGCTTAAGGGGTAGTCTCCCGCCAAAGCACGCAACAAAGTGGTCTTACCCGAACCGTTGACACCGACCAGGCCAATGCGCTCGCCGGGGGCCAGACGCCACGTGACGTCGTTAAGCAATTCCCTACCGTCGGGCGTTTCCAGGGACGCATGCTCTAGCTCCACGACCACCTTGCCCTGTCGACGCTGCGAAAACGCCATCAACTCCACGGAATCACGCGGCGCCGGGACATCGGCGATGAGAGCCTCAGCTGCTTCGATGCGGTAGCGAGGCTTCGAGGTGCGGGCCGGCGCACCACGGCGCAACCACGCGAGTTCCTTACGCGCAAGGTTCTGGCGACGCTGCTCGGCGGCATCGGCTTGGCGCGCACGCTCGGCACGCGCGAACGTCCAGTCGTTGTAACCGCCATCGTAAAAATCGACGGTGCCGTCGTGGACTTCCCACGTCTTCGTGGCAACGGTATCCAGGAACCAACGATCGTGCGTGACGACGACCAGGGCTGCCCGGCGCGAAAGGACATGATCGGCCAACCACTGCACACCCTCAATATCGAGGTGGTTCGTTGGCTCATCGAGAATGAGCAGATCCAGATCTCGGACCAGTGCGGCCGCCAGGTTAACGCGACGGCGCTCACCACCGGAGAGATTGGCGACCTTGGTATCCATACCGAGGTCATTGATACCGATGCCATCGAGGACCTCGCGGATGGAAGCATTTCCTGCCCACTCGTGTTCAGCGAGTCCCAGCGGTGCAATGACGCACTCAAACACGGTGGAATTCGGGTCGAGCTCGGCGCCCTGGGTGACATGAGCCATGGCCATGTCGTTGGCTCGCGAGATACGTCCGGAGTCCGCCGGCTCCACGCCTGCCAGAATCTTCAGCAGTGTGGACTTGCCACCACCGTTCAAACCGACAACGCCGATGCGGTCGCCCTCTTGAACGCCGAGGCTGACGCCGTCGAGCAGAGTCTTGAGCCCGAAGGACTTAGAAATATTCTCGCAATTAATCAGATTCGCCATGATGAGTATTTATTGTGCCCCATTCGACGTTGCCAAGCACACGCCGAACATACCAAGCCACCGGCAGCTCCTCGAACTGCTCTCGGGTTACCCATTTAAATTCCGGATGCTCGCCGCTGAGCTGGACATTCTGCGTGTCGTCGGCCTCGCGTACTAGAAAGGTCACCGTGTGGAAGCGGAAATTCTCCCCGCCCAAGTCCGGATTGGAATAATGGGCAAATTCGCTGACCTCCGCTGCGCGCAAGCCGGCCTCTTCACGCAGTTCGCGCACAGCGGCCTCCACGGGCTCCTCCCCCGCGTCTAGCTTGCCACCGGGCAAATCCCACTGGCCCCCGAGGAAGCCCTCGTATTCACGCAGCAGAAGCAGCAAGCGGTCACCGCGGAAAACTATGCAGTTGCACACCCAGCCGTCGTCGTCAGGCCAGAACTTAGTCCAAGCCAGGCTGCGCGGTTCGCGCCGGCCGATCTCGGCCCTACTGGGGGTGTCATCACGGTGCATGGGGAAAGATTGCCTGTCCTTTATTAAAAGCGCTGGTCTCGTGAGACCTCAGCGAGGCGAACGAAATCGGCAATTTCGAGCTTCTCTCCTCGCTGCTTGGGGTCAATCCCCGCTGCCATAAGCGCTTCTTCGGCTGCGGCACCAGATCCGTAAATCCCCGATAGGGCCGCACGGAGGGTCTTGCGGCGTTGCGCAAAAGCAGCGTCGATAAGCGGGAAAAGGCGCGCGCGGAATTGCGGCGAAATCTCCCACGGAGCCTCGGGGGCATCGGCGGCATTGGAGTTCTCAGGAGCGTCGGAGCGGGCGTAGCAGTCAATGCGCACAAGCCCGGAATCAACCTTCGGGACCGGCCAAAAGACGTGCGGACCAATGGCACCGGCGCGACGCACTGTGCCGTAGTAGGCGGCCTTGACGCTGGGGACGCCGTAGATCTTGGAGCCCGGCTGAGCCGCCAGCCGGTCAGCGACCTCGGACTGCACCATCACGAGCACACGGCGGATGGTGGGGAGCTCGGCAAGCATGTGCAGCAGCACCGGTACCGAAACGTTGTATGGCAGATTGGCCACCAGCGCATCTGGGGCGGTCTGAAAGTCCTCGCGGCTGACCTTCAGCGCATCTTTCTCAATGAGCTCTAGCGCGCAGCCCTCAGCGCGCTCAGCGACTGTCTGGGGCACACGCTCCGCCAACCGCGGATCGATTTCGACAGCCGCGGCACGGCCGCAGTGTTCGAGCAGTCCGAGGGTCAGAGAGCCTAGGCCGGGGCCGACCTCAACAGGGTAGGAATCCTCCGGCAAGTCCGCCGCAGCGACAATTCGACGCACGGTGTTGGCGTCGTGGACGAAGTTCTGCCCCAATTTCTTCGTCGGGACAATATCCAACTGCGCCGCCAGGTCGCGTACTTCGACCGGCCCCAGGAAAGAAACTTCTGCTTTAGTCACAGTTAGATACTACGGGGTCAAAAGAAAAAATAGGTTTAGCTCGTTTTGGCTAGTCTGAACTAGCTTTAACGAAGCCCCATGGAAGCGGTACAAGCGGGCCATGCACCCCAACCCTGACCAGCCTGGACGCGCTCAGCGACAGCGATCTGCTGCTCGCGGGAAGCCTGCGATGCGCGCGGTGCATACTCAGTACCGCCGTAAGCTGCCCAGGTGGAATCGGTGAACTGTAGACCACCGGAGAAACCGTTACCGGTATCGATAGCCCAGTCACCGCCGGACTCACACTGGGCCAGCTGATCCCACACACCGTAGCCAGCGGCCGGAGCTGCGATGCGAGACTTAGTGCCCTGGCGGATAGTGGAGATACCCGGAGCCTTTAGCTCCTTTTCTTCCAGGACCTCGCGTCCGAGCTCTTCGCCGTCGCGAGAGGTGACCTTGACCTGACGTTCTACCTGGCCCGGCTCACCCTCCTGCTCAACGATGCGCTCGTCTTCGAACATCGAATCATCTTCAATGATGTTCTCGTGAGCTGGAATTTCCTCAGTCTCGGTGATGGTCTTATCAATCAGACGAGACAGCGCGATGCGCATGCCTTCAGTGACCGGCGCATCCAGACCCGGCTCAACGGTGTCGTCTTCACGCAGCTCAATGCCACGCTGTGCCAGTACATCACCGACGGTCATAGCCGGGACGGTCAGGTCGATGTCCTTGGCATCGTCGTGAAGCACAATATTCTTGGCACGAACGACGTCGAGTTCGACCCCCTTAGCGGAAATCTCGCCCTTTTCGACCTCGACCTTGTCCTTATCGGAGATGAGCCCCTGCTTCTTCAGACCTTCAATCAGCTCATCGGTAGTGATGGCATTGGTCTTGTGCTCCTGCGGCTTGCCATCGACAATCATCGTGACCGGCTTGGCAGAGCGGTAGACCAGCTTGCCGCCGTCCGTGAGGTCGCCCTGACGCTGAACCAGGTCTCCGCCGGTGGTTTCGACACCAGCCTTCTCTAGAATGGCCTTGTCATCCTTGGACCAGGTTGCAATTTGCTCGACCTTGCCGTCAATTTCGACGGTGATGGTGTCGTAGTTGGATGCTGCGACAGTGCCACCCAGAGCAACAGCAGCGACCAGACCGCCAGCAGCGATCTTGGACGAAGTGGAGACTCCGTCGTTAGCACGATTGAGATGACGCTTCTTCGCAGCACTCACGGGGTTCGTCACAGCCTTTCGGAGGATGGGCAGCTTTCAGATGAAAGAAATACAGTTTGTAACAGTACGGTAAAGATTCAGTGTTGTCTAAAATATATCGATAAAAGTGACGGGAAATACAACAAACCGCCCCGGCTGCATTTCCACAGCTCAGGGCGGCAATACGCCGGCACGTGCTTAAATGCCGTACACCCGACGTGCGTTATCCGTCAAAATCTGCGCCATCTCCTCCGCCCCGATTTCTCGGGCCGCAGCCATCGCACGCGCCTGATGCCCGATAAAAGTTGACTCATTGCGCGCACCTCGGAACGGCTCCGCGGTCATGTAGGGGGCATCGGTTTCCACCAGCAGCTGCTCCGCCGGCGCCTCAGCCACAGCCTGCCGCAGGTAATCATTGCGTTTGAAGGTCACGTTTCCGGTAAAGCTCAGCAGGTAACCGCGCGCAATGGCCTCGCGGGCAACCTCAATGGGCGAGGAGAAGCAGTGCAAAATGACCGTATTGTCATAGCCGTCCAACGTCGCCATCAGATCTTCATCGGCGTCGCGGTTATGAATCATCAACGGCTTGCCGACGGTTGCTGCGAGCTCCATATGCCACTGCAACGCAGCCAGCTGTTCGCTCTTCGACGCGCAGCCGTCGAGAGAATCCAACCAGTACCAATCCAATCCTGTCTCCCCCACGGCCACAACCCTGGGGTCGGCAGCCATGTCGGTCAGACGGGCCTTGGCGTCATCGTCAAGCTCGTGTGCGCGCGTCGGATGGATGGCAGCGGCGGCCCAGACGTTGGGGTGCGCGTGTGCGGCGGTAAAGGCCAGTTCGGTTTCCGGCATGCCATCGCCGACCGTGCAAACTCCGACGACGCCCGCTGCGGCGGCACGGTCCATGAGAGCCGCAATCTCCTCCGGAGTTTGCGCCCCGCAGGACGCGAGATGCGTGTGGGCGTCAAACAGCGGAGTGAGATACTCCGCGGGTTCTGCAATTTTGCGTTTGCGCTTTCCCATTCCTCTACTGCGCCCCTACTTCACCTGTGCCCACTCAGGGCCGTGCTCAGCCAACTCCGAGTCGAGCTTGGAGAAAATCGGCTTCGGCTTTGCAAGCTGCGTACCCGGCTCAATGTCGAAGCGATGCCAGGCGGCCTTCTGATTGACGTAGTCACCAGTGATGATTGGGTAGCTCCTGCCCTCTGCCGGCAGGTCTGCGCCGACCGGTTCGACCGGCATGTCGTCCTCGACTTCCTGGACTTCCGGCATTGCGGCCCAGATGCCCTCGCCGCCCAGGGTCTCGAAGACCTTCTGCGCGCTTTCCGGCAGGTACGGGGTCAGCAGGACATTGGCGTCGCTGACTACCTGCAGCGCTGTCCACAACACAGTGGCGAGACGCTCACGCTGGGACTCGTCCTTCGCCAGCTTCCACGGCTCCTGCGCCGCAATGTAGGCGTTCGCCTCTCCGACCAGGTGCATGGCGGCGGTGATACCGGCGCGGAAACGGGACAGTGCGAGTGCGTCGCCGACCTCGGCGAAAGAGCGCTCAGCCAAGTCGAGCAGTTCACGGTCAGCGTCGGTGAGCTCGCCCGGAGTTGGCACCTCACCGAAGTTCTTGAAAGCCATGGACACGGTGCGGTTGACCAGGTTGCCCCAGGAGTTGGCCAGCTCGTTATTCACGCGGCGGACAAACTCATCCCAGGTGAAGTCGGTGTCCTGGTTTTCCGGACCAGCCATGGCGATGAAGTAGCGCAGCGGATCCGGACCGAACTCCGCCAGGAAGTCCTTCACATAGATGACAACGCCCTTGGAAGAGGAGAACTTCGAGCCCGACATGGTCAGGTACTCCGAGGAGACGACCTCCGTCGGCAGGTTCAACTCACCGAGCTCCCCGACTTTACCTCCGCGGGAGCCTTCGCCACGGTAGCCCAGCAGCTCAGCCGGCCAAATCTGGGAGTGGAAGGTGATGTTGTCCTTGCCCATGAAGTAGTAGGACAGCGCCTCCGGGTCATTCCACCACTTGCGCCACGCTTCCGGGTCACCGATGCGCCAGGCCCACTCAATGGAAGCAGATAGGTAACCGACGACAGCGTCGAACCAAACGTATAGTTTCTTGGTTCCGTTTTCCGACCAGCCCTCCAGCGGAATCGGAACACCCCAGTCAATGTCACGGCTCATTGCGCGCGGACGGATGTCCTTCAGGATGTTCAGGGAGAATTTCAGCACATTTGGGCGCCAGTCCTTGCGCCCTTGAAGCCACTCGGTCAAGGCCTCTGCCAGCGCTGGCAGGTCTAGCAGGAAGTGCTCAGTTTCAACGAACTTCGGGGTCTCGCCGTTGATTTTCGACACCGGATCAATCAAATCGGCCGGGTCAAGCTGGTTACCGCAATTGTCACACTGATCACCGCGGGCACCGGACGCACCACAGATTGGGCAGGTACCTTCGATGTAACGATCCGGCAGCGTCCGACCTGTCGACGGGGAAATCGCACCCATCGTGGTCTGCTTGACCATGTAGCCGTTTTCGTAGAGCCCGCGGAAGAGCTCCTGGACAATCGCGTAGTGGTTGCGCGTGGTAGTGCGCGTAAACAGGTCGTAGGAAAGCCCCAGACCCGCGAGGTCCTGCACAATCTGGCGGTTGTAACGGTCGGCCAATTCCTGGACAGAAACGCCTTCCTTCTCCGCTTGCACAAGCAGCGGCGTGCCATGCTCATCAGTACCGGAGACCATCAGCACGTCATTGCCAATCATTCGCTGGTAGCGAGCGAAAACGTCCGAGGGGACTCCGAAACCTGCAACATGGCCGATATGTCGCGGACCGTTAGCGTACGGCCACGCAACTGCTGTGAAAATGCGAGACATATCTAACAGGGTAATAGATGACCTGCCATCGCGATGAACTGTGTCCCTTACGGAGTCCTCATGAAGTCCACATGAACTGTCCCCTACCATCATCGCACGCATGCGCAGTCACTACGCTTATGTCCTATGTCCACTCGGTCTACCTCCTCCGGCTCGGCTGCTGACTTCACTTCGCGTGCGACCACTGCGCTGGCGCGTCTTATCGCTGCCGGTCATCGTCCCGCCGCACTCATCGGCTCCTGGTTCGGTTATCGCGCGGTTCTCGCCGCCAACGTCGAGCTCGCTGCCTGCGATCCGGCAGAGCTTTTCTCCAGCCCCGACCCCGATGCGTGGATCTTTGGGTTCCGCCCCTACTCCGGCACCAGCGCGCACGGGGTCGCTACCTGCGTCGCGTTGCTTGCCGACGACGGCACGTGGCATTTCGACGGCCCTGGCACCGGTGACCCCTTCAATCCGGATTTCCAAGCCCTTCAGGAGGCCATCAACTACTCGCACGAAGACACGCGTGCCGACGCGCTCCCCGCGGCCACACCACTGGAGTGGGATCAGGGTGACCGAGAACACCACCAGCTTGCGGTGGAGAACTGTAAGGAGGCAATTGCCGCAGGCGAGGTGTACCAAACCTGCATTTCCACACGCTTTCACGCGGAGCTGAATGCGGAGTTGGCCCCGGACGTCGAAGTGGACAACGCTGCACTAGCCCACGCCGGCGCGTGGTTTTCCTCCCGCGTGGCGCGGCATCAACCGGCTCGAGCAGCATTCTTGCCCGGCAACCTCGATGTTGGAATTCCAATCCTGGCCTCGCTGAGTCCTGAGGAGTTCCTCATCCGCGCAGGCACAAGCGTGACTGAAACTCCCATCAAAGGCACGATTCCCGCTGACCGGCCCCCGAACGAGTTATTGCGCAGCGACAAGGACATCGCCGAGAACATCATGATTGTCGACCTGGTGCGCCATGACCTCGGTCAAGTTGCCAAGACCGGCACCGTGAAGGTCACAGACCTGCTCAGTGTGCGTCCGGCACCGGGCGTGTGGCACCTCTTTTCCACAGTCTCCGCGGAGCTTCCCGATCAGCTCAGCCACGCTGAGCTGATTGAAGCCTGCTTCCCACCGGCCTCGGTCACCGGTACACCAAAGCTGCGAGCAATTGAGCTTCTGCGCGAATGGGAGCCCGAGCCCCGTGGCGCTCACTGCGGCGCAATTGGTGCGGCCCACGGGGATGCACTTGAGCTCAATGTCGGTATTCGTACCGCTGAGTACACAAAAGACCCGAACTCGGGGAGAGTTCGGGTCGAAGCTGGCATCGGCGGTGGCATCACCATCGGGTCTACACCCGAGGGCGAATGGGCCGAGATTGAGGCCAAGGCCGCACCGCTGCTGTTGGAAAGCTAGTTGCGCAATTTACGAGCACGGCGGCGCTCGCGCTGCTCGGCCGCTTCCGCCAAGCGGCGCTCACGAGCCATTCGCAGGGCAAACTGACGCTGTTCCTTGTCATCGAGGTACATCGGATCGTCGGAAAGCCCCTTAACCAGCGACACCATCAGCGCCAAGATAACAATGACGAACGGGCTTGCCGCCAAAATGGTGATGTTCTGCAGGTTCGACAGGGCATCGCTGCCACCGGTGACCAATAGGACGATGGCAATCAGAGCGGTGAAAATACCCCACATAGCAGTGACCGTGCGCGACGCTGTGAGTCGACCGAACTGGCTCATGGTACCCATCACCGTGGAGGCGGAGTCCGCTGAGGTAATGAAGAAGGTAGCCAGCAGAATCATTGCGATAGTGGAAGTGATTGCGCCACCCGGCAGGGATTCCAGCAGATTGAACAGCTGGCTCTCGGCCGAACCGTCACCGTAGATGGACGCACCCTGCTGCTCGTGGGTAATGGCGGTGCCACCAAAGATGGAGAACCACACTGCAGAGACAATCGACGGAACTGCGACGACGGTAAAGACGAACTCACGGATAGTACGGCCGCGAGAAATACGTGCGATGAACATACCGACAAACGGCGACCATGAGATCCACCAGGCCCAGTAGAAAATTGTCCAGGAAGAGAGCCATTCACCGGCGGTGCCGTCAGCGGAAGCACTGGAGCGGGAGGCCATCTCAAAGAAGGAATCCAGGTAGCTGCCAATAGAGGTCGGAATCAGGTTCAGAATCACCACGGTAGGGCCGAGGACCAACACCAGCAGAGCCAGCAGACCTGCGGCAACCATGTTGAAGTTCGAGATGTACTGAATTCCCTTGCCCACGCCCGACAGTGCAGAGACCAAGAAGGCACAGCCCAGAACGAGAATAAGACCAATCCACAAAGGTGCGCCCTTGATGGCGTTGAACCCGTTGATTTCCAAACCGGCGGAAATCTGAAGTACGCCAACACCGAGAGAGGCTGCCGTACCGAAGACGGTGGCAAAAATCGCAAGCGCGTCGATAAGCTTGCCCAACCGCCCCTCAGCGCGACGCGCGCCGATGAGCGGGATGAACGCCGCCGAAATCAGCTGCTTTCGGCCGAGGCGGTAGGTCGAGTAAGCAATTGCGAGACCGACGATGGCGTAGAGCGACCACGGGTGCAGAGTCCAGTGGAACATCGTCGAAGCCATGGCGGTACCGACTTCCTTCGGCTGGTGGCCCGGCACGCCATCGCGATAGAAGGTCAGCGGCTCAGCGACACCGTAGAACATCAGACCGATGCCCATACCGGCGGCGAACATCATCGCAATCCAGCTAGGCGTGGAAAACTCTGGTTTCTCGTTGTCCTTGCCCAAGCGGATGTGACCGAACTTGGAAATCGCGATGGACACAATGAAGAAGACAAAGACGGTACTGGCCAAGATAAACAGCCAGCCGATGTTCTCCACGACCCAGTTCAGAGAGCTAGATGCAAACGTCGAGAAACTATCCGGCCACGCCAGGCCCCAGACGATGATTGCCAGAATTGCGACAACGGCGGGGATGGTAACCCCGAGGTTCACGGGAGCGTGAGAATCGTCGGCCCTGACTTCGCCGACGACTGACTCCCCTACTTCTTGTTGTATTTCATGCTCTGGTGGATTCGTCATTCCTCCACCATGTCCAGCATTGACCTGGGATTTCAACTTAGAATGCGGGTTTTCTCAGGTTTTCTTCATTTTTTCTGGGTTGCAAAAAACTTCCAATAACGGCGTTTACCCTGTTCACTGGCGTGCGCTGAAACATTTTCTGGCACAAAGTAACAATCAGTTAACGATTTTCGTCCCGAGCTGCTAAAACGGCCTGGTAGAGATCACGGTGCTTTGTCATTCCCGCCTCTGCTGCAACCTGCTTCGCGGCATCCTTCAGTCGCATGCCATCGGCCACAAGCTCCTCCACGCGGTCAACCAAGTCCTCCGTGGATACCTCCGTTGCCTGCTGGGCGGCACCTTCGATTACCACCGTAATCTCGCCGCGGACACCTTCCTCCGCCCACGCAGCCAGCTCTCCCAGCGTCGCACGGCGAGTCTCTTCAAAGCGCTTGGTCAACTCACGGCTTACCGACGCGCGCCGCTCCTCACCCAAAATCTCCGCGGCATCCGCCAACGTGACAGCCAATCGATGCGGCGACTCAAAGAAACAACAGGCCCGCTTCTCTGTCTTCAGCGATTCCAACCAGGCCCGGCGCGCCCCCTGCTTACGGGGCGCAAAGCCATCGAAACAAAAATGGCCGACACCCAAACCACTGAGAGCCAATGCGGTAGTCACCGCGCTCGGCCCCGGTACGCAGGACACGGGCACGCCCGCGTCGTGAGCAGCCGCCACCACAGCCAGACCAGGATCCGACACCACCGGCATCCCCGCATCGGTCACCACAATGACTTTCTGTCCCGCCTTCGCCGCCTGAATCAGCGACTCAGTGCGGCTCTCTTCGTTGTGATCGAAGTTCGAAACAAACTTCCCCTTGGGGGAAATGCCCAGCGCTGTGGCCAGGTTGCGTGCCCGCCTGGTGTCTTCCGCGGCGATGATATCGGCGTCGATAAGCGCACCGCGCACGCGGTCGGAGACATCGGCGATATTGCCCAGCGGCGTTGCCACCAAAGTGATGCCAGGAGCCAGCGTCATTGCCTCGCTAAGAGGCGCGTTCTCGTGCGGTTGGAAGTTCGATACCGAATGCGTCATGATTCCATAGCTTAAACTGACATTCGTGACCGATGCCGCTTTAACCCCACCACCGGAAACCGAGCGCCGCGCGAAAAAGCGTTTCCTGCGCCCGATTCCCCCGGTGCCCTCGCTGCCGCCACTGCGACGGTGGGACAAATGGGATACCGCCACTTTTGTGGTTCTCGGAATCGTCGCAGCGCTAACCCGTTTCATCGGGCTTGCTGCCAAGACCGACAATGGCACCCCGCTCTTCGATGAAAAGCACTATGTGCCGCAAGCATGGCAGATTCTGGCGTCCACACGCGATCCCATCTCGTCTGGTATTGAGGACAATCCCGGCTACGGTCTGATTGTGCATCCGCCAGTGGCCAAGCAGGTCATCGCCTTGGGCGAGTGGATCTTCGGTTACTCACCAATGGGCTGGCGGTTTATGTCGGCGGTGTGTGGCACGCTGGTCATACTGCTGCTCATGGACATCGTCCGACGCATCTCTCGCGGCTCGCGGTTGGCAGTGGGTATCGCTGGTCTCTATGCGCTTGCCGACGGAGTGCTGTTTGTCTCCTCCCGGGTCGGCATGCTGGACATGATTCAGACCTTCTTCATCGTTGCGGCCGCGTGGGCACTTCTCATTGACCAGGCCGATGCCCGCAAGCGCCTGGAATCCGCCACGGAGCTAGGTAGTTTCGGCCCCTATCTCAGTTATCGCTGGTGGCGACTGCTCGCCGGCATCATGCTGGGGCTTGCCACCGGGGTGAAGTGGTCTGGCCTGTATTACATGGCCGCATTCGGTCTGTGGTCCGTCTTCACGGATCTGGTCTCCCGCAAGGATGCCGGTGCGCACAAACCCGTGCTCGGCGCACTCGCCCGTGATACCGCCCCGGCGTTGCGTGATCTGGTGGTAGTCCCGCTGGGCGTTTACTTCTTAAGTTGGCGTTCCTGGTTCGCCGAAGAAACGTCGGTCTATCGCCATGTCTCGCCCGAAGACCGCGATACGGGACTCCCCGGCACCGACTGGCTTCCCGAGGCCCTGCAGAACTACCTGCACTACCAAAACAGTGTGCTGAAGTTCCACGCCGAGCTGACCACCTCTAATGGCCACAAACACCCTTGGGAGTCCAAGCCTTGGGAGTGGCTGGTGAGTTGGCGGCCAATGCTCTACTACTCCACCGAAACCACCTGCAGTGACGGCCAGGAGTGCAAGGGCTGGATGATGCTCTTTGGCACCCCACCCATCTGGTGGTTGCTGGTCCCCGTGGTCCTGTGGGCCACATGGCGTTGGCTCGGCCGCCGCGACGGCCGCTACGCGCTGCCAGTCATCGGTTTCCTCGCCTCGTGGCTGCCGTGGGTCATCGGCTACGACCGGCAGATGTACTTTTTCTACGCCACCGCGCTGATTCCATTCGTACTCATCGCCTTTGCTCTGCTTGCCGACGATCTCTCACACTGGCGGCCCCGCGGTAAGCCGGTGGGGTTGGTAATCGTTGGCACGCACGCCGCACTAGTGGTGACCGCGTTTGTGTTCTGGCTGCCGATTTTGACCGGCTACCCGCTGCCTCTCAACCACTTTGAATGGCGGTTCTGGTTGCCGTCTTGGAGCTAGTCCCGCTGTGGTGGCACGCCTGTGACCGGCAACCCCGAGGCGGCCCGCCATGCCTGTGCGATTGCCGTCGGCGTATAGCCGCCCAGCCACACAACGGCCAGCGTCAAAGCGGAGACAAATATCAAGGCCAGGCCAGCGATCTCTGATGCTCCCTGGGCACCGATGAGAATGTCACGAATACCAAAACCGATGCTGAACGTGGCGACGGCACCGTAGACAGGCGCCATGCCCATGGCAGCGCGTGGCCGCCAAGCAGCCCAGAACAATCCCACTGCCAATGCAAGCCGAATTGCCGCGAGTTGAATGGCAAGGCGTGCTCCGAGCTCCATTGGGTCAACGGTGGCAGTGGAACCGTCGATAGGCGCTCCCGTGCTTGTTGCGATTCCTGCACCGTCCTGCGGCTGTGTCGAGGAAAGTCCAAGCGTCATCATGTCGGAGGCATCGACCAGCGTCGCAATCCCCCAGACCGCCCAGCAAAGTCCCAACGCAATGAGCACCCCGCGGGCGGTGCCGGCTATGAGCAGCCATGCGCGCTCACGCCGGCGGCGCTCCGGTTCGATAGAGACCAAAATGCGTTCCGAGAGATCATCCGTGGAAATCTCCGGCATGCCATCGGCAGGCCCAACCGTAAGGGCGCGGTTCAGCCGCACCGCTCGCTCGTACCAAGCTCGGCACTCCTCGCAGGCCCCAAGATGGGCATCGATGACTTCATCGGCAATGTTTGCCTGCTCACCATCGAGGCGAGCTGACAATGCTGCGCGAATCTCCTCGCACTCCACGGGGAATCTCCACCGCCTTTAACTATTAAGGGGGTTGTACCTACTGAGGTCTTACCTGATGAATTGCCTGTCCAAGCTGAAACGGCCGGCTCCGAAAACGAAAATCATCACCAGACCACCGATGAGTGACATCACAAGCTCTGCACCGTTGTCGCGGATAAACAGGCCATTGCCCAGGTGCATCGACCACCAGGCACCAATCATCTCAATGATGAAGACCATCGCCACTGTCGGGGCCAAGAGTCCCAGAATCAACAACGCGCCTCCGACCAGTTCGACTAGAGCGACAACCCAGACCGTCAAGTGCGCCTGCGGGATATTCGCAGCGACAAAGTAACCGGTCGTCTTGTCAATACCGGTGATAAAAATCTTGTCCCAGCCATGGCAGATGAAGATAATTCCGAGTATTAGGCGGAGAATCACGAGCGCGATATCGCGCATTACCGGTCGATCCATGAGGGACATGCTACCCGACGGCACGGTCAAAACACGGTAGCACTGCGGCAGCGAAAGGCCAGCGACTTTAACATGCAAAAAGGCTTCTCCCAACCCCTCGGGAGAAGCCTTCCGCCAAACACACCCGGTGTGTCATGTCTTAGGTAGTGACATCGTAACAGGCCGAGTTTCTAACAAAAAATCGCGCTGACGTGCTCAGACAACTTTAAGGTTGTTCTACGGCTCAGCTCACAGGACTAGCTCACGCGAGCCTGCGGCATTTCGTCGTAATCGTCGTCATCAAAGCGGTAGTCAGCGTAGGCCAGATCTGCGAAATCCGGGTCCTCATCATCAAGCTCGACTACTACCGCGCCGGGACGGCGCAGTCGCTGTGGAATTCCCAGCTCATCATCCTCACGGTTACGTACACCGAGGCGGGCCATCTTCATACGGCGAATTCGGCGAGCCCGCAGTTCCTGCTCTGCACGCACGGTGCGGCGCAGGTTGACCAGGTACAGGGTCATCAAGCCGACGCCGACCAGTGGAATCCACCAGGTCCAACCACCGGCGAAAGCAGCGATGATGACCGTGACTGCGATGAACGCTGCCAACCCAGCAACAGAACGGCGGCGGCGAGCAAAGCGAGTCTCAGCGTACTGGGCATCCGAAATCGGATCGAACCCACCGCGACCACGGCGCTTCTCAGCGAACGCGTAATCATCTTCGGTCAAGGTGTCATCGACAGCGACTGCATCATCGTTGGACTCGACAGCGTGGTCACTGTCGTTCTCGACGGTCGCATCGAGTTCTGCCTGCTCGTCTACGGTGTCTGCTGCCTCTTCAGTCTCAGACAAAGCGTCAGCAGACACAGCTTCTACGTCAGCAGACACAGTCTCGGCCGCCGCACCGGAATCAGGCTCGGCCTCAGATTCAGCGGCATCTTCGAACATCAAATCATCGGCGTCGACGAATTGACGGCGAACGTCAACGCTCACATCAGAAGAGGACTCATCTGCGCGAACCACATCACCTTCGGCGGAGGCGACGGCGGAATCAGATTCAGTCTCCTCGTCATCAACGACAGCCTGCAGCGACTGGTCTGCAGACTCATTATCGGACACGTCCATGTCAGAGCGGTCAGAAGACTCAGCAGTGGCTTCCTCGGTAGCGGAATCATCCGCCTGCGGGGTCTCCTCCTCTGCATCTGCCGCTTCCAGCTCGTAGACGATATCGCCGTCGACGACGGCCGGGTCGGCCGCCTCGTCCACGGTGTCGTCGATAAGCACGTCGCTAACATCAAAGTCATCGTCAACCTGCGCGTCAACGGTTTCGAGAGAATCGTCAACTTCCTCGGTCACGCGCACGTCCGACTCCTTAAAAGACGGACGACGGCGCGTCGTGGCCAACTCCTCGCCACCACGATGCAGCACGCGGGTCTTACCAAGCGCATCAGAGGTACGACGAATCGGCTTGCGCGTATTGACCACCAGCGGGGCCAACACAAACAGCCACAGTACAACGATGAGTATCAGCAACAGTGAAGTTGACATATTTTGCGTCTCCTTGCGATTTCGCCCGGGGTTTCGCCGTCTCTCCCCGGCCCACATACGCCGCCCACATGCCCTTCCACAGAGGCATTTGCGAAGGCAGTCAGCGTATCTAGAGCGAATTCGCCCAATAGTAGAGTTGTCATCACCCTATCGGCGTGCGTTACTCAGACTACTCAGGCGCGCCGTTGCGGTGGGTATTTCTCCGCCTCTTCATATTGCGCACGACCACTCGCCACGATGAGATCCACTGCACTGTCCTCCCCCACCCGCGCATAGGTCAGATGATCGCGCCACGCACCATCCATATGGAAGGCTTCCCGCGCCACGCCTTCGTACTCGAACCCACAGTTTTCCAGTACGCGTATCGACGGGACATTGCTATCCAACACAGTCGCTTCAATTCGGTGGACGCCAACTCTCTTGGCATAATCCGATGCCAACGCCACTGCAGCAGTGGCGACTCCTCCACATGTAAAGCCGCTGCCTACCCAATAACCGATCCAGGCGTGAGCGACGGGGAAAGGCGTAATACCGCCGAGTGTGAGCATGCCGGCGAACTGGCCATCTACCTCAATGGTGGAGACAATCATGTCTCCTGCAGCCTCTGAACGACGCCAACTGCGCAGGTTACGGCGAAAAACAGAAGCCCTGTGGGCATTATCCCAGTCGTCGGCGAGGGTTGGCTCCACGGGGCGCAAAATGGGCTCGTCACGCAGCCGCAGTGCCCGCCATGCAGGGGCATCAGAGCGCTCTGGCACACGCAGGCGGACTCGGCCGCCACTGGTTACTAGACGAGAAGTACGCACGGCAACGATACTCGCGGTAGTTGGGTGCGGTTAGGCCTGGCGCGCCATGAACAGCACGTCAACTACATCGCCCGGACGCACGTGCAGCACGTCTTCCGGAATCACGATGAGGCTGTTGGCTTCCGACATACCGGCCAAAAGGTGGGCTTGTGCACCGCCGGAACCTCCCAGCGGCTGCACCATGTATTCGCCAGTCTCGCGGTCACGCATGAGCTGGCCACGGATGTAGCCACGACGCTTCCCCGCCGACTCAATCGGACCGACAGCACGAGCGGTGACAGCACGGCGGCGGGGATTGCGCTTACCCAGCGCCAGTCGAATGAGGGGACGAACCATAACCTCAAAAACGACCAATGCGCCGACCGGGTTCGACGGCAGCAGGAACGTTGGAATCTTGTCATCTCCCAGCAGACCAAAGCCCTGGACCGAGCCAGGATGCATAGCGATGCGGGAGACATCAACCTCGCCCAATTCAGCCAGCACACGGCGAATCTGCTCACCCGCGGCACCGCCGACAGCCCCCGTGATGACCAAAAGCTCACTGCGAATGAGCTGGCCCTCGATGATTTCCCGAATGCGACGGGGCTCACCGGTGGCAATACCCACTCGGTGCACCTCGGCCCCAGCATCGCGGCCGGCTGCTGCCAACGCGTAGGAGTTGACGTCGTAGACCTGACCGAGGCCTGGCGTGCGGTCAACATCGACCAACTCATTACCAATGGAAATCACGGACATACGCGGCTTGGGGTGCACCAAAACCTTCGAACGCCCCACTGCTGCCAACAATCCAACCTGCGACGGCGAAATTACCGAGTCCAAGGACACCGCCACGTCACCCGGCTGCACGTCGTCGCCGACCTTCCGCACAAAGTCACCGGAGTAGACCGGATGGAGAACATTAACTCGACGGCCACCGCGGTCGGTCCAGTTTAGGGGCACGACAGCGTCGGCAAGCGATGGCAGCGGCGCACCAGTTTGTACGCGCACGGCCTGCTTCGGCTGGAGCCGCATCGGGTGGTGAGAGCCGGCTGTCACCTCACCGACAACAGGCAGCTCGACCTCGCGAAAATCAACATCACTCTGACGCGCATCCGGAGGTAAAGAACCAGATTCGCCGACGATATCGACAGCGCGCACCGCATAACCATCAATCGCTGACTGCACGAATCCCGGCAACGGCTGCTCTGCGATGACATCTTCAGCGCACAGCATGCCGAGGGATTCCGAAATAGCAACGCGCACAGGGTCAGGCATCACAGCGTGCGCGGTGATTGCCGCCAACTGTTCTTCCACAGAACGCATGTTTTACCTTCCTCGGCACCAACCCGCGGTGCGCTTTATGCTATTCAGCTTTTCGGTACAGGCCTCTATATAAGTACAAGCCGCAATATAAAGGCTTTAAGCCTGTTCATCCTGCGCCAGACGCTGCTGCATGTACTCGCGCAGCCCCTCGCCGTAGTCCGGATGCCTGAGTCCAAAGTCTACGCAAGCGCGAATGAAGCCACCAGGATTTCCCAGGTCATGGCGGAACCCCTTGTGGACGACCACATGAACCGGATGTCCCTCTTGAATCAGCAGCTCAATTGCATCGGTGAGCTGGTATTCGCCGCCCTTACCGCGCGGGATGCGGCGCAGCGCATCGAAGATGGCACGATCGAGCAAGTAACGTCCGACTGCCACGAAGTTGGATGGAGCATCCGCAGGGTCCGGCTTTTCCACCATGCCCTTGACTCGCTTCACATCGTCCCAAGCATCAGCATCAGCCGCGTTCTCACCGAGCTCACCCGACTCCGCCGGGGTGGCGTCCTCAATATCGAAGACACCGTAGTTGTAGACCTCTTCGTGAGGAATTTCCAGCGCACATAGCACCGAGCCACCAAAGCGCTCGCGCACTTCCGTCATGCGATCCATCACGCCCACTGGGAGCACGAGATCGTCGGGAAGCATGACAGCAACGCTGTCCTCATCGTCTTCGAGCAACGGCTCTGCGACCAACACCGCATGCCCCAGGCCCAGCGGTCGATCTTGGACAACGGATTCCACGCGAATGACCTCGGTGGCGCGGCGTACCTTCGCTGCAATTTTGTCCTTGCCACGCTCGGCGAGAGTCTGCTCAAGGTCCGGGCGCGGGTCGAAGTGTCCCAGTACGCCATCCTTACTCGGCGCCGTGACAATAGCCAGGCGTTGCGCACCAGTGGCGGCGGCCTCTTCAGCAATCATTTCGATGCCCGGCGTATCAACCACGGGCAGCAATTCTTTCGGCACTGTCTTGGTAGCAGGCAAGAATCGCGTACCCATGCCCGCGGCAGGAACGATGACAGTTCGAACCGGAGTAGTCATGTCCGAACCAGACTCTTTAGACGATGAGACCATAATGGCAACGATACCTATATAACTTCCATTTGCTCGGAGGCTGACCCCGCTTTTTTCAACGCGTTAATCAGAAATTTTCCCCTGCGCTGACGACCGAGGTCGCTCCCCTCCCTGACAGAGTAGGTTTGCAGGTATGGCTCCGCTTCCCGAAACCACGTCCGATTTCAAGACCCGCACACGGCACGAGGTACTCGCCGCACGCGCCGCCAAGGGGCAGCGTGAACGCATGCTTGACGACGAAGCACTGGTACAGCGGTTGCAAGAATGGTTATCCAATACCGTCGGTGACCTCACAAAACCCGTCATCGCCGCTTATGTCCCCGCTGGCGACGAGCCCGGTGCAAGCGTTTCTAGTTCGACTGATGGTGAGCCCGGCCAGGGCTTTGTGGAGGCTTTGGCCAACGCGGTTCCCGGAGCACGAATTCTGCTTCCCGTCTGCCCGCCCGGTCCGCCACAGCCGCTGCACTGGGGTTACTACACCGACGGCTTCAGCAAAGGGCGATTTGGACTCTTGGAACCCGTTTCGATGGAAAGCGCCGCCGGCCCGGAGGAGCTAGGTGTTGCCGACGCCATTATTCTGCCGGCAGTTGCAGCCGACCCCCAAACTGGGATGCGGTTAGGGCGTGGCGCTGGTTATTACGATCGCAGCTTGGTTTTCGCTCGACGCGACGGTGATACGGATGGGGCGAGAACTGCTGTCATCGCGGTTGCGGTTTTCGACACCGAGTTGCGCACGGAGCTTGTCTACGATGAGCACGACGTTCCCGCCGATTATGTGATCACGCCAGCGGGGATTTCACAGGTTTAATGGAACCGATTCCGGTTTAATGGAACCGATTCCGGGTTTTTCGCGCCTAACTTAATATGAGCCCAAAACACTCGTCCCGGTTTCCGCGTCCATTCCGAAAGCCCCGCCCCGCAACTCTTCGGCGAATAGTTGCAGTCACAGTTTTCCTATGTGCCGTCGGACTGGCGGCGGTGGAGTCATTGACACCTCGCAGCGGCCATATCCGGGTCATGATTAGCGCCAAATCCATTGCCGCTGGCGCATCGGTGGCAGAAGAAGATGTGGCTTTCAAGGACATTCCCCGGGATCTCGTTCCTGGCGGGGCCGTAACGGACATCGCTGCTGTGCGGGGACGCACCCTGGCCACCGGCATGTCACCAGGAGAAATACTTACAGAGCAGCGAATGGTCGGCCCATCACTAGCCAAGTCGTTGACTGGGACGTCGGAAAGCAAAATTATTGCCATCACGTTGACTGATGTGGGCATCGTGTCCGCTCTTCGCACTGGTGACAGCGTGGATATTGTGTCGACCGCGGATGAGCGCGGGATGGCGGCACCGCTTGCACACGGAGCGAGAGTGGTCAACATCGTCGACGATGAGGTGGTTTTGGTTGCACTGCCCACCGGCGCCGCGGAGGTGGTGGCAGCGACATCGCTAACGTCCCCGCTCACACTGTTACTCGCGGGATAGTGACCAAAATCTCATTGATTACCAGATTTTATGGCCCTGAACAGTGCTTTTTGTAGAAAGTTGACTTGTCCCACAACTTAGCGAAGGGATACAATGGACAGGCAATTCAAAACTACGATGAGAGCTAAGAAGAGTGGCACTGCCAGACATCGCACTGCCCCGTCTCTGAAATCGTAGGGGCCTGCACTGAGCAACGCGATGACTCACAGGTCTCGTTTGGTTTGTTCCGTTTCTACAGAAGGAAATTTCCTATGCTTAAGGGCTTTAAAGAGTTCATCATGCGCGGCAACGTCATCGACCTGGCGGTCGGTGTTGTCATCGGTGCTGCGTTCACCGCAATCGTCACCGCTTTCACCGACAGCCTGCTCGAGCCGCTGTTGAACACCATCGGTGGTGCTGAGGTCACTGGCCTCGGCTTCGAAATCATCAGCGGCAACCCGTCGACCTACCTTGACTTCGCGGCTGTCATCACCGCAGTAATCAACTTCCTGCTGGTCGCAGCGGTTGTCTACTTCGTCATCGTTGCTCCGATGAACAAGTTCAACGAAATGCGTGAGGCTCGTCTGGAGACCTCCGCCGAGCCGGAGGTCACCGAGGCTGACCTGCTGACTGAGATTCGTGACCTGCTGGCAGAGCAGAACGGCAAGCCGAAGACGGAGCTGAACTAGCCTCTAGCTGCTAGTTGCAGGCTTCCGATAAGAAGCGAACTAACGCTTTTACACAGCGCTCATCCCCAATGGGGTGGGCGCTGTTTTATCCAATAGTCCACATCAAAATCACGAGCATCCTCCGGGGATTCATCGTGATAGTGCACTGTGCGCGCGGTTTTCGCACTGCGTGACTGGGCAAAGTTTTTCGCCGGTGCACCTGCGCGGCGGCGCTGCCTACGGCTTCCACTGCGCGGCGCAGCTTGCTCGGGCTGATTGGGCTGCTTAGCGTCGCCCATTCCTAAACGCTCCAGCGGCAGAGATCATCAAGCACATGAGAGACCAGCGGGAGAATTGTCGCCATGCCATCGCGCACTGCAGCGCGAGACTCCGCGAGATTGATAATCACTGTCTGACCGGACACACCGGCCAAACCGCGGGACAGACCGGCATCCAAGGCGCCAGCTCCCATACCGGAGTTACGAATAGCCTGCTCGATGCCCTGCAGTCGCACATCGAGAACCTTGCGAGTGGCATCCGGGGTCTTCGCACGAGGCCCAACACCAACACCGCCCACCGTAACGACCAAATCTGCGCCACCGACAACAGCGGTATCTAGGGCCTTCCGGATCTCACGCTTCACTGCACCCGTACTGACCACAGCATCGACCGAATAGCCGTCTTCTTCCAACAGCTCAACCATGAGCGAAGCCGCACCATCCGGGTTCTCAAAATGGTCGCCCACGAGGACAACAAACGCATTTCGAACCTGGCCGTCGTCGTTGATAAGACGCTCCATCTCAGCGAGGTTGACGTCACTTGGCTCAGTACTCACGGTTTCACTCATCTGCTCTATCTCGCTTTCTCCCACAGCTTTTCACTCGAAGTTTCACTCGAAAACTCTTCTACAGATGGTGAGGTACTAACTCCACCACGCTGCCTATCAATCCTGGGCTTCTACCAAGGTGACATCGACCGTTCGCTCGTTGCCGCCTCGCTCATCTGTAACTGTAAGTGTGACAGAATCCCCAATCCGATGCGACCGAATAGCCGCAATTAGTGCAACGCCGTTGTCAAGTGTGCGGTCATCAACCTTGGTAATCAGGTCACCATCTTTCAGTCCCGCCTTATCAGCTGGGCCGTCTGGCGTTACCTCTCGCACCAGTGCACCACGTGCAATCGGACGCGAATCAATCTGGGCACCAATGACAGGCATCCGCGCCTTACCGGAATCAATCAGGTCTTCCGCTATGCGACGAGCCTGATTAACCGGAATTGCGAAACCAAGGCCAATGCTGCCCGCCTGTTCCGATGCCTCACTGTTAGAGGCAATCACGCTGGGCACACCGATGAGGTTGCCTTCCATATCCACTAGCGCTCCGCCGGAGTTACCCGGATTAATCGCCGCATCGGTCTGGATTGCATCAATGACCGAGGACTGACCGTCTTCACCAGCGGCGGTCACTGGACGGTTTTTAGCGGAGACAATGCCCTGCGTAACAGTGGAGGTCAGTCCCAGTGGCGAACCAACGGCCACCACTTCCTGGCCAACCTGGACCTGCGAGGAGTTACCCAGAGAGATTGGGCGCAGCCCGTTAACACCTTCAATTCGAATAACGGCAATATCAGTCGCCGCATCCCCTGCAACCAGAGTTGCCGGGTGCGTGGTGCCGTCGGAAAGCAGGACTTCCATATGTGCGTCCGGACCTGCGCCTGCGACGACGTGATTATTCGTCAGCACCAGGCCGTCGGACGACAGAATGGAACCTGAGCCCGACGCCGTGCCCCGCTCCGAGACAGTGGTGATGGAGACGACACTGGGAAGGACCTTCTGCGCGACCTTCTCCACGGACCCCTCAGCTGCTGCTACCTGACGGGTTTCCGCAGGCTTATCCAGCGCGTTGTCCGCGGGAGCCGACGACTGCGAGTTGTGAACTACCCATGCGCCGACACCGCCACCAATACCGGCCGAGCACAGCATCAGGGCAGCGACTGCCAGCGCCCCCATGCCCTTAGCCCCCTGGGCACCCTTGGTCTTCTGCTGATTGGCCGCAACATCCCACTCTGAACCGCCTCCGTAAGCGCCGTTCGGCTGAGACGGGATGGTGTTGTAGTGGGAATTCTCCCAGCCGCGCTCGTCGGCAGAAAACTGGTTTGTCTCACCAGCATTCCCCATGGCACGGTTCTCGCTGAAGTTGTGAGACTGCGAGGAGTAGTGTCCCCGCTCATCTCCTCGCGAGGAATCGTTGAAAGAGTTGCTCATACGTAATACCTTGCACTGTCTGTCTAACAATTGGCTGAGAGCAGTCTGCAGTCTCGCCGAAAATTCCCCGAATGAAACACCGAATCCCCGCCACGCACTTCCTTAAAAGGCTGCGCGCAGCGAGGATTACATCAGCTTTGACGTGAGGTTATGCGTTTCTAGCTAGGCTCTTGAGCGGAATCGGAGTCTTCATCTTTTCCGCTGTCCGGACTGCCCGGCAGCGTCACTCGCATCAAGGCACCGCCATCATCGGACTCATCGGCAATAATCGTGCCCCCGTGGCGGACGATGACCGACTTCACAATGGCCAAGCCCAGGCCGGATCCAGGCATCGACCGCGACTGAATGGAACGGTAGAAACGCTCGAAGACCTTGTCTCGATCTTCCTTCGGGATACCTGGCCCCGAGTCCGCCACCGTGAATTCAGCAACAACCTCGCTGAGCGGCGTCAGACGAACCCGCACGGTGCCATTTTCTGGCGACCACTTTGCAGCATTGTCCATCAAGTTCAAAACTGCGCGACCAAGCCCCGCCGAATCCCCGTAGACATACCACGGAGCAGTCTGTACATCGAAAGTAATATCCGGACGACGACGCTCAACACGCGCCAGCGACGTGGAAATGATTTCGTCGACATCGACATGCTCAATAACCTGTTGCGGGCCATCTTCGCGTGCCAGATCAACGAGGTCACCGACCAACGTCGACAACTCTTCCAGCTGTGCGATGACGTCAGCTTCCAAATCCGCGCGATCCTCATCCGAGATTACCGCTCCCGAGCGGGAGGCCATCATCAGCAGTTCAATATTTGTGCGTAACGACGTCAGCGGAGTCTTCAACTCATGACCAGCATCTGCAACCAGCTCCGCCTGCTTAATGCGAGACGCTTGAAGTGCAGCCAACATCTCATTGAAGCTGCGGGTAAAGCGCGCAAGCTCATCGTCGCCCTCCACAGGGATTGGGCGCAGCTCGTCAGTCTCCGTCACTCGCTCCGCGGCAATGCGCAGCCGAGTGACCGGACGCAGACCCGTTGTTGCCACCGTAATACCTGAGCCGATTGCGAAGAGGATGCCGATAGCAGAGATACTCAGCAGCACTGCACTGAGCGCTTTCAAGACCGACTGCGTCGAGCTCAAGTCCTGCGAGAGGATCAGCGTCGCACCGTCTTCGGCGCGGACAGCATATACGCGACGGCCGTTGTACTCATCAGTGCGAATCGATTCCTGTCGATTCCCCCGCAACACGGCCAGTTCGGGGCCACCAATAGAGATTGAGCCACCGCCCTTACCCGCCACACTGCCGTGGGCAAAGTACACCGCGTCCAAATCGGGGTTCAGAATCCTATTTGAGTCCGCTTCAAAGGAGGGGCCAATGGCAAACTCCGAAGCGTACGGTGACATAAGCAGCTTTTCCGCCTGGCTACGGAGGTTACTGTCCACCTCACGGTACAGCGCTGCCTGCACAGTAAAAAACGCAGCCAACGTCATCAGCCCCACCGACATCGCCACAATGAGCGCCGTCAGAATAGTCAGCCGCCAACGCAGCGAAGGGATACGCGAACTCCGCGGCAGGCCGGGAAGCGATTCCCCTGCCATCGTCTCAGCATTCGCGGACTTCTCTTGCTTACCGACGGTACCTTGCCCCGGAGTGGCCTCCGTGGCAGAACGCTGATTTGATTGCACGCCACCGCCGGTCGAACGACGACGGCGCAACATCACGGTGCGGTCTCCCGCATCACATAACCGACACCACGAACGGTGTGAATCAGACGCGGCTCTCCCTCTGCCTCCGTCTTGCGGCGCAGGTAGCCAATGTAGACCTCCAGCGCATTGCCGGACGTCGGGAAGTCATAACCCCAGACATCCTCCAAGATGGCGGTACGGGAGAGTACACGCCGCGGATTGCTCATCAGCAGTTCCAGCAGCGCAAATTCTGTACGTGTGAGACTAATGCGGCGTTCACCCCGGAAGACCTCACGAGTTTCCGGATCCAGCGAGAGATCCTCAAACTGCAGAGTTGCGGCATCTTCCATCGCAGGCACTTCCAGAGCAGACCGACGAAGTAGCGAACGGACACGAGCGAGCAGCTCTTCCAAAGCGAAAGGCTTGGGCAGGTAGTCATCTGCGCCGGCATCAAGACCAGCTACGCGCTCGGAGACCGAATCACGTGCAGTCAACATCATGACCGGCAGATCATCGCCTTCGCTGCGCAGCCGACGGCAAACATCCAGGCCGTCGAGCTTCGGCATCATGACATCCAAAATGGCCAAATCCGGACGATCCTTGGCAATCTTTTCCAAGGCCTCTGCGCCATCCTCGGCGAGCTCGACCGTGTAGCCATTAAAAGTCAACGATCGCCGCAACGCTTCGCGTACCGCTTGATCGTCATCAACTACCAAAATCTTCATACTGCCCATTGTGCCTTGAAAATATAAGGCGAGTGTAAATGTGACACAGATTCTTCGTGAGAGAGCTCGCATAAAACCTGGCCATAGAACTCAAAAAAACCTCACCCCATCGCCAAGTACAGGCGATGGGGTGAGGTTTAAAAGCTCTCTATCAACTGTTCCTTACGCACTGAACGCACTCTGGGCGCGCGAAGCGCTCTGCGGTTCAGCGAGGAACGTTGTCAGCATCCTAAAAGATGCGCGTTAGAACTTCTCGACGTCAACCAGGCCGAGCTGAACAGCCTTGGCGATGCGACGAGGAACGTTGTAGACGCGGCCGTTTACCTTGACTTCCTGGAGAGCGACGTTGTTGCTCTTCCACTGGGAACGGCGAGCGCGGGTGTTAGCACGCGACATGCGACGCTTTGGTACTGCCATTTTCTTATTCCCCTCCTATTCTTAGTTCTTCTTCGCGCGGCGAATGCGGTTACCGTAACGGCGCTGGAACTTCTCGACGCGACCAGCGGTGTCCATGACACGCTGAGCACCGGTCCAGAACGGGTGCGACTCGCTGGTGACGTCAACGACGATCAGCGGGTACTCGTTACCGTCTTCCCACTCGACAGTGCGGTCGGAGGTGGCGGTGGAACGGGTAAGGAAAGAGTGACCCGTGCCTGCGTCCTTGAAAACCACCGGGTGGTAATCAGGATGGATGTCCTTCTTCATTAATTCTCGTTTCCCTCAGGATTGAACTTCAGGTCGCTTTCCCCCAGCTAAGAGTGAGAGAATCGTGCCTGAGTTGGGTACGAACACGACTTACAATGACACGCACCAGGTCAATATTTCTACAAACCGGCACGTGACACTCGATGGAATATTACAGGCTCGAGCCCGAAAATTAAAAAAAGGCCCTACACTAAAGCCCGTCGACAAGCACGAACTCTATGACGACGCTCGAGAGTCGCCCCGAGAAAACCACAGTGGAACAGCGATTAGGTTATCCCGCAACTCGTGTGTAAACTGTTCTCTCGCTGTTGTCTAGTTATTCGTTTACGCGCTCAGCGTCGAGTGTCAGTGGGCAGCGCCCCGGAAAAGGCCAGGTGGATTCCTCGGTTATTCAATAATCCGGTGTGGCGCACCAGTGATTTCGGCATTGGGCGGCAAGGAAGCAAAGGAATCCCTATGTCGGCGATTTGCCAGGTTACGGGACGCAAGCCGTCTTTCGGCAAGACCGTGTCCCACTCCCACCGGCGCACGTCGCGCCGTTGGAACCCCAACGTGCAGCGTAAGAAGTTCTACCTCGCCTCTGAGGGGCGTCACATCACTCTGAATGTGTCCCCGAAGGGTCTGAAGACCATCGACAAGTACGGTATCGAGGCTGTTGTTGCTCAGATTCGTGCACGTGGGGAGAAGATCTAAAAAATGGCACGTAATGACATTCGTCCAATCATCAAGCTGAAGTCCACTGCGGGCACCGGTTACACCTACGTGACCCGTAAGAACAAGCGCAATACCCCGGACCGTATCACCATTAAGAAGTACGATCCGGTTGTCCGCAAGCACGTCGAATTCCGCGAGGAGCGCTAATTCATGGCTAAGAAGTCCAAGATTGCCAAGAACGAGCAGCGCAAGGAAATCGTCGCTCGTTATGCAGAACGTCGCGCTGAACTGAAGCGCATCATCAAGTCCCCGCACTCCACTGACGAAGAGCGCATGGACGCACAGTACGAGCTAAACCGTCAGCCGCGTGACGCGTCCCCGATTCGCGTCCGCAACCGTGATGCTGCAGATGGTCGCCCGCGCGGCTACCTCCGCAAGTTCGGTCTGTCCCGTGTCCGCGTTCGTGAGATGGCCCACCGTGGCGAACTCCCGGGCGTCCGTAAGTCCAGCTGGTAAGTCGAGGAGCACCAATGAAGCGCAATCACTCTAACAAGAAGGCGCGGATGGAGCAGTCCCGCCGCCCGAAGAAGAACCCGCTCAAGGCCGCAGGCGTTGAGAAGGTTGATTACAAGGACATTAACCTGCTCCGCCAGTTCATCTCTGACCGTGGCAAGATTCGTTCCCGCCGCGTCACCGGTCTGACTCCGCAGCAGCAGCGCCAGGTCGCTACCGCTGTGAAGAACGCCCGCGAGATGGCACTCCTGCCGTTCACCAGCCGCTAAAGATGGCTGGTCGGCGGGAGCCGATCATTCGAATACCCGCCGAAAGGCCTTATTTACGCGCTGGCCGCATGACGATACATGCGATAACAGCGTAAAACGGACTCAGTCCTTCCCCACCAAGGGGATTGGATTGGGTCCGTTTTTTATTGCACTTATGCCCGCTCTCACCGAAATATTCACCGGCTTTGGTTCCGTCGCAGTACTGATCATTGTTGGCTGGTTGTTTGGGCGCAGTGAGATCGTCGATAAGCGGGCATCTTTTACCCTGAATATGGTCGTGTTCTGGATTGCGATGCCGTGCATGCTCGCGCACACGCTCGCGACGGCGGATTCGGCGAGCATCTTCGGTTCGGCGTTTGGCGTCGCGGCACTGTCGGCGCTTGGCACGGCGGCGTTTTACCGGATCTTTGTGGCACCCATGTTCAAACAGCGCGGCGCCGATGCTGTGGTCGGCGCGATGTCGTCGAGTTACAACAACGTCGCTAATCTCGGCGTGCCCATCGCTGTCGCAGTGCTTCACGACGCTACCGCCGTCGTCCCAGCCCTTATCTTTCAGATTGCCTTCTATGCGCCCGCTTCCATGACCGTGCTGGAAATCCTCACTAACCGCGGTCATTTCCGACCGCGCAATGTCATCATGGCACCGCTGAAGAACCCGATCTTTCTGGCGGCGATGGTGGGACTTGCGGTTAATGCGTTTGCTATCAAAGTACCTCAGTTCGTAGCGCATCCAGTGGGGCTATTGGGGCAGGCCGCGGTGCCAATGGCACTTTTGGCCTTCGGTATTAGTTTGCATGGCATGCCGTTTATGGAAGCCGGCCGCTCCCCTCGTCGCGCCGTCGTGGTGGCGTCTACGCTGAAGCTTTTCCTGCACCCCGCGCTGGCTCTCCTGTTCGGCCATTTTGTCTTTGGTCTCAGCGGGCATGCGCTGCTGGCAGCTGTGATTATCGCCGGCCTGCCGACAGCCCAGAACGTCTACACCTTCGCCTCCCGTTTCGGCCGGAACCTTGAACAGGCGCGCGATTGTGGCGTGATTACGACAATCGCCTGCTTGCCGACGGTCCTTTTGTTCACCCTGCTGTTGAGTTAGGCGACTCTTCCCGACGGCTTGGAGAGAATCTCGTTACCCTTGGAGGCGTGGAGATTCTGAAGACACTTCTCGAGGCCGACCCGTCCGTGCCTCGTTTGACCTGTTATGACGAAACTACCGGCGGTCGTACCGATTTGTCGGCCCAAACCCTGGACAACTGGGCCAGCAAGATCGCCAACATGCTGCACGATGAGTTCGACCTTGTCGCTGGAGATCAGGCGTGGATTGACCTGCCGCTGATTTGGCAGTCCGCCTGCATCATCCTCGGCTGTGAGCGCGCTGGTGTCACCGTTAGCGATGAAGAGCCGCTGGTTGTTTTCACCACTACCGCTAACGTCAGTTCATGGGAAGAGAAGTTCCCGGACGCCTATATCGCCGTGCTTACTGACGATTCCTTTGGCCGCGGTGTCGTGGAATGCGGTGATGATATTCCACCGGGAGTCATTGACTTCGGTCCGGAAGTTCGTTTCCACCCAGACGCGTATCTAGGCGCAGGCCCGGACTCCGGCCAAACCCCCGTTATTGGGGAGAATTCTGCTGCTAATCTGCTTTCGTCGGCTGGAGACTACGCGGATGAAATGCAGCTCACGCCCGGTTCTCGCATTGTTTCCGACGGCTGGCTGGAACCTGATTCTCCACAGGTCAGCGCGGATAAATGGGCACGTAATGTGCTGTCCGCTTGGGTTCGTGGAGGTGCTGCCGTCGTCGTGCGCGGTGGCGATAACGAGCGTGTCGCTGCTATTTCTACGGCCGAAAAAGCCCGTGTGATTTAATCACGTCCCCTCCGACGAGAGGCGCTTTCGGCAGTCGCGATAACCTGGAAACCGTGATTACCCGACCATATATTCTTGCGATTCTCGCCCTCATCAACGTCTTGGGCGCACTGGCTGTATGGGGTTTGAGCCCGTGGTGGTGGATTCTGATGGCCTTCATCCTCTTCCTGGATGTTGTGGCTATCTATGACATGCTTCAGCGGAAGCACTCCATCTTGCGGAACTTCCCGGTCATCGGCCATCTGCGCTACATGGGTGAGACCATTCGCCCTGAAATGCAGCAGTACTTCATCGAGCGAAATTTCGATGGCGCTCCGTTCGACCGCGATACTCGTACCGTGGTCTACGAGCGTGCGAAGGGGCTGTCCTCAAAGAAGTCCTTCGGTACTGAGCGAAAGATTAACGCGCCCGGTTACGAGTACGTCCGCCACTCGATGGCGCCGAGCCAACACGTCATCAAGGATCCGCGCGTAGATATCGGTGGCCCGGACTGCACCCAGCCGTACTCAGCGTCTATCTTCAACATCTCAGCCATGAGTTTCGGCTCTCTGTCTCCTAACGCTGTCATGGCAATGAATAAGGGCGCGAAGCTGGGCAACTTCGTACAGGACACTGGCGAGGGCGCTATCAGCCCTTACCACTTGAAGTATGGTGCCGACCTTTATTGGCAACTGGGGTCCGGTTACTTCGGTGCACGCACTGAGGATGGCGACTTCGACCCGGAGCTCTTCCGCGAAAAGGCTAAGACTCCGCAGGTCAAGGCAACCTATCTGAAAGTTAGCCAGGGTGCAAAGCCGGGACTCGGCGGCATGCTGCCAGGGCACAAGGTCAATGAAGAGATCGCGGCTACTCGCCACGTACCAGTTGGCAAGGGTGTGATGAGCCCGCCGTACCACCGCGTCTACTCCACCCCGCGTGAACTTGTTCGGTTTATGGGCACCATGCGCGAGCTCAACGGGGGCAAGCCGGTCGGTTTCAAGCTGTGTGTTGGCTCCCAGCTTGAGTTCCTCGCCGTGTGCAAGGCCATGCTGGAAGAGAACATCACCCCGGACTTCATCATCGTCGACGGCGCTGAAGGCGGCACCGGCGCTGCACCACTGGAATACTCCGACCGCGTTGGCCTACCGCTTACGGACGGCCTGATTCTCGTCCATAACGCGCTCGTAGGTGCCGGTCTGAGAGATCGCATTAAGCTCGGTGCGTCCGGCAAGGTCATTACTGGCTTCGACATTGTGAAGCGCATGTGCATCGGCGCTGACTTTGTGAACTCGGCTCGCGGCATGATGATGGCCACCGGCTGTATTCAATCTCAGCTATGTCACACAAACACCTGCCCGGTGGGTGTGGCTACCCAGGATTCGAGCTTGTGGAAGGCCCTCGATGTCGACGACAAGGGTCAGCGTGTGGCCAACTATCACAATGCCACGGTCGCGGAAGCAGCTAGCCTATTGGCATCGATGGGCCTGAATAGCTTCTCTGAGCTGGGGCCATCCCACCTGCTGCGCCGCACCAATGAGCAGGTCGGTGAGACCTACGCGGAGCTCTACAACTGGCTGCAGCCAGGCGAGCTGCTGAGCGGAACTCGCTTCCACAACTGGGCCGAAGCCTGGGAGACCGCCGACCCAGACACGTTCCACTACCCCGCAGTTCATATGCGCGGGTAGCGTGGGGGGGGCTGGCTGGACGCCCTACTCACCCATCAGCTTCTTGCGCAGGCGCTCGTCCTTTTCCAGGACTTCATCACGCATGTTGGCCTGGTAGTTCTCCATTGCCACAATGAGCTCCGGGTAACCAGCCGAGAGAATACGCACAGCCAGCAGGCCAGCGTTCTTAGCGCCTCCCACACCGACAGTTGCCACAGGAACGCCGCCTGGCATCTGAACAATCGACAGCAGGGAGTCGATGCCCTCCAGGTTCTCCAGCGGGCGTGGCACGCCGATAACCGGCAACGGAGTGGCAGACGCAACCATGCCCGGCAGGTGCGCAGCACCACCGGCGCCAGCGATAATGCAGCGCAAGCCTTTGTCAGCGGCAGACTTTGCGTAATCAATCATGCGTTCCGGGGTACGGTGCGCAGAGACCACGCCTACCTCAAACGGAATTCCGAACTCGGCCAGCACCTCAGCTGCCGGCTCCATGGTCGGCCAATCTGAGTCCGACCCCATAATCAGACCGACCAGCGGACCGGTTGCGTTGGCCAGTTTCGGGCTTGCCACCTGGTTTGCTTCAGCCAATGTTGTCTCCTTGAGATAGCAATCTAATTTTTAAAAGCGCTAGCTTTAATCGGCGCTAGCTTCATGCCGTGTAGCCGTCTGCCCATACTCCATCGACTACGTAACCAGCAGCTAGGTTGGCAATTCGACGGGTCTCGGCAATGCCCTCCGCGCTTGCGTCATAACCACACAGATTGACGTGACCCAGCTTACGTCCTGGGCGCCAATCCTTGCCGTACCAGTGAATCTTCACCGATGGGAAGCGGCGCCAAACCTCAGCAAAGCGCTGCGCAATCGGCACATCCGAGGCCTCATCACCACCGAGCGTATTGACCATCACCGTCACCGGCGCAGTCGGGCGAGTGGAACCCAGTGGCATGTCAGCAACTGCACGCAGGTGCTGCTCAAACTGGCTGGTCTCACAGCCGTCCTGCGACCAGTGGCCAGTGTTGTGCGGGCGCATCGCCAACTCGTTGACGTAGATCTCCGGATTGCCATCGGCATCGACGGTCTCGAACAGCTCAACTGCCAGCGCACCGGTTACTCCCAACTCGGAAGCGATGGTCACACTGAGTCTTTCGGCCGCGCTCGCAAGCTCGTCGGAAAGCCCCGGCGCCGGGCAGATTGCCTCAACACAGATGCCGTCACGCTGCACAGACTCGAGGACTGGCCAGGCCTTGACCTCACCCGACGGCGTGCGCGCACACATGGCCGACAGCTCGCGAACCAGCGCGACCTTCCGCTCGGCCATCAGAGGAACGTCCTTGCCCAACAGTTCGTCGACAAGCGTGCGCAGATCCTCGCGGTCCTTCGGGAACCACACGCCGTGACCGTCGTAGCCGCCACGGCGGGCCTTCAGGCAGACGGCGCCGTCAACGCGGTCGAAGAAGACCTCGGCATCCTGGACGGACTCGATAGCAGCGTAGGCAGGTACCGGAGCACCCAGTTCCTCCAGGCGCTGGCGCATCAGCAGCTTATCCTGCGCGTACAGCAACGCTGAAGGCTGAGGCTGAACCGAGTAGCCCATCTCGGTCAGCTTGTTGAGGAATTCGGTGGGAACGTGCTCATGGTCGAAGGTCACGGCCTGCGCACCAGCGACAGTGCGTTCAACGTCCTCCCAGACGTGGTAGTCGCCGATGATAACGTCCGCACACACCTGCGCTGCGGAAGAATCCGGCGAACCGGCAAGCAAACGGATGGACTGTCCCAGTTCAATGGCCTCAGTCTGCATCATGCGAGCCAGCTGACCGTCACCAATCACCGCCACAACCGGCACGCCATCAGCATGCGCGGGGTGCTGCGCAACAGTTAGCGCTGCAGCGGAATCAGAAGCGGAATTAGTGGAGTTTTCAGGGGTATCCGAAGCAATCACACCCCTGATTGTAGGTTATGACCCAAAATTCTAAGTCAACCGGGAGACCAACTTAGCCACCTTGCGGGAGCTGGGAATATCTTCCACAGCGAGCGGCGGGCCGAAGCTTCGCGTGTGCAGATACAACACTCCGCCTTTGCGATTGACCGCACGCACCGAACGCAGATCAATCGAGACCACCTGCGGACGTACAATGCCGCGGCGCAAAATAATCCGCCTATCAGTCAGCACAAACCGCTCCCCCAGCCAACTTAGTACCGGACGAACAACGCGCCAGAGAATAAGTCCCAGCCACGCAAACAGCAGCAGCTGACGCACACCCTGTAAATCTCCCGGAGCAATCGCAGGGCCGTCGATAAAGCCAATCAGCAACCAGCAGACGCCAGTGATAACCATGAGCTCCAAGAGCGGCCACACCAGCCGACCAAAAGTTGGATTGGTGTCCAGCAGAATTGCCTCGCGCGTGTCCAACTCATCATCGGGAAAGGCCATACAGCACTACCTCCGGTCCGAGTCAGTCTGCGGGGATGCATAGCCGCCATCAGTGGCACGAACATGGAACACGTCACCGGCCGCAACAAAGTGGCTCGTGCCAGCTTCGTCGGTGACAATCAATTCGCCGTCGGCACGCACACCAACCGCCTTGCCCACGAGCACGCGATCGCCTGGCAACTCCACGCGCACGTTCGAGCCGATGGTCGCGCACACCGCCTCGTAGTCCCGCAGCAACTCAGCATCGCCCTTTCGCCACTGTGCTTGACGACGTCCCAGCGCACGCAGCACACCAGCGGAGATGTCATCGCGGTCGAGGTTTTCCGCTCCCGCCAGGTATAGCGAAATGGCGTGTGGCACAGGCAACTCATCTTCCTGCAGGGAAACGTTGATGCCAATCCCCGGAATGAGCGCTGGTGGTGTCAGCGAAGCAGCCTCCACCAGAATTCCGCAGAGCTTACGACCGTCAACCAGGACATCGTTCGGCCACTTCAGGGATACGCGCTCAGGCACCAGACCCACGACCTCTACGACAGCATCGACGACTGCGAGACCTGCGACTAAGGGCAAGAGCCCCAGCTGCTCCGGTGCGAGCCCTTGCGGGCGCAGCAGTGTGCTGAGCGCAATGGATGCACCTTCCGGAGCTGTCCAACTACGGCTCAGCCGACCGCGACCTGCGGTCTGCTCCGAGGCGATGAGCGCACTGAGATCTGCCACCTGCCCCAGTGCCGCCTGTTTCCGAAGATCGGCATTGGTCGAACCAGTGGTTTCGACAACCTCAATGGAACTCCAGCCCGGCGCGGCTGCGCGCACACGCGCGGCATCGAGAGGCTTGCGGGAAGCAACAATTCGGGGGTCGGTCATGCACAGCAGTCTAGCGCTATGGCCGGATTCAGCGCGTCGAGGCCTTTCTCAAGGGGACGACAGCGTGAGAATCATCACAGCTCACCTGCTTTACTATTTTCCTTCTCAAACACTACATTCCATAACATGACTATTTCCTCACGTTTGGCGGCGGAGCAACACACCACCGCTTTTCTCAATGAAGACCTTCTACGCCGACGCACTGCTGCACTGACTCCGATGGGGTCGCGAGGCTACGACAAGCTCAAACTGACTGAGCGCATGAATGCCCGCGAGCGCATTGACTACCTGCTGGACGAAGGGTCTTTTGTCGAATTCGATGCGCTAGCACGCCACCGCACTACCGCATTTGGAATGGAAGCCAAACGTCCCGTGACGGACGGAATTATCACCGGTTGGGGAACCATAGACGGCCGCGAGGTCTGCATCTTTTCCCAGGACGGCACAATCTTCGGTGGTGCACTCGGAGAGGTCTACGGCGAAAAGATGGTCAAGATTCAGGACCTTGCCATCACTACCGGCCGTCCCCTTATTGGCATGTACGAAGGTGCCGGCGCCCGCATCCAAGATGGCGCAGTCTCACTGGATTTTATTGCCCAGACGTTCCACCACAACGTTCGTGCCAGCGGCGTCATTCCGCAGATTTCAGTCATTTTTGGTGCCTGCGCAGGTGGAAATGCCTACTCCCCAGCGCTGACGGACTTCGTTGTCATGGTGGAGGAAAACTCCCGCATGTTTGTCACCGGCCCTGACGTAATTGAAACAGTCACCGGCGAAAAAATCAGCCAGCACGAGCTTGGCGGCGCCGACACACATATGGAAGTCGCCGGAAACTCCCACTACACCGCCACTAGCGAACAAGATGGACTCGACTGGGTCTGCGATTTGCTCGACTACCTCCCCAACAACACAACCTCCCCCGCGCCCAGGTGGGACTCCGACGCCAGTGACGAAATCACCGACACCGACCGCACCCTTGACAGTCTCATTCCCGACAGCCCTTCCACGCCGTACGACGTGCATGAAGTCATCTACGCGCTTTGCGACGATGCGGAGTTCCTGGAAATCCAGGAAAACCGGGCAGCCAATGTCGTAATTGGCCTTGGCCGTCTCAACGGTCAATCCGTTGGGTTTGTCGCTAATCAGCCCATGGAATTTGCGGGCTGCCTAGATATCGATGCAGCGGAGAAGGCCGCGCGATTCGTCCGAACCTGCGATTGTTTCAACATTCCACTCGTCTTTCTCGTGGATGTACCAGGCTTTCTCCCCGGCTCGAATCAAGAACACCAGGGAATTCTGCGCCGTGGCGCTAAATTGCTCTATGCGTATGCAGAAGCAACCGTTCCTAAAATCACCGTCACCATGCGCAAAGCCTACGGCGGCGCGTATTGCGTGATGGGATCAAAGGGGCTCGGCGCGGATGTAAATCTGGCTTGGCCGACGGCACAGATCGCCGTGATGGGTGCCTCTGGCGCAGTACGCTTCCTCCATCGTGCCGAGATTCGAACCGCCACCGAAGCAGCTCTCGCAACAGACCCAGCGGCCGATAGATTTGGCACTCCCGAGAGTGTGAAAGAACTCATTGCTGAACTGGAAAAGGGATACGAGCAACACATGCTCACGCCTTATCGCGCCGCCGAACGGGGGTTAATTGATGAAGTCATCCTCCCCTCCGAGACACGAACTCGGGTGATAAAAAATCTGCGCCTTCTAACTTCAAAGAAAGTACCGTGGCCTGCGCGCAAGCACGGCAATATTCCACTGTAAGAGCAGGCTTTTTGCTGAACAACGAGCTAGTCATTACCCCTACTTTTGTTAACAGCGATTGCCCCCCAACTACCTCCCCCCGTTTTCGAAACGTAAACTAGTTGGCATGACGACTGCCGCAAATACATCAACCGGTGAAACCCCGGATTTGACCACTACTGCTGGAAAACTGGCCGATCTGCGAGCCCGTCTCGCAGAGACCCAGGCCCCAATGGGCCAGGCCGGTATTGACCGCGTCCACGACAAGGGCAAGATGACCGCTCGTGAGCGTATCGAGTTCCTCTTGGACGAAGGCTCGTTCGTGGAGGTTGACGCTCTCGCACGTCACCGCTCCAAGAACTTCGGCCTCGATGCCAAGCGCCCTGTCACTGATGGCGTTGTGACCGGTTACGGCACCATCGATGGCCGCCAGGTCTGTGTCTTCTCGCAGGACGGCGCCATCTTCGGTGGCGCGCTCGGTGAAGTCTACGGTGAAAAGATTGTCAAGATCATGGATCTGGCCATCAAGACCGGTGTCCCAATTATCGGCATCAACGAGGGTGCTGGTGCCCGCATCCAGGAGGGCGTTGTTTCCCTCGGCCTCTACTCCCAGATCTTCTTCCGGAACACCCAGGCATCGGGTGTTATCCCACAGATTTCCCTGATCATGGGTGCCTGCGCTGGTGGACACGTCTACTCCCCGGCTCTGACCGACTTCATTGTCATGGTCGATGGCACTTCCAAGATGTTCATCACCGGCCCGGACGTTATTAAGACCGTCACTGGCGAAGAGGTCACACAGGACGAGCTGGGTGGCGCTGGCACTCACATGAGCACCTCCGGTACTTCGCACTACACCGCTGCTGATGACGAAGACGCTCTGACATTCGTTCAGGAATTGGTCAGCTACCTGCCGTCCAACAACCGCGCTGAGGCTCCTCGCATGGAGGCTGAGCCGTTCGAGGGCTCCATCGCTGACAACATCACTGAGACTGACCTCGAGCTCGACACCCTGATTCCGGACTCCCCGAACCAGCCGTACGACATCAAGGACGTCATCACCCGCCTGGTCGACGACGAGGACTTCCTGGAGATTCAGGAGGACTACGCACAGAACGTGGTCATCGGCTTCGGTCGCGTGGAGGGGCGCTCGGTAGGTTTCGTTGCCAACCAGCCGATTCAGTTCGCTGGCTGCCTCGACATCAAGGCATCCGAGAAGGCGGCTCGCTTCGTCCGCACCTGTGACGCCTTCAACATTCCGATCATCATGCTGGTTGACGTTCCAGGCTTCCTGCCGGGCACCAACCAAGAGTTCGACGGCATCATCCGCCGTGGCGCCAAGCTGCTGTACGCGTACGCTGAGGCCACCGTTCCGAAGATTACCGTCATCACCCGTAAGGCTTACGGCGGAGCTTACTGTGTGATGGGCTCCAAGGACATGGGCGCTGACATCAACCTGGCATGGCCGACCGCTCAGATTGCGGTCATGGGTGCTTCCGGTGCTGTCGGCTTCATCTACCGCAAGGAGCTCAAGGCTGCTGCGGCCGAGGGCAAGGATGTCGTCGCACTGCAGAAGGAGTACGAGGCAGAGTACGAGGCCACCCTGGTCAACCCGTACATGGCTGCTGAGCGCGGCTTCATCGATGCCGTTATCCCGCCGAGCGAGACCCGCGGCCAGATCATTGAGGGTCTGCGTCTACTGGATCGCAAGGTTGTTAACGTACCCGCCAAGAAGCATGGGAACATTCCGCTGTGACCGATTCCAAAAACACCCCAGCAACCGAAGACAAGGACGCCGCTGCGGTCCCGGCTGCACCGTTCATGTCCATCCTCAAGGGCAACCCGTCTGACGCTGAAACTGCCACGCTCGCGCTTTTGTTCGCGGGTATGGCAGCAGCTGGCGGTGCCCCAGAGGACCGCGGCCCGCGTAACGACTGGGGCCGGCTGGAAGAGGGGTTCCACCAGCCGCACCAGCACGTACCGGGTACGTTCCGCAACGTCCATTTCTACTAGTACAGCTACCGTTTACCGCGTAGTCGTTACCGCATGCTAGCTGCGCCGATTCGCTAGCACGAAGCGCCATTATCGAGTTTTCTCGGTAGTGGCGCTTTGGTTTTTGTTACTGCCTTGGTCTTGGCCACTGCTTGTTACTGGCGCTGCTCCCCCAGCGACTCACTATCAAACTCATCATCGAGCTCCCGGTCCAGCCGGCGCTGATCACGGTTGCGAACTACCGGCCACACCACCTTGAACAGGAAATACACAAACGCCAGACCGATGGCAGCACCTACCACCGCGCCAGCCATGAATCCCCACGATTCCGATAGTGCCCCACCAGCCACGCATGTTTGTCACAAAAATTAGGCTTTACGATTCCGCCCTCACTAAAATCACTAACTATGAGCAGCCCCCGAATCGTCTTGGCTTCCACTTCCCCTTCGCGACTGCACATTCTGCGCTCTGCAGGCATCGAGCCCATCACAGTAGCGCCCAACGTCGACGAGGATGCCGTGATTACAGCCCTTCCGGACGCATCGCCGGTACGCATCGTCGAGGAACTCGCACAGGCCAAGGCACACGCTGTCTCTCCGGCCTACTCCAATGACATTGTCATTGGCGGGGATTCAATGCTGCTTCTCGACGGAAAGTTGCAGGGCAAGCCCCACACGGAAGAAAAGACCATTGAGCGCTGGCACCAACAGAGCGGCCGGACGGCTGAGCTGATTACTGGTCACTGTGTCGTGACGCCAAAGGGCGAGCACCTTGAGGTGGCGATTACTTCCCTCGACTTCGCTGAAGTCCCAGAAGAGGACATCCGTGCCTACGCTGCGACGGGCGAGCCACTGAAGTGCGCTGGCGCGTTTACCTTGGAAGCTCTAGGCGGCTGGTTTGTCGATGGCATCAATGGCGACTCATCCAGTGTGATCGGACTGTCGCTGCCTGTCGTGCGCCGAGCTCTGTATCGCTACGGCTATTCGGTCTCCCAGTTCTGGAATAGGTAAGCATCGCAAGGACGTCGTAAAGCAAAAACCGCACCAAATTGGTGCGGCTTTCTTAGCTGTGGAGACTACTTGTTAGCAGCCTCGACGCGCTTGATGGCCTCCTGAGCAACGAGCTCCTGGATACCCATATCCAGCTCGGAGGTGAAGCCAACACAGGAACAGTTGATCTCGCCGAGAACGTAAGTGTCCTCGCCGTCCTCGCCGTCTGCCAGCATGAAATCAGCTGTCCAGATCAGCGGGATATTGTCGCCACCGAGGTTCTCGGCAATGACCGGGCGAGCCTCAGCAAACATATCGATGAGGTCCTGCCATTCTTCCGGCTTGTTGTAGGTGTACTTCGCGCCAGAGAACAAGGTTGCGGAGAAAGCGTCGCCGCCCTCGGCCGGCTTCTTGTGAACCACGAAGACCGGGTGCGGACCGACCAGCAGAATGCGAATTTCGCCTTCGGTGATGCGCGGCATGAAGCGCATGTCCACGAGCATGCCGTTATCGCCGATGATGTACTGGTCACAGAAATCCATGAACTCGCCAAGCTCGCGAGTCTCGGTGTGGTTGTCCACGGCCTCGGTGCACTTCAGCTTGGTGTCCAGCGGCAGCGGGGTGCCCGGCTCAACGTTCTTAGCAACCTCTTCGTCAGCGATGCGCACACGCCAGATGCCGGACCCGGTGGAGCCACGGTTCTGCTTGAGGACGCGCTCGCCGTAGGACAGGGAGGTCGGGAAAGTGCTGTGGAATGCCTCGACGTCGTAGTAAGCAGCGGTGTCAGACGGAACCAGGTCAGTATCCTTGAGCTTGACCAGTGCGTCCTTTGCGCCGTAAGCCATCATCTCGCCCGGGGTGGACATACCGACCAAACCAGCGACCGAGAGGCTGGTCAGAAGCTCGAAGTAGCCCCTCTCACCACCCGGGATGTTGCCCGGGTTAACGCGGGAGATGTAGCCGTCGAAGTTCTGAGAGACGTAGTCGTACAGGTCGTCCTTCCACTCTGGTCGGTAGTAGACGACCTCAGCGGACCAACCGGCTTCGCGGATAGCGTTGACGATTGGCATGGTGTCCTTGCGGTGTCCGTCGAAGTACTTGTCCGAGCCGCCCTCGATCTCGAATACAACAATGTTCTTGTGCACAGGCACTCCTTTTAAGAAAATACATGGACTTCCGGCACTCAATTGTCTCCGTAACGCAGCGAATACCCAGGCAGATAGCCCATTTCAGCCCATTTTCCAGTGATACGAATCAACACAGTTTTTGCGCTAACTCTCAGCTAAATTTTAGGACACTACCTTGACTCCGAGCGCGCTGAAAACACTCCTTTTACCCCCAACTGTGAGGCGTATCCCAGGGGGTGGCCGCGGACGCAATTGTTGCCGTTGGAAAGCGCTCACACCGGGGACTATTCCGCCGTTCGCCACGCGACCCGTAAACTAGATATGCAATTGACGATAAACGTCAGAAAGTCCCACCCACCCAACTTGCGCCAAGGGAGTATCCGATGGCTGTTCCGCACGACCCGCACCCCCAGTTCCAGCAGTACGCCCACCCTGAGCGCCTCGTCTCTAGCTCCTGGCTTGCTGCCCGACTGGGCTCTCCCGGTCTGCGCGTTGTTGAATCCGATGAGGACTCACTGCTCTACGACATTGGACACATTCCGGGCGCGGTTCGCATTGACTGGCATCACGACCTCAACGACCCCGTGCGCCGCGACTATATCGACGCTGAAGGCTTTGCCGAGCTCATGCGCGAGAAGGGTATCTCGCGCGACGACACCGTCGTAATCTACGGCGACAAGTCCAACTGGTGGGCCGCCTACACACTCTGGGTCTTCGAGCTTTTTGGACATCCCGACGTGCGCCTTCTCAACGGTGGCCGCGACGCCTGGATGACTGAAGAACGAGACACCAGCTTCGAGGTCCCTAACTACCCACGCACTGACTACCCTGTCGTCGAGCGCGACGACAGGACACTGCGCGCCTACTTCAGCGATACACGTGAGCTCATTGAAAAGGCTCCGATTATCGACGTACGCACTCCGGAGGAATATGCCGGTGCGCGAACCCATATGGTCGATTACCCACAGGAAGGCGTCCTGCGAGGTGGCCACATTCCAACCGCGGTAAACATTCCATGGAATCAGTCCGTTCACCCGAACTCGCGTTTCCGCGACCGCGAAGAGCTTGAGCAGATTTACTCGCACGTCCAATTCGAAGATGAGGCGATTGTCTACTGCCGCATCGGTGAGCGCTCCGCGCACACCTGGTTTGTACTGCACCACCTGCTCGGCCACGAGAATGTTCGCAACTACGACGGCTCGTGGGTTGAGTGGGGAAACATGATTGGCATGCCCATCGCCCACGGTTCGGAGCCGGGAAGCCTGTAGACGATTGACGCAACCGGTGGGCACTTCTCCCCACCGTTTTCCCGGCATCAGCGACTGGCACTACAGCGGAGAATTAATTCCCCCTGCCGCCCCCAATCAAGGGGGCGGCAGTTGCACTCTTAGGTGGTAATTTTGGCCGCAAACTTAGATTTTTGGGCGAAAAATAGCCACTTCAGCTGCCCCCACACCCACTTGAACGCTGCTCAAGGTCACAATCCCTACCCCCTTATGTAGCGAGCAAAAAGAGGTTGCTTACCGCACCTGTGACACAATGGAGGCATTGGGTCACACGCTGTTAGCTACCGCGTGGTTAACCGCATTGCGGTTCACCGCTCAGTTAACTGCAGTGCTGCTTGTGATTCCTACAAATGACTGTCGCAACCTTGCCCCGAGGGCCAATTCTCGGGGTGCCCACGAAAAATGGAGGATTTCGTGTCCGAGCAGACCACTGAAAAAATCACGAAGGTTCTCGTCGCCAACCGTGGCGAGATTGCCGTTCGCGTTATTCGCGCTGCGAAGGACGCAGGCATTCCTTCCGTCGCCGTTTACGCTGAGCCGGATGCGGACGCTCCATTCGTGACTATGGCGGATGAGGCTTTTGCTCTCGGTGGCACCAATTCCGCTGAGTCTTACCTAGTCTTCGATAAGATTCTGGATGCCGCAAAGAAGTCCGGCGCTAATGCCATCCACCCGGGCTACGGCTTCCTGTCGGAGAACGGCGACTTTGCTGAGGCTGTTGAGAACGCTGGCCTGATTTGGATCGGCCCGTCGCCAGAGTCCATCCGCGCCCTGGGCGACAAGGTCACCGCTCGCCACATTGCGCTGAAGGCTGACGCTCCGATGGCTCCAGGCACCAAGGAACCGGTTAAGGATGCAGACGAGGTCGTCGCGTTCGCTAAGGAGCACGGTCTGCCAATCGCCATTAAGGCTGCTTTCGGTGGCGGTGGCCGCGGCATGAAGGTCGCACACGAGATGGAAGAGGTCGCTGACCTCTACGAGTCCGCTACTCGCGAGGCCGTTGCCGCCTTCGGTCGCGGTGAGTGCTTCGTAGAGCGCTACCTGGACAAGGCACGCCACGTCGAGTGCCAGGTTCTCGCTGATAAGCACGGCAACGTCGTTGTCGCCTCCACCCGTGACTGCTCTCTACAGCGTCGTTTCCAGAAGCTCGTCGAGGAAGCACCTGCTCCGTTCCTGACCCCGGAGCAGGATGAGCGCCTGCGCCAGTCCGCTAAGGACATCTGCCGCGAGGCTGGCTACTACGGTGCTGGCACCGTTGAGTACCTGGTCGGCGCTGACGGCCTGATCAACTTCCTCGAGGTCAACACCCGCCTGCAGGTGGAGCACCCGGTCACCGAGGAAATTACCGGCCTCGATCTGGTCCGTGAGCAGTTCCGCATTGCCGAAGGCAAGGAACTGTCCATCAAGGAAGACCCGGAGATGCACGGTCACGCTTTCGAGTTCCGCATCAATGGCGAGGACGCCGGCAGCAACTTCATGCCGGCTCCGGGCACCATCACCAAGTACATCGAACCGTCCGGCCCGGGTGTCCGCATGGACACCGGCATCAAGCAGGGCGATGTCATCGGCGGCCAGTTCGACTCCATGCTGGCCAAGCTGATCGTCTGGGGCGAGAACCGTGAAGAGGCTCTGCGCCGCTCCGCTCGCGCCCTGTCCGAGTACCAGGTTGAGGGTCTGGCAACGGTCATTCCGTTCCACCGCCACATTGTTGAAAACCCAGCCTTCGTCGGCGACGGCGAGAAGTTCGACGTCTACACCAAGTGGATTGAAGAGGAATGGGACAACCCAATCGCTCCGTACGACGGTGACTCTGACGCTGACACCGACACCGTCCCGGCTCAGAAGGTTGTTGTCGAGATTGACGGCCGCCGCGTCGAGGTAGCCCTGCCAGGCGACCTGGCCCTGGGTGGCGGCAACGCTGGTGCCAAGAAGAAGAGCAAGAAGAAGCGCGCTGGCGGTTCCAAGAAGGCTGCTTCCGGTGACGCTGTGGTTGCTCCGATGCAGGGCACCGTCATTAAGGTCAACGTCGAAGAGGGCCAGGAAGTCTCCGAGGGTGACACCGTGGTTGTCCTTGAGGCCATGAAGATGGAAAACCCAGTCAAGGCTCACAAGGACGGCGTTGTCACTGGTCTGGCTACCGAGGCTGGCTCGGGTGTCGGCAAGGGCGATGTCCTGATGGAACTGAAGTAGTTCTAAAGCTCTAAGCGGGGCTGGTTGCGATGGGATTCGCAGCGAGCCCCGCTCGATTCTTTTCAGCCCCTCCCCCGACGCCCTTAAACACTGTTCAGGACGTCTAGAGTGGACGGTATGGAACCCATGGAAGTAAATGCCGGCCGCTTCTACTGCCGCCCCCTGCGCCACGATTCCCGCGTCGATGACGCCCCGGTCGCAACCCAATTACTTACAGAATTAGCCCCTGACTCCGTCGCCGAGTTCCTTCGCAACTCCACCACCGAGTGGGAAAACGACACCGCCTACCGCTTTGCAGTTGCCGAGCAGACGAACGTCGAGATGCTCGCATTAGCGACGGTCGAGGTCATCGACGCCGACCATGTCAGCATCACCGTTCGCCCTGCAGGCGACCCCACACGCGTGTTGCCTAACGACGATCAGGTCCTCACCAAGGTAACCGTCGCCGACGGCGTCGAAGCCGCCGAAAAAGCCCTCCACCGATGGGCAGAGGGCTTCTTGGGTAAGAAAGTCAGCTAGCCGAACTAGCGCGGCTGCGACTGCTCAGTCCTAGGCGCCGGAGCGCAGCAGGTAGATATCCATAATCCAACCGTGCTCCGCACGTAGCTCCTTTTTCAGCTCCGCAATCTCTTCGCCGACATCGCCAACACGACCACGGCGGAGCGTCTCCAGCTCCGTTCCCAGGAATGCACCCCAGAGAATCTCTTCCTCCGGGTCCGCGTGCTCGAGCCAGGCTGCCCCACCATCGAGCATTACCACCGCATCCGTACCAGGCGCGCGCTCCCCCAGGCGCCGACCAGTGGTAATCAACACCAGCTTACCAATCTGGTTCAGGCACTCTCCATGCGCTGCGGTCAGCGCGGAAATCGCTGTCACACTGGGGATAACTCGCGAGCGCACGTCCACCCCAAGGTCGCGGACGCGCTGCAGAATCCGCAACGTTGAGTCATACAAGGAGGGGTCACCCCAGACCAAGAACGCACCGCGGCGCTTGCCCTCTCGTCCGAGGTGAGCGACGAAGGCGTCGGCAAGCAGCTCTGCACGGCGCTGATGCCAGTCACGGACGACTGCGCCGTAGTTATCGGGCGTGCGGTCACGTGGCGGGTCGGGAACGGCAACGAGTTCGACATGCGGCGCATGCTTATCGACGATCGCCTGTCGCGCAGCCAACAAGTCCGCTTTGGCATCGCCCTTGTCGAGAGCAAAAACTACGTCGACATCAGCAAGAGCGCCGATAGCCTCGAGCGTAATGTGGCTCGGACTACCGGCGCCGATTCCGATGACGTCTACATCGACATACCCGCTGTATACAGGGCTCTCAGTCTGAGTGCGGGCGGCGTCGTTTCGACTAGTGATTGGTCGGATCTCCCTCGTAACCGAACTGTTCAGCCATCTCATCCGGAGACAGGCCAGCCATCGAACCCTGGAGGTTAGCCGAAGCGGCCTGCTTCAGGTAGATCTCGCAAGCGTTGGCCATGTACTTGGAGTCGTACACGTTCATCTCCAGAATCGGAGTCAAAGAGCCATCATCTTCCATGCGCGAAACCAGAAGGTGCGGCTTGTCCGAGTCCGTGGTCATGGAGCACTTAATCTTGACACCGTTGACATCCGTGAAAGTTGGCTTAATCATTTTGTCATCCTCCTCCAAAACAGCGACCGGAAAATAAGTAGCGCTGTTGCGACCGCAAGCGCAAGAAAGTCGCTCGTTATAAACCATGTTAGCCGGATTTTCGACGGCACCGCCGGGCGCAAAAACACTTGGGGGTAATGGCAAACTTCCTGCATGTTTGCGCGTCTGGCCGAGGACCCAATTGCCACTAGAGCTCGCAGATGCGTTAAGGTTATGAGGTAATTTTTCCGGCCGCCGAGAATGTGTCTTCACGGCTGCTTTCCCGGAAGATGACTGCCCTAGTAGCTCAGTGGATAGAGCACGGCTCTCCTAAAGCCGGTGTCGGAGGTTCGATTCCTCTCTGGGGCACAAATACCCTCGTGACCTTTTACTTATAGGGCGCGAGGGTTCTTTGTTTTTCTGACGCCCGGCCACTACGCCCCCCCCTCTCCTGAGAACGCATCACCCAACAATTTCCAGCAACACTTGTGTTAGGCTTACCTAATCGTATGGCGTGTAGACTTCCGGCAGTACATAACAGCCCAAAAACTTGTTGAAGGACAGTGACAACTATGGCTGACCTAGCTAAAGCAGCACCGAAGCGTAAGCCCCGTAAGGCACACGAGGCAACAGTTATTGGACGTCGCCAGATCTCTCCAGACCTTGTTCGTTTGAGCATGAACTCGCCTGCATTTGTGGGCAAGGAGCTGGAGTTTACCGACCATTACATCAAGTTACTGTTTGTGCCAAAGGAAGCTGATTACTCCTGGCCGTTCGATATTGCGCAAATTCGCGCCGAAAAGGCGTGAAAATCCATTGGGTTCTCCGCAACGGCGCAACCCACGGCACAGAGCTATCCCGCACGGTGCGCGAGGCGGGTATTCCAGAGGGTAAGAAAACTAGCTGGTTCATCCACGGTGTCGCCGAGATGATTAAGGAACTGCGTCGCTTCCTCTTCGTTGAATCTGAGGTCCCGAAGAAGGACGTTTCAATCTCTGGCTATTGGCGTATCGGCATGACTGAAGACCAGTGGCAGTCCTCTAAACGAGAATTCAACGCTGAGGTTGAGGCCGAAGAGGAAAAAGCCAGGGCCTAACGCTTGCTCGAACGCTAGCGCTCGCTACGTCCTTTTTCAACAACGACGCGTTTTCCTGCCAACCAGTCGAATGGGTGCCAGCGGCAAACAGCAACCCAAATCATCAGGACACCAAAAAACAGTCTAACGATTGGCTCCAAATCCGTAAGCAAGAAAATCATCAACAATAGGTAGCAATTACGTATCGCCGCCTGCCAACCTCCGCGCCAAGAATCGTCTCCTGACTCGAGCTCCGATGTTCCCTCTGACTGAGCGGCTTCGAACGGAGTCGCCCCAGAGTCTACTTTCCACTCTGGCGCAACGTGTAGCAAAAATGAGCTTTTCCCAAACGTCTGTTCACCGCGTGCCTCTGCAACCACGCGCACAATGAAAAAGACAACTGGGAAAATGGCACCATACAAAATTCTGAACTCTGGCGGGCTCGGCAGAGCCCAGCTCGCCGTGGCTGCTTCCCACGCAAGTTTGCCAAGTGCCACAATGATGGCAACAAAGATTCCTACAAGGAACGAATCCAGCATCCACGCACCACTGCGCCGAGCGAACAAATCCGCATTACTCTTTACGGAGAATCGATTCGAGATGCGCTGTTTCATCGGGTACATGCTATCAAAAATCACTTATAGCTTCGCAGACGAATTCTCGATTCTGGCCGCACCCGCTCTGCCACGGTTAGAAGCATCTAGTATGCAAATCGAAAAGTCGACTGTATAGTTGCCGGTTGAATCAACCTATCTATTGGATGCCAGTTCCTTCCATGCCAGTAACTCGGCAAGTAAACCTACAGCTGGCACCCCCAGTGGTTTTTCAGGAGAAGCCGACCCAGAAAGCCGAGAATTAAACCACGCAACGCAGGCCCGAGAAGCCCAGAAAGTGAGATGGATGTGAATACGCGAACTCAGCTGTCAGCCGTACAGCACCCTCAACTCACTACTAGCCGGAGCAATCACCGCCGGCACCTGGCGCTGGCCTGCTGCTTCCTCACCTTCGCAGCCACGGCCACCAGCTGCGCCAACAACGAAGGCGAGGAGGTTGCCGCGACGCAAACCTCGTCGTCAAGCTCGCTTACTACGTCGTCGTCGACAAGCTCGCCGACGACGACGGGACCAAAGGTTCGAGAAGGCGGTACGCCGCGCATCGGGCAGCTGTGCCCGAACCAGACCGGCGAAATACGAATGAGCGCCAACGGCCAGAATCTTGAATGCGCACAAGTCGGCGAGCAGGAGGTGTGGACGGTGCTGCAGCAAACCCCCGCGAACCCGACATCGCAGCAAATGTGGATCTCCACTACTTCGACGACCTCTGAGCCACAGCCTCAGGAACCTGAGCCGACGACTCCGAGCGAGAGCACAACGGAGACAAGTGAGACGGAAAGCTCGACCACCTCTGATCCTTCCACGCCGCCTACTACTTCAACGACTCCGACAACCTCCGGCGAACCGACAGAATCGGAATCAGAATCGAAGCAAGAGGAGCAGCCAAGCGAAGATAATCAGGGGTTGTCAGGACTGTTTCACTAGGTTCGTCTCGGGCTGCAAGGTTCGTCGGCTCGGGGCTCCGTTAGGTAAGGTGCGCTAGCTCGCCCTAAAACACCAAAATCCGCTGCAACAATACTGCAGCGGATTCTTGTGATTGCAGAACCACTCAGGCAATGGCGAGAGTGAACGAAACTTCGGCTCGCCACAACGCGACCGAACACGCGGGCTTCACTACTTGCGGTGACGGCGGTTGTAGAACGGCGTCGGCACGACGGTGGCGGTAATGTCGGTGCCTTCGACGGTCAGCTCAGTGCCAGTGGAGGACTGCCAACGCTGAACATATGCAAAACCGATGGGGTGGCCCAAAGTCGGCGACACCTTGGCGGAAGTCAGCACACCAACCTCGTTACCTTCCGCATCAATGAGCTTGGTGCCACGCTTCGGAGCTTCATCACCGGAGAAACGCAGACCAACGAGCAGCTCCTTCGACTGCGGACGATTAATAAGTGCATTGCGACCAATAAACTGCCCCTTGGTCGGCCCCATAATGGACTTCAGGCCGGCCTCCAGCGGAGTACGGTCTCGAGTCAGCTCGTAACCATAGAGCGGCATACCGGCCTCAAGACGCAGGGTGTCGCGGCAGGCCAGACCACACGGCAGCAGGCCGAGGTCAGCGCCGTTGTCAGCCGGATCCTCCGGATTTTCCACCTTGCCACCTGCTGCAATGATTGCACGCCAGACCTCGACGGCGCGGTCAGCCGGCGGGAAGATCTCGAAGCCGTCCTCACCAGTGTAGCCGGTTCGGGCAACAATCATTTCCACACCTGCGACCTCGAGCAGAGTGCAAGAGTAGTAGTTCATGCCATCGAGAGTCGCGTGCAGATCCTGCGGCAGCAGACGGCGCAGAAGCTTCGCAGCCTTCGGCCCCTGAATGGCCAGGAGCACATTCTTATCATTCATGCGCTCAACCTCGACGTTGTAGCCACCAACGCGCTCGCGCAGCGTCGAGTACACATCTTCAGCGGCTGCGGCATTCTGCACCAGCATGAATTCGTGACTACCGAGACGGTAAATGATGAGGTCATCAATAATGCCGCCGTCTTCCTGCACAATCATGGTGTACTTGGCACGGCCCAACGCCAGCGGCTTGATTGCCGAGATCAGGGAGTGTGCAAGAAACGCCGCCGCATCCTCACCAGTGACGCGGATAATACCCATCAGCGACAGGTCGAAAACACCAACGGCCTCACGCACTGCGTTGTGCTCTGCAATTTCCGAAGAGTAGCGGAACGGCACTTCGTAGCCACCAACATTGCGCATTTCTGCGCCAAGGCTTACGTGCTCATCATGCAGGGCGCTACGGAAAGAATTGTTGTTCTCAGAAGCGCCAGAATTGTCAGTCATACACACTCCAATTATTGCGGTGGGGCAAACCAGATTGTTACTTTCCCACCTTATATCTAAGACTCCGCGCCCGCTTCCGCGAGCCCCTGCGGAGCTAGGGCAACAGCCCCCGTCCATTAACTATCATGCACTGATTCGCACACGCTTGACGACGACCCCGCGCCCACTACAAAGGCCCCGCTACCAGTGACGATAGCGGGGCCTTTGCATTTGTCAATTCAGTTAATTGAGATTGGCTGAGCTGTTCGGGCAGCGTTGCCAGCCAAGGACTCAGTAGTTATTAGTGATCAACCGCAGCCTCGGTACCGACACCGGTCAGGGAGCGAACTTCCATCTCAGCTGCCAGGTCATCGAAGTTATCCGGCTTACCCATGAAGGTGGCGATGATGCCCGCCAAGAACGCCAGCGGGATTGCGAGCAGACCCGGCGAGGTCAGCGGGAACCAGGAGAAGTCAACAGACGGAATCATCGAGGACTCGCTGCCAGAAACTGCCGGGGAGAAGATAATCAGAACCAGCGAGGCGATGACACCGGTGTACATGGAGGCAACTGCGCCTGCGGTGTTGAAGCGCTTCCAGAACAGGGACATCAGGATGGTCGGAACGTTTGCGGATGCGGCCACTGCGAAGGCCAGTGACACCAGGAAGGCGACGTTCTGCCCCATGGCCAGGATGCCGAGGATAATGGCGACAACACCCAGCACGATAACGGTGATGCGGGAGACGCGAACCTGCTCGGCTTCCGTTGCCTGTCCCTTGCGGATCACGGCCTGGTAGAGGTCCTGACCAACAGAAGCGGAAGCGGTAATTGCCAGACCAGCGACCACTGCTAGCACGGTAGCGAACGCCACTGCGGAGACCACTGCCATGAAGATGGAGCCACCGATTTCGAAGGCCAGCAGCGGAGCGGCAGCGTTGGCTCCGCCCGGCGCGGCCATGATGCGGTCCGGACCGACGAGTGCAGCTGCACCGTAGCCGAGCACCAGGGTCAGCAGGTAGAAACCACCGATGAGGATGATTGCCCAAGTCACGGACTTACGAGCTTCCTTTGCGGTCGGCACCGTGTAGAAGCGCATGAGCACGTGTGGCAGACCAGCGACACCGAGCACCAGCGCCAGGCCCAGAGAGATGAAGTCGAGCTGCTGAACGAAGGAGCCACCGTACTTCAGACCCGGTTCAAGAATGGCGGAGGCTTCGTAGCCCTTTTCGGCGATGGAGTCGGAGCTCGCGTGCATGTCCACTGCGTCCTGCAGTAGCTGGGAGAAGTTGCCCTTAACACCCACCAGAATGATCAGGGTCATGATGATGACAGCACCGACCAGCAGGACGGCCTTAATCATCTGCACGTAAGTGGTGCCCTTCATGCCACCGATGAGAACGTAGGCAACCATGATGATGCCGACGACTGCGACAACGATGGACTGCTGAGTGGAGTCGTGAATGTTGAGCAGCACGGCGACCAGGGAACCTGCACCGGCCATCTGCGCGATGAGGTAGAACAGGGTCACTGCGAGAGTGGAGATAGCAGCTGCGGTACGGACCGGACGCTGCTTAAGACGGAAGGACAGCACGTCGGCCATGGTGAACTTACCGACGTTACGCAGTGGCTCTGCAACCAACAGCAGCGCAACCAGCCAGGCTACGAAGAAGCCGATGGAGTAAAGGAATCCGTCGTAACCAGTCAGCGCAATGGCGCCGACGATACCGAGGAAGGAAGCCGCCGAGAGGTAGTCACCTGCGATGGCAAGACCGTTTTGGGTACCGGAGAACTGTGCACCACCGGTGTAGAAGTCCGATGCTCCCTTGTTTCCGCCCTTGCCCACGCGAGTAACGATGAACATGGTCGCAACAATGAAGGCGACGAAGACCGCGATGTTGAGAATCGGGTTACCTGCTGCTGCAGTGTCATCTGCAGCAAAGAAACTGGTCAGCATGTCTATGCCTCCTTCTTTGCGACGATTTCAGCGATTTCTCCGCTTTCCAGTGCCTCGCGCAGCTCTGCCTGCATCGGCTCAAGCTTCTTGTTGGCGAAGTTGATGTACACCCAAGTGATGGCGAAGGTGGTCACGAACTGGAGCAGACCAAGGACAATGCCCAGGTTGATGTTGCCCAGTACGGGAGTTGCCATGAGGTCCGGCGCAAACGTCGCAAACAGAACGAATGCGATGTACCACACCAGACCTGCAACGGTCATCGGGATGGCGAATGAACGGAATGTAGAGCGGAGCTCTTGGAACTGCGCTGAGTTTTGCACGTAGCGGTACTCAGCCGCCTGTGGCTTATGCCGGCCTGCCGGCATGGGAGTTGCGGACACGGGCTAATCCTTTCCAGGAAGTTATGCAGGTGTTCGTAATGAGGTTCAGCACAGCCACCCTACTGGCGTGCCATGCACCACACTTTTCATTAGGTGTTGAAACAAAGTTACCTGGAACACAGTTAGCAAAGAAGTTAAATGCGACTAACTACTTCTCAGCGAGCCTTAAGGCACCCCCAAAAACGCCATTACCTGCATACTTGAGGAGACCTTTTACTACCCCCATTTACGCTGTTGTGCTCGTATTCTCCACTTCTTCCGGCAATGGCCTACTCTGACGCCACCACCACAGCGCCTCGATAATGGCCGCACCGATGGCGCCTACAATCAGCGCGGGAATCAACAGCTCCTGCCCCACCCAGTACAGATTAAGCACCGAAGCCACTGATCGAACCGAGAAGATGAACAGGTACGCACCTGCCGACACCGCCAGCAACAACACCTTCCACCAGGTGTATGGCCTAGCCACGACCACCAAAACCCAAAATGCTGAAACAATCAGCACGATGAGTGTCGCAGTCGATGCCTCCCCTCGTGCCACATCGCTGGCGTCGACTCCCGGGTTTACCCACAGCCAAAACATAAAGGTCAACAGGCCTACCGTAATGCCGGCCGGTATCGCTAGACGCAACACGCGCCGCACAAAACCATCGCGCGCACGCTCCCAGTTAGGAGCCAACGACAGAACGAAGGCCGGGATTCCAATCGTGAACCAGCCCGTAATAGTTACGTGGATTGGCTCGAAGGGGTAATCCATCCCCCACAGCCCCACAGCCAGCGCCAATACCACCGAGTAGATGGTCTTCGTCAAAAAGAGGTTGGCCACGCGCTCGATATTGCCAATGACGCGACGGCCCTCGGCCACAATCATCGGCATCACGGCGAAGCGATTATCCAACAGCACCAACTGCGCAACCGAACGTGTTGCCGGCGCCCCATCACCCATGGCCACGCCCAGATTTGCCGCTTTCAGTGCCAGCACATCATTGACGCCATCACCGGTCATCGCCACATGATGTCCGCGCGACTGCAGCGCATGGACCATATCGCGCTTGTTCTCCGCCGTGACACGGCCGAAGATCTGCCGCGACTCCACAATGTCTGCAAACTCGTTGCGGATCTCGGTGGGCTTGGCTTCGCTACCATCATCGCGGCTCGCCGGAAGCTCAGAAGCATCGACAGGGTTGTTAGCCCCCTGCATTTCCAGCTCACGTGCAACAGCCCCCACGGAGCGGTCATTGTCACCAGAAATGACCTTGACCTCGACACCTTCTTCATAGAAGTAGGCCACCGTGTCCGCCGCATCTGAACGCACCTTCTGCCCTAGCACGACAAGTGCGACCGGCTCCAACTCCACCTCGCCACTCTTCCGCAGCGCACCGCCGGGCAGGCCATCTGCCCCAACTGAGGTCCGCGCGAGCAGGAGCACACGAAGTCCTTCCTCCATAAGCTGCCGAGCTTTCTGCATGCCGACCGCGGAGTCGTCGACAAGCACATCGGGCGCGCCGAAAACCCACGTCGCACCGCCGTGATACGTCAGCGCCGACCACTTATTCGCTGAAGTGAAGGGGCGGGTTTCGGTCTGCTCATGCTTTACGACGTCCCCTGCGTCCGCAAGCCCATTGAGCAGTGCGCGAGCCGTTGCGTTGGGGCGATCGTCGAGCTTGCAAAGATTGATGAGCACAGAGTCGAGCTCATCGCGGGAAGTACCGTCACCCGATACGATATCGACTTCCACCAGCTGCATCGCGTTTTCGGTGAGTGTGCCGGTTTTGTCGACGCACACGGTGTCAACGCGCGCGAGACCTTCGATGGCGGGCAACTCATTAACCAGCACTCGATGTCGCCCCAAGCGCACCACGCCGAGGGCAAATGCGATGGTGGTCATGAGAACAAGCCCCTCAGGAACCATGGGCACCAGCGTGGCGACCATCCCCAGTAGCGCATCATTGAGATCATCGCCGGCGACAAAGAGCTGCGTATAGATTGCCAGAGCGCCGACGGGAATGAGAATCCAGGAAATGTAGGTCAGAATCTTGTTGATGCCGCGGAAGAGCTGGGAATCAGCAAGCGTGAACTTGTTGGCCTCAGCTGCGAGCTTGGCGGCGTAAGCCTCCTTGCCCACTTTGGTGGCCTGATATCGCGCTGACCCCACCACGACCGAGGAACCCGAGTAGACCATGTCCCCAACGCTCTTATCGACGGCATCGGATTCACCGGTGAGAGAGGATTCATCGACGGCCACGTCAGAGGCGTAGCGGAGAATACCGTCAACGACGATTTGATCGCCGGGGCCGACCTCGATGAGATCGTCGAGGACGACGGACTCGCGGTCGATCTCGCGAGCCGGCTCCCCGTCGCGAATGACCATGGGCTTTGCACGGCCGACAATGGAAAGCTTGTCCAGTGTGCGCTTAGCACGCAGTTCTTGGATGATGCCGACGATAGAGTTGGCGATAATCAGCAGACCAAAGGCGCCGTTGACGATTGAGCCGGTATAGAGCACGACTGCAAATAACACAGCGAGAATACCGTTAATCCGGGTAAACACATTGGCACGGATGATGTCCCACACACTGCGCCCGGATGTTGGCGGCAGCTCGTTAACGTGCCCCACCTCGATGCGTTGCTGGACCTGCTGTTGAGTAAGACCGCTGTCGGGAGTTTTCCACGAGCCCATGACTGCCTACCCTATTCGCCTAATTGCTGAACCTATTCGACCTATTTGCCAATGAAATTCGGTTCGCGCTTTTCAGCTCGCGCCTTCGATGCCTCCGCGGCGTCCTCGGAAGCCCAAACTGTGTCGTAGAGCTCCTGCTGGTAGTCCTTCAACGGGCTATGTGTCTCATCGTCGTTGAGCACTGCCTTGTGGTAGGCCAGTGACAGTGGCGCGTAGGTGGCGATACGGAGCGCTACCTCCTCCGCCGTGTCCGGACCACCAAGGTAGGAAGCCAGACCGCAACCGCGGGCGGCTTCCTGATCCATGCGCTCGGCCGCCAACAAAATAGTGCGGGCACGGGCACCGCCGACGAGTACGCGTACGCGGCGAATAGTCCAAGCATCGACAGCGATACCGAGCTTGACCGGCGGAATCATAAACCAACCGCGCTCGCCAACGACGCGCAAATCAGCTGCCATCGCCAGCTGCATGCCAGCGCCAACGGCCGGCCCCTGCACATCCGCAATAACCACCAGTCGGCTGGCCTCGATCGTGCGCAGCATTCGACGTAGCTGCTCATGGAAGGAATCGTCGTGATGCTGACCGCTCAGGTCAGCACCCGCACAGAAGGCACGACCTTCGCCGCGCAGCAGGATAACGCGCTGCTCGGGAACCTCAGCGGCAGCTTCCACCGCATCGGCAATCTCACGACACACGTCGGCAGTCAGGGAGTTGCGCTTATAATCTCGATCAATGGTGATAGTGACAATCGCGCCGTCGGCTTCGACGCGGATTTCAGATGCTGGGTTCGTCATAGCATTTAGGCTACCCGCGAAACACCAATAGTGATGGGGCTATAAGCAAATCTAAATTCGCTTATTCGTTGCCGAATACCCGCGGGTCGCCGCTCAGGCGCCCGTCGGCACGCGCCATCGACGCAATCGTCTCCATGTCCTCGTCGGTCAGCTCAAAGTCGGAGACCTGAAAGTTCTCCTTGATGCGCGACGGCGTACCCGACTTCGGGATGGCCACGATGCCACGCTGGAGGTGCCAGCGGATAGCAACTTGGGCGGGAGTTTTACCCAGGCGGTCTGCGATTTCAGCAATCGGCGAACCTTCAAAGTACTTCGCGCGCCCCAGTGGCGACCACGCCTGCGTAACGATGCCACGACGGCGATCGTCTGCGATCTGCTCATCCTGCGGGAACTGCGGATGCAGCTCAATTTGGTTGACCACCGGAACCTCGGAGAGCTGGTCGAGGACCTCTGGGTAGAAGTTCGCCACACCAACCGAGCGAATCAGCCCCTCGCGCTTGAGCTCTAGCAGCGTGTCGAAGCACTGCCCAAACGTCCCCTGATTCACCACCGGCCAGTGCACAAGCACCAGGTCAACATAGTCAAGGCCGAGCCGCTCCAAAGATGCCTGCACGGATTCGCGCGTCGCCGCCGTCTCCTGCGCATCGTTCCAGACCTTCGTGGTCACGAAGATATCTTCACGCTTTACGACGTTCGCAGCGACCGCATCAGTAATTCCCTGCCCAACTCCACGCTCATTGCCATAGAGCGATGCGGTGTCGATGTGACGGTATCCGAGCTCCAGGGCATAGCGCACGGATTCACGCGCTTGCTCATCGTCGAGCTTGTAGGTACCAAACCCCAGAATCGGGATGGCGTTACCATCAACCATTTCCACGTTGACAATTCCGGTTGTCGCTGCATCGTACTTCAGATCGAGTGTGGTCATGCCAACCGAGTGTACGGACTGAAAATTTTTTAGATTTTTCTGCCCCGCTGACCTGCGATTTAAAAAAGTGATTGCCATTCATTTTGTTGCAAACGGTTGACGGAACGTTGCGTTTATACAACACTTTGGGGTGTGTCCCCAAAGATTAAACCCAAAGAACAGATATTCAACAGAATTTCAGTGCTGCGGGCAGAACACGGACTCAGCCGAGCCGAACTAGCCAAACAAGTAGAGGTCAATCCTCAAACGATTGGTGCGTTGGAGCGAGGTGACCACTACCCCAGCCTGGATCTGGCATTTCGTATCTGCGCGGTGTTCGATCTCCCCGTTGAGGCGGTGTTCTCTCGCGAGGAATTCAAGCCCATGTCCTCTGCCCTATACCGAAAGGAAAGCTAACGATGCCAACTATTCGGACTGAAAACGCAACACCGAGCTTTTTCGAGAAGCTAGAAGCTCGGCGCGAAGCGAAGTACACAAAGCGCGTCGAGCAGATGTCGAGCTGGCTGCCCAAATGGCGCAACCAGGCGGCGCGGCGAAAGCTGGTCATCGCATTCGAGGTATGCCTTGTGCTGATGCTGATTAGTGGCATCGCGCTTCTCGGCACTCTGACCGATATTTTCCCGGGCTGGCTTTCTCTGCTCTGGCCAGTGATTTCCCTCATTGTGATTGTCGTCTGGACCAGCCTCAACATCACAGTCGACATGGTCGACAGTGCACCCACCTCACTGCTGGACGAGTACCAGCAAGAACAAATTTTGAACCTGCGCGGACTGACATACCGCTGCTTCATCTACTTCGGCCTAGTGTCCTTCCTCGCTCTAGTTCTGGTGGGCACCTATGTTCTGAACGCGCAGCCTGACTGGGGACACTACATTCCGTACAGCTTCGGAATCTTCGGAATTATCGCTTTCCTTTACATTTCCTCGCTTCCCACCGTCGTCTATGCCTGGAACCTGCGGGACGACTAGCACTGGCTCAAAAAACTCACATCCCTCCTCTGCCCTTCACTCCTCAATCTAAGGATCACCATGAACAGCCTCATTCTTGACGGGCTTGAGAAGTCCTACGGAGACCTGCAGGTTCTCCGTGGCATGAGCTTCCAAGTTCACCCTGGAGAAATCTACGGCTTCGTCGGCTCTAACGGTGCCGGCAAGACCACCACCATGCGCATTGCCCTCGGCGTGCTGGCCACCGATAAAGGCGAAGTGCGCATCGGCAATACCCCGATGAATGACTCGCTGCGCCGCACGATTGGCTACATGCCAGAAGAACGCGGTCTCTACCCGAAGGCTGAAGTCCGCAAGCAGCTGATCTACTTTGCTCGCTTGCACGGTGTGCCCACCAAGCGCGCGGAGTCCAACGCCGACAACTTGTTGGCGCGCCTCGGTCTCACTGAGCGCGCCAACGACAAGGTCGACACGCTCTCGCTCGGAAATCAGCAGCGAGTGCAGCTGGCCGCCTCCCTCGTCCACGACCCGGAGGTACTCGTCCTCGACGAGCCCTTCTCCGGCCTCGACCCAGTTGCGGTCAAGGTGATGAGCTCCGTACTCAAGGAGTACGCCGACCGAGGCACCCCGATTGTGTTCTCTTCCCACCAGCTCGATCTCGTTGAGCGTATGTGTGACCGCGTCGGCATCATCCGCGACGGCCGCATGCTCGTGGAAGGCACCGTTGATGAGCTCCGAGCACGTGGTCCACGGGCTTTCGTCGTCAAGCTCGATAGCGCGTCCCAGGATTGGGCGACCTCTGTCGAAGGCGTAACAAGCGTGGAGCGCGAGGCCCACGGCTCCACCGTCGTTCACCTCGATTCCGACGCCCCAGCCGACACCGACCAGAAGCTACTGCACAGCGCAATGGCAGCGGGAACGGTCCGTTCGTTCGGACCTCTGCAAATTCCACTTACCGAGCTCTACCAGGAGGCCGTACAGCAATGAGCACCAACACTTACAACGCCTCAACGGCCGTCAAGACCGTTTTCGTCCGCGAACTCCGCGAGCATCTACTGAAGAAGAGCTCGCTGATCACGCTCATCATCATGGCAGTGGCGGTCGTCGGCGGTATCTTCGTTGCCGACTACATGACTTCCAAGTCCGATAATGACGCTGTCAAGATCGCGGTCGTCGGAGAAGCGCCGTTCGCGGACTCTCTCGCCGACGCCACCGCCGAAATGAAAGATGCTGAAGGTGCGGATGCCGCAGCCGGCGCATTTGCCACGGCATCACTGTCACCGTTGGAGATTACGTCCGCGGCAGACGACAAGGCCGCTCGCGCTGCCGTCACCGACGGTGATGCCGACGCCGCTCTCGTCCCCGACACCGCAGAAGGCAAGGAGGGCTCGTGGAAGCTGCTTGCCGACGACGCCCCATCCTGGCTAGCCCCAATGCTGCAGGAGTCGCTGCAGAAACAGAACGAAGCCATGCTGCTCAGCGAAAACGGAATCAACCCCGGCGAGTTTTTCTCCAAGACTCAAAGCGCAGCCGTGTCGGTGGAATCCCTGGATGAAGCAAAAGACGAGAAGATGCCTGCGATGCTCATCACGCTAATCGGTGTGATGGTCATGATGACCGCCATCCTCGTCTTCGGTGGCGCAGTGGCCACCAGCGTCATCGAGGAGAAGTCCTCCCGTGTCATCGAGATCATTCTCTCGACAGTCCGCCCGGCGCACCTGTTGGCCGGCAAGATCCTCGGCGCCGGTCTGGCCGGCATCATCATGATGAGTGTGCTGACCGCCAGCGCCGCAGTTGCCCTCATGATTACCGGATTGGCGGAGAGCTTCGATGTCCCGTGGTCCGCAGTCTGGCTGCTGGTCCCGTGCTTCATCCTCGGTTACTTCTTCTTCGCCGCGCTGTATGCAGCCTCCGCATCACTGGTCAGCCGTATGGAAGATTTCCAGGGCGCACAGATGCCGGTACTGGTGTTCTCGCTGATTACGATGTATGTTCCGCTGTTTGGCTGGAGCAAGCTGGACTCTACCGTCATGCAGATTGCCTCGTGGATTCCGCCGGTTTCCATCACCACCGCTCCGTTGCAGTATGCCGTTGGCAATTTCTCCGCACTCCAGTTGGTTGCCTCACTGCTAATCATGGTTGTGGGAGTAGCCGCAGTCATCGCACTCGCAGCCTGGATCTACCCGCGCAATGTCCTGCGCACCGGTGCCGCGGTCAGCTGGAAGAAGGCCCTAACGGCCAAGAGCTAGCCCCAGCCCTGCCCAAAAAAGGAGCGTGGCCCCCTTCGGCCGCAGTCACCTAAACCGAATACTCGTCAATCGCGTAGTTTGCTCAGCGCACCTTATAGACCATGGTCCGCCGCAAACTGCGCGATTTTTCCTGTCTCGCCATAGGAGGTCTGTGCCCCCACGCCAGTCGCCGCATGCGCCGAGACCACAGCCGCAAGATGAGCTGCCGTCACCACATCATCACCTGCGGCCAACGCAGTGAGAATCGTGCCCATGTACGCGTCACCGCATCCCGTGGTATCCACGACCTCGATGGGCAGCGCCGGAATGCGTGTGATTGACACCTCGCTTTCCGACGTCCTCAGGACCGCAGACCCCTCCCCGCCAAGTGTGACAATGGCCGTGGAAATCCCGTGTTCGTCGGCAAGCGCGCGCCCAACCGCATCCCACTGACCGTGCTCGCAACCGGCGACCGCGCGCTCGGAGCCGATGATGGCTGCGAGTTCGTGCTCGTTGACAATGAGGACATCGACCAGCTCGAGCAGCTCCTCACTGACCGCCCGAATCGGCGACAGGTTGAACACCACCGGCACACCCGCATCGTGGGCAATCTGCGCGGCGGCCAGGACCGCCTCATCACAAATCTCCAGACACACACCGAGGCACCCCGCCCGCTGAATCTTGTCCGCATGACTGCGCACCGTCTCAGCATCGACTTCGCCATTGGCGCCAGCGGAGATGACAATGAAATTCTCCGCCGCATCATCAACAACAATCATGGCTGTACCAGTGGCAGAGTCGACGGTCTCAACTGCGGAGATGTCCACGTGAGCGTCGGTAAGCGCGTCGCGCAGCAACTGTGCGTTGGGATCCGAACCGACCGCGCCGACCAGTTCCACGGCCGCGCCCAGCCTGCCAGCCGTCGCCGCCTGATTCGCCGACTTACCGCCCGGCAAAATACGCAAGGGACTCCCCTCGATAGTCTCACCACCATGCGGCAGGCGCTTCACAGTGACAGTCAGGTCTGCGTTGATGGAACCGACGACACATACGTTTGGCCTCTGATCAGCCAGCTCGGTGAGGCGCTCAGTAATCGGCATTGGTTCGACTCCTCGGTAGTGCGGACATGTTTTTTCCGACAATAGCGCTACCCCTTTCCGCCCACCATCAACTAAGCCGGTTTACCCCTTGTTTACTACCGTGGAGGTATGGCTAGAATCAGCGCCCAACAAGTAATAGATACCGTCCTCGACCACGGAAGTTTCACATCCTGGGACGGCGCGCCCGAGCACGGCGACATCGACGAGGCCTACCGCGGCACACTGTCCCGCGCCTCTGATAAAACAGGTCTCGATGAGGCCGTTATCACCGGCGAAGGCACCGTCGGCGGCAAGCGCGTCGCCGTCATCTGTTCTGAGTTCGGCTTCCTCGGCGGTTCTATCGGCACCGCTACCGCTCGCCGGATTATCCGCAGCATCGAGCGCGCGACCGCGGAGCAGCTGCCGCTGTTGCTCTCACCAACCTCGGGCGGCACTCGCATGCAGGAGGGCACCGCGGCGTTCGCGCTCATGATCTCTATTACCACCGCAGTGGCGCGCCACAAGGATTCTCACTTGCCCTTCCTGGTATACCTGCGCAATCCCACCACCGGCGGTGTCATGGCGTCGTGGGGGTCGGCAGGTCACTTCACTTTCGCAGAGCCCGGCGCGCTTCTCGGCTTCCTCGGCCCGCGCGTCGTCGAGCTCGCTACCGGCGAACCCATGCCCGAAGGCGTTCAGACCTCCGAGAACCTGTTCAAGCAAGGCATTATCGACGGCATCATTCCGCTCGAAGGTCTGCGCGGCGCTGTCCGCCGCACCATCGACGTGCTTGCCGACGGAGACCCCAGCGAACCCACCCCACCGCCAGCAGCAGCCATTGATGGTCGCGATACCTGGGAAGCTATCCTGCGCACCCGCGATACTTCTCGTCCAGGTGGCGGCGATATTATCGATGCCCTTGTCGACTGCTCCGTGCCAATCTCCGGCACTGGCGATGGCCACAAATCGCTGTCGGTCCGGGCTCGCCTAGCGCGGATTGGTGAGCGGCCGGTGATTTTGGTCGCCCAGGACCGCCATAACCAGCCGCCGCTGGGCACACACCCAATGGGGCCGGGTTCGCTGCGTTTTGCCCGCCGCGCGATGCGCATTGCGGAGAGCCTGAACATTCCGCTGGTCACGGTCATTGATACCCCCGGCGCTGAGTTGACCAAAGATGCCGAGGAAAATGCCATGGCCGGCGAGATTGCCCGCACCTTGACCACGCTGGTGAACTTGAAGGCCCCAACTGTGTCTCTCATTCTCGGCCAGGGCTGCGGTGGTGGCGCGCTGGCCATGCTGCCCTCTGACCGCGTGCTGGCAATGCACGATGCGTGGATGTCTCCGTTGCCGCCGGAGGGTGCTTCGGCGATTATCTACCGAGATACCGAGCATGCTCCAGAAATGATGGAGGAACAGGGCGTTGGCGCCGAGGCCATGCTGAAGACCGGGGTCATCGACGAGATCGTGGCCGAACCTGCGGATCCGGCCGAACTGCCCCGCCGTGCTCTGAGCGCTATCGAGCACGCCCTGTGGGAACTGGAGAAGAACCCGGCTCGCGTTGGCCGTGAGCAACGTTTCGACCACTACCGTCGCTTCGCACTGAGCGAGTAGGGAGCCGGAGGCTGGTGTGGGCCTGGTTCGGGCCTTCAGCCCCACCCCAACCTCAAAAAGCAAGAAAGTGACTGGGTTTATGACACTTTTGGGCAGGTAGGTTCAGGCGGTGAATGCATCACCAC
>NZ_KV836284.1:0-44374 GCF_001838325.1 Corynebacterium sp. HMSC074C05
CGGGCACGGTGACCGCGCCCCGTGAGGGGGCACCATCGTGGTAACGGGGGAGGGGGTAATTTCAGTGAATTTAGCCTTGCGTAAGGCGATAAGCATTGCCTAACCTAATGCTGTTTTAGGTGGTGTTCCCGATCGGGAACCGGCAACGGAAGCGAGGCGGCGACGATGAACGGAAAACGTGGATCGACCGGAGAGCCCCTCTCCGGAGAGGGAGTCGGGGACGCGGTGGCGTCGCAGACGGATGACGGGCGGTTGGTGCACGTCGCACCGGTCGCAGCGGGTGGCCGACCATCCACCCGCGACATGCTCGTCGCCGCCGCGATCGGCGTTGCGGGGTCTCTCATCATCGTGCCCCTGACCTACCTGCAGGTGTTCGCCGGCATCGCCCACGTTTATCTCGTCGCGGCGACGCTCGGGTTGTGGTTCCTGCAGTGCGTTGTTCCCCTCATCGTCGTCCGCAAGCTTGGCGCGAGCCTCATCGCGTGCCTTGCCATGGGCGTCGTGTCCGCGGCGACCACCCCGTTCGGCGTCGCCGCAATCGGGGCGCTGATTATGGAAGGATTGCTCATCGAGCTTCCGTTCATGGTCACCCTGTACCGGCGGTGGACGCGTCCCCAGTTCGTGGCCTCGGCGATGTTGTTCTCCGCGCTGATGGGAACGATGGCCCCGCGCGCAGTCGGCGTCGACTCGCCGACCACGCCCATGACCCTGATCAGCTTCGCCGTAGCCTTGGCATCGAGCTTGGTGTTTTTGGTCCTGGGCTTTGCCGTCGCAAAGGGGCTTCGCAGCCGCGGGGTCACCCGGTGACCGGCGGAGCACCCGCGTGCGCCGGTGCGACACGCGGGACGGCCCCGGCCCGGTTACGGGTTAGTGGTGCAGGTGTGCGGCACGCCGATGGGCGATGGGCACCCGACATGGTGGATCTCTCCTTCGATTTCGGCACGATCAACGCCATCACGGGACCCGTGGGATGCGGAAAGACGAGCCTGGCCCACCTCATCGCTGGACTGATCCCCTCGCACATCCCCATCGACCATGCCGGATTCGTGCACATCATCGATGCCGACGGCACCGAACGCCCCGTGGACGGGGACCGGGTCACCTTCGTCGGGCAAGACCCGGCGACGCAGGTGCTCACGCTCCGAGTCGTCGATGACGTGGCCATGGCCCTCGAGTTTTCCCTCGTGGAAGCCGGTATCGTCGCCAAGCGATCAGCCGAGGCTCTATCGGAGGTCGGGCTGTCAGAGCTCGCGGAGAAGGATCCGTGGGCTTTGTCGGGCGGGCAACGCCAGCGGATGGCCATCGCCGGTGCGGTGGCCAGGGCGCCGGAGGTCATGATCTTCGACGAGCCCGCGGCCCACGTCGACGAGGACGGTCGCCGGTCGCTGTTCGCCGCCATCCGTGATTTGCGGGCCCCGGGGCGCGTTATCCTGCTCATCGAGCACGACCTCCGCCCGTTCGACGGGTGGGTCGACACGGTGACGGTCCTCGATGCGGACGGGAGCGTCGCCGCCCACGGAGCGCCGGATGGCATCGCGGTGAAGGGCATTGCGACGACGGCCGCGACCGCCGGAACGCCGGACGCCAGTACGCCGGGCGCGGGGGCGCCGGACCGTCCCGATCCGGAATCGGAGGCGGATGCCGTTCCACTGCTGGCCTTGACCGGAACCCACGTGGCCCGAGGCGGGGAGAGGATCCTGAACGGGGCCGATCTGACACTGGAACGGGGCGAGATTCATGCCCTAGTCGGTGCCAACGGAGCCGGTAAGTCCACCTTGCTGGCGGTGCTGTCGGGCCAGATGAAGGCGGGAGCGGACCTCCGGATTGACGGCGCGTCCGCCCGGCGCGTGCCCGACGCCTTCGCGTCGTTGGCGTTCCAGAACCCCGAGCACCAGTTCACCCGCGCGACCGTCGCCGCGGAAATCGACTCCGCGCTGGCCGGCACGGACCCGCACGGACCACTCGGCGCCGATGAGCTGCGGAAACTGCGGGACGCCCTGTGCCCCCGGGCACTTGACCCCGTCTCGCCGTTCGTCCTGTCGGGCGGACAGAAAAGACGGTTGGGCATCTTCCTGGCGGTGGCAGCCAATCGCCGTTTGCTGCTTCTCGACGAGCCGTTGGCGCACCTGGATTCGCCGAGCTCGCGCATCGTACTGGATGCCCTAGCGGAATACGCCGGGGCCGGCGGAACCGTTGTGTTCACGTGCCACGACCGCCGTGCCGCGCGAACGTGGGCGGATCGGGCGAGCATCGTCGCCGAAGGGAAGGTCGCCTGGTCCGGTCCCGCAGCCGACGTGCCGGCTTTCCCGGGGTCGTCCCGGCGGGATCGCGCACTGCCCGCGGCCGGCGCACGGACGTCCTTGGACGAAAGCCCCTGGACCAGTGGATCCGCCGCTCGAAGGCGCGCGGGGTTGAACGCCATCACGATTGTCGCGGCGGTGATGCTCGTCCTCGTCGCCGGGCTGCTCTCCGGCGGAGACGCCGTTCTCGCCCTGACGGTGGTCGCGTTCCTCGCACTCGCTACGATCGCGGAACGCGACGTTCGGGCGACGGCGGGGAAGGTCCTTCTCGTCCTGTTAATCGGGGTGTTCTTCGGCCTGCTCGGGTGGCGCTCCGAGTTCTACGGCGGTGGGGATGCGGCGCAGGCCGTCCGCCACGGCATCCATCACGGACTGCTGCTGACGGCCGTGTTTGCGGGGACGGTCCTGGTCTCCGCGTGCATGCGCGTCGAGGAGCTTTTCGACGCCATGGTGCAACGCCTCCGGGTGCCCTACACATGGTGCACCATAGCGATTTCCGGGGTGAGCATCGCGGCGTTCCTGCGCAGCGAAATCCCCCATCTGACATGGGCGATTAGATTGCGCTCAATGCGACCGGGGCAGTCTTTCCGCTCCGGCTTCATCCGCGCGACGACGCCCGCGCGCATCGCCTTTCCCCTGTTCGTCAGCGCCGTGCGCTGCGCCGAAAAGCTGTCCCTGACCCTGGCGATGCGCAACTTCGGCCGCCATCCGCGGCGCACCTTCCGCACCGATTACCCCTGGCGAGTGCGTGACGGGTTCGTGGCCGCAGCGTCCGCCGCGGCCTTCGTCGCCGCCCTGGTGTCCGCAGTGACTTGACGGGCACCCGGAACCGGCGGGTCCCGGGCCCGCGAGCGTTTCCGAGCTTGTGCGGAGACGCGCCCCACCCAGTTTCGTCACCCTTTCAACCCTTCAGACACATCCGCCGGGTCACGCCATGCGGCCCGGTCCGCCCGGCACCGGCATGGCGCCGACAACCGAAAGAGGTACCAATGAACACGATCCGGACCATCAGCGACGTGCTTCGGGACAAGGCCGATGAGACGAAAAAGGGGATCACCTTCGTCGAGAATCGGCGGGACGTCTTCGTCCCGTATGGCCGGGTCCATGCGGAGGCGGTGGCGGCTGCGACTCGGTTGGCCGAAGCCGGCATCGGCCCCGGCGATCGCGTGATCTTCCAGGTTTCGGAGAACCGCGGGCTCATCCGGGCGTTCTGGGGCTGCGTCTACGCCGGCGCGGTTCCGGCGCTTGCGCCGCCGGTGTCGGGCCCGGTTGACGTCGACAGGGTGCGGACGCTCTCGGACATGATGCCCGGGGCCCCGATCCTGGTCGACGAACGCAGTCACACGCTGCTCACCGGCGCAAACGGTACCGTGGTCGTGGGCGAGGACCGGCTGCTCGACGTGTCCATCGTCAATGACGCTGCCGCGGAACCGGGTGCGGCGATGCCGGGTGATGCTGAATCGGACTTCTCTCAGGCGGGGGACGTGGATTCCGGGGATGGCGCCGGGGCGGTCCCCGCGTTCCCGGTGCGAGGTGGGACGGCCGGCGAAGCCCTTATCCAGTTTTCGTCCGGCTCCACGGGATCGCCAAAGGGCGTCATCGTAACCAACGAGTCCGTGCTGAACGGTCTGCGCGCGACGATCCCACGCCACGCGCACCGGTACGAGAACAAGATGCTCACGTGGCTACCTTTGACCCACAACCTTTCGCTGATTGGCTTCCACGTCTACGCCCTTTTTCGTGGGTACGACCAGGTGTTGCTGCCGGTTTCCGAGGTGGTCGCCGATCCCCCGAGGTGGTTCGAGGCCGTGACCAGGCACCGGCCGACGGTGACAGTGTGCCCGAACTTCGCATTCAAGCATTTCCTGCGCCATCTCGAGCGCCGGCCCCTCGGGGATGACCACGGTTACGACTTCTCCAACGTCCAGAAGCTGATGAGCGGTTCTGAACCCATCGACGCTCCATTGGCCCGGAAGTTCCTCGCGGCGATGTCCGCCATGGGCCTCCGGGAGGATGCCCTGACCTCCGCCTACGGAATGTCCGAAGCTTGCCTGCTGGTCACGACCCGGGACATTTACTCGGGTCTGTCCACGGTGCGACTTGATCGGACGGGCATCGCCACGGGGCAGCGTTTCGAGGACATCGAGAGCGAGTCCGGAGCTGAGTTCGTCGCCTTGGGCAAGGCCGTCCCGGGGATCTCGTTGACCATCCGCGATGACGGGGGCAGGGTCCTCGGCGACGGCACCGTCGGTGAAATCCACATCGCCGGCGCTCCGATGACCCGCGCCGCGATCACAGCAGAGGGGATCGTGGAGCACGAGCTCACCGATGACGGGGCGTTCGCAACGGGAGACATGGGCATTCTCCGCGACGGCGAGTTGTTCGTCCTCGGCCGGAAGAAGGACATCATCTTCGTCAACGGCCGGAATTACTATTCGGCTGATTTGGAAGCCGTGCTGGAGAATGCGCTTGACCGCGATGTTGCCGTTCTCGGCCGGAGCAACCCAGCCACGGGCGAAGAGGAGATCGCCGTGTTCTTGGCCAGGCGGACCCCGACCGATCGTAAGGCCGACGATGCGACCGGTGCCGGGCAATCGGACGGGGATGAACCTCCAATCGATGAACAGGCGGTGACCCGGTCCGCGACGACCGAGCTGATGCGCGTCGCCGGGGTGCCCGTCTCCCGGGTTCTGTGGGTCGACGAACTGCCCGTCGCGTCGAACGGCAAGAAGCTCCGCCGCAAGCTCGAGGCTCTGCTCTGAGGCGATGACGATGACCAATGAAACGATCGCGCCGGCCGTCGCATCTACCGCTGTGGGAGGAGCCCGCACCGGGGCCCGAGTCGCCCCCGAAAGGCTGTCGGAGTCCATCGCCGACGCCATCGGCGTGCACCTGGATTCGGCGGACGTGAAACTCCGCGACCACATCCCGAACTCCCTGACTTTCCTCCAGATGCTGCTGGCGCTGGAGGACGAGTACGGGGTCACCATCGATTACGCGGCGATGGACCCCGGGGTCACGGTCGCTGATTTGGCGGCCGTCATCGACGCCGCCCGGGGTGGCGCTGATGCCGGATCTGCCGCAGGCGCCGCTGCCGGGGCCGACCCCGCTGTAGCGACGGGTGAGTCGGATGACGGCTGTGCCGGCAAAAATGGGGCCGGTCCCGCGGATGCAGTCCCGCTCAATCCAATCCAGACCGCCTACCTGCTCGGCGCGGACGAGGACATCGAGCTTGGCGGCCAAGCGACGTACATCTACGCGGAATCCCGGCACGACTATTCGTTGCCGCAGGTGGAGGAGGCCGTGCGGACGGTCTTCGGGCGTCACGACGTGCTGTTCCATCGGCTCGACGTCGATGCCGGGGTCTTGAGCCCGACCGGCGCGTGCCTCGCCACCGTCGAGGTAGTCGAATCCGGCGACGATGTCGACGCGGCGGTGGGGGAGATCCGTCGGGACATGCGAACCGCGGCGCGATCGTCGAACGAGGACGGTCCCATGGTCGCCGCGAGGCTGCTCGCAGATGCGGGTGGGTGCAGGATGTTCATCTACTTCAACATGATCGTCATGGATGCGGGTTCGGTGTACCTGTTCTTCGACGAGCTCGAATCCCTGCTGGCCGGGGAGCCGCCGGCTCCGGCTTCTAGATATGGGGATGCCCTGGCGGCAATCTCTGCGCGCCGGCGCGACGGGAAACGAGCCGAGGACCTCGCCTATTGGGAGAAGAAGGTCGCAGATCTGCCGCGGCGCCCGGAGTTCCCGACGGCCGTGAGGGGTGACGACGATTGGTCGACCCGGCGCTTGGGCACGGTGCTCGACGCGGAGATCACCGCCAAGCTCGGCGAACGGGCCCGCCGCATTGGAGTTACCCTGTCATCGCTGGTAATGGCCGTCAACGCCGCCGTCGTCTGCAGGTGGCTGCCCGAATCGGCGTTGACGGTCAACGTGACTGTCAGCGAACGCAGCGGCCTCGCCGCGGGTACGAGGGTGATGGGAGATTTCACTTCATCGATGCTCGTCGGCGTCGACGCCGGGAGAGCCGCGACCATCGATGGGTTGGCGGAGGCGATCGACCTGGACATCCGCGAAGGGCTGTCCCACCGCGGCGTTTCCGGTGTGGAGGTGCTACAGCGATTCCTCCGGGACGCGGCCAATCAGACCCAGGCCACTGCTCCAGTGGTGTTCACCAGCTACCTCGGCGGCGAGCGGGGCAGCGGGCGCAGCCCGGTCATCGAACGCATCTACACGCAAACCGCGCAGGTGTGCCTCGACATCCAAGTGATGCCGGCATCGGGCGGGATGACGTTGTCGTGGGACGTGGTCGACGATTACTTCCCTGCGGTAGATGCGATGTTCGGGGCCGTTGCGGAGGCCCTGGACGTGGTGGCGGAGGGGGGAGAGGCTCTGCCCATCCGTCATGCGGAGACGGAGGGGGCCGTCGCCCGCTACAACGACGCTGCAGGCCCGATCCACGATGACACCCTGGTTTCGCTTGTCGAAGCCGCATACGCGGCGGCTCCGGACGCGCCGGCCGTGCGCCTCGCCGCCCGGGGCATCTCGTACACCTACGCAGAGGTCTGGGCCCGGGCCGGACGCATCGCCCGCCATCTCTCAGATTCCGGCGTCGGGACGGGGGACGCGGTGATCGTGCGCTACACCAAGCATCCCGACGACATCGTCAACATGGTCGGCGCATTGCGTGCGGGAGCCGCATTCGTGCCCGTCGACGCGGGCATGCCGACCCAGCGACAGGAATACGTCGTGGAAGCCTCAGGTGCGTCGGGCCCGATTCTGGACACCGGCGTGATCGATGAACTGGACCAAAGCGGAGTGGCGGGCGTCGGCAAGCCCGCAGCCGCGGAAGTCTGCGACCGCGCGGGCAGCGCGGGTGCGCACCCTTCGCTTGGCACTGACCCTGACGACCTTGCCTACGTCATCTTCACCTCGGGGACGACAGGCCGGCCAAAGGGTGTGCGGATCAGTCACCGCAACTGCATCAACACCATCCTCGACGTGAACCGGCGGTATGGGGTCACCTCCGCCGATCGCATCATCGGATTGTCGTCGCTGGGATTCGACCTGTCGGTCTACGACGTGTTCGGGGCGTTTGCGGCAGGCGCGACGGTGACGATGGTCGGAGACGAGCGCGACGCCGATGAAATCCTCGACGTCTTGCGGGAAGAGCGGGTCACGCTGTGGAACTCCGCGCCCGCCCTTTTGGAGCTCGCCCTGGTCCGGGCGGCGGACGACGACGTGTTCCCGGATGTGCGCACCGTATTGCTCAGTGGCGATCGCATCGCAGCGGGGCTTCCGGCGCGCGCCATGGACATGTTCCCGAACGCGTCGATTAATAGCCTCGGCGGTGCGACCGAAGGAAGCATTTGGTCCATCCACTGCCCGCTGCAACGCGACAGCCTGGAAAACCGCATTCCCTACGGGTACCCGCTGGCGAACCAGGGCATCCACGTGCTCGCGCCCGACGGGGTGCATTGCCCCGTCGGCGTGCCGGGGGAAATCCACATCAGCGGTCTCGGCGTCGCGCAGGGGTATGCGGCCGATCCGGAGCGGACCGCTGCCGCCTTCGGGGATGTCCCAGGCATCGGGCGCTGCTACCGGACCGGAGACGTGGGCATCTTCAACGCGGAGGGTTTCGTGGAATTTCTCGGCCGCCGCGATCGTCAGGTGAAAATCGCGGGCTTCCGCGTCGAACTCGGAGAAATCGAATCGGTCCTCGAGCGGTCCGGCCTGGTGACCGCGTCGATGGCGGCGGTCGTCGAATCGGGCGGTCGGGGACTCCTGGCGTGCCTTTACGTTCCGGCGGACGACATGACCGGCTCGCGGGATGCCGTCCGGGCCGAGCTCGCCCGCTGCTTGCCAGCGTACATGGTACCGACGGTCCTGCTGCCCGTGGCGCACCTGCCCGTCACCGTCAACGGGAAACTGGATCAGGAGGAAATTCGTAGGCACGTCGGAGCCGCTGGCGGCGGGGCAACGGCCGATGGCGAGGTCGCCGGGGCGGAGGCTGGAGCCGCGGGCGCGGCTGGTTCCGCCGCCCCCGGGGCGATCGAGTTGGTGTCCGGAGTCTTCGACGAGATCCTCGGGGAAGCCCCGTCGACGAGTGCGGCGGATCCGGCGTGCGGCGCGGGAGAGTCCTTCTTCCGCCGCGGCGGCGATTCCCTGCAATTCCAGGTTATGATGCGCGCGATTCGACAGAAGACGGGCGTCCGGCTCCGTTTCCGCGACGTCATCGCCGACCCGACCATCGCTCACATCGCCGGCCTTGTCTCGGAGGCCATGCGGGAGTCCGGTGCCGAGTCTGAAGCCGTCGCCGAGGCAGTGTCTTCCCTCGATTGTGCCGGCGGTGCCGGTTCAGCCGCAGGAGGCGCCAGGGAATCCTCCGCGAGTGCCCACGGGAAGGATCCGGTGGAACAATTCGGGGACGACCCCCACGCGCCGTTCCCCCTGACCGACATGCAGAAGGCCTACTACGTCGGCCGGAACTCCGGGTTCGAGCTGGGCGGCGTCACCGAGCACTACTACATCGAATCCGTCACCGAACCCGGTACCGACATCGACCGCCTGGAGGACGCCCTCGACAACCTCATCCGCAGGCATCCGATGCTGCGCGTCGTGTTCACCGCACAAGCCACGCAGCGGATCCTGCCGGAGGTTCCGCGCTACCGCATTGCCGTCGCCGACTACCGGGCCGCCGATGAGGCGACCGTGGTCGAGGCGGTGCGGCGCAAGCGCGATGAGCTGAGCCACCAGGTATTCGATCTGGGCAGCTGGCCCTTGTTCCATCTGTCGGCGTTCGCGCTCCCGGACGGGCGGCACCGCCTGTTCTTCAGCGTGGACATGATCATCGGAGACGGGGCGAGCCAACGGATTTTCATCGACGACCTGGACAAGCTGTACCGGGGAACGGAGCTTCCGCCCGTCACCGGCGACTACCGCACGTACGTCTTGGAGATGAAGCGCCGGGAGGCTTCGGCGGTCGGGCGCGGCGATGAGACGTTGACTCGGACGGTGGTCGAGGACTTCCCGCCCGGCAACACCCTTCCATCAATCGGTGCGGCCGCGGACGTGGATGTGCCGCGGATGCGTCGCCTGTCGCACACGTTCACCGCTGAGGAAACCGCACTGTTGCGGGAACGGGCCAGCGCCGCCGACGGCAGCGTGTCCGCACTGCTTCTCGCCTGCTATGCGACGAGCCTGTCGCTGTGGTCGAGGGGGGATTCGGTCGGCATCAACATCACCACGTACAACCGTGATCCCGAAATCGCCGACTTCGCCGGCGTCTTCGGTGATTTCACCGGCGTCATTCTGATGCCGGTGAAAGCGGCCGCCGACTATGACCTCCGTTGGTGGACGGCGGAACTGCGTGACCGGCTGCTCGGGCACATGGCGGCCGGGTACTCCGGGGTGTCGTTGCTCGGCGCCATCGCGCGCCACCGGGGCCTACCCGTCGGACAGGCCATCGCGCCGTTCGTGTACACCTCGTTGCTGTTCGGCGAGGGTTCCGCGGCAGGCGATGGCTCGGGCAGGGGTGCCCACGTCCTGGGTGACGTCGATTACGCCATCTCCCAGACCCCGCAGGTGTTGTTGGACAACCAAGTGATGGAGGTCGGCGGGCGTATCAACGTCGCCTGGGATTTCGTCGAGCAGATCCTGGAACCGGAACTGGTGGAGGACATCTTCGACCACTACATCAGGTCGGTGTCGGGCTTCGCCGGGGGCTGCCCCGAAGCGGCGCCGCTGAGCGTCGGCCAGGTTCGGCGCCTGCGCCTGGCGGTCGGGGGCACTTCTTCCAGCGGTGGGGCGATCGGCGACGGCGTCGCGGGCGCGTCATCGGCGGAGCGCGACAGGTCGGGCGCGATCTCGAGGATCGCATCCGGGGACCTGATGGGCCGAGTTCGCGAATACCTGACGGTCATCACCGGGATAGTCCGGGCCGACCTAGGCGGCGCCGAAGCCGGCGCGGACGACGACCTGTTCCTCCTCGGCTACGACTCCCTGGGATTCGTGAATCTGATGCAGCGGATCCAGGACATGACTGGGGCGTCGGTGCCGCTCGCGGAAGCGCTGGCCAAGCCGACGCCACGTGGCGTGGCCGAGCTCGTCGGCCAGTCGACGGCCACGCCGACCGACCGGCGGGACGCGGATGACCCCGGCGCGTCGGCCGCGGACCGTTCGCTGGTCCTATTGCGCAGCGGCGATGAGGCGCGCCCGATCTTCCTCGTCCACGGCGGATTCGGCACCGTCGACATCTACCGAGACCTGGCCCTCGCGATCCCCGGTGGCGGGCAGGTGTGGGGCGTCGGCTTCGCGGAGTTCGAGAGACCATTCCCCCACGTCATCGGCATCGGCGACATCGCGGTCCACTACTCGGGCCGGGTCCGCGAGGTGCTCGTCGACGGTGCCGCCCCGGCGATCGTCGGATGGAGCCTCGGCGGCACCATCGCGGCCGAGATGGTGCTCCGTTTGGCCGATCTTGATCCCGCGCTGGTGTTTCTCGACAGCCTGGCTCCGGGGATCGCGGTCGACGTCGGGGATTTCGGCGCGGAATCCGAAAAGGGGCTGTTGTCCCGGGTGGCGCCCTCGATCGCCGATCTCCCGCACGGAACGCCGGTTGCCCGCCTCTGGGCGGAGTTCGGCGGGGTCGATGAGACCGACGGGGAACGGGGGGCCCGTCTGCGTGCCCTGGCCGCAGCAGTCGCACCGACGCTCCTGGAGGACCTTGGGCTTTCCGGCGACCGGGTGACGGCGACGGAGTTCAACTCGCTGCGCTCGCTCATCGATGCCCGCACCCGGTACCGGCCCGAGGGTCGGGTGAGGGAGGCGCTGTTCGTTCTCCCCGATGACGGCGAGGCTCACAACCACGACCAGTGGCGGGACCACCTCGTCGATGACCTCTGCGTCGCCGGCGTCGCGGGAAACCACTATTCGTTCGTCCTCGGAGAGGATGCCGCGCTGACCGGGGCCCTCATCGGGGAGTACATCGAACGCCGGCGCCAGGTGCCGGAAACGGACGACAGGGCAGCGGACCCGTCGTCCGAAGGAATCGACCGGTCGCGGGACCGGGGAAACGAGATGGAACATGACTGACCGACGAAACGGCGGGGAAGCACGGGACCGCGACGCGGGCGAACCCGTGAAAGTGCTGGTGGCCGGAGGTACCGGCGTCACCGGACGGCTCGTCCGGGAGATGCTCGGCGTCGTCGACGGGATTGAGCTGGCCTACACTTCCCGGCAGAAACCGGACGATGGCCCGGGGCGGCACTTCCCGCTGAGGATCGCCGCCGGCCATAACGAGATCTGCAGGGTATTCCGCAAACACGATTGGGTGGTCAACTGCACCGGCCCGTTCGAGGTGCACGCAGACTCACTCGCCCGTGCTTGCATTGACTCAGGCACCGGATACATCGACATCAACGATTCGATCGACGCCCGCCGCGCAATCATGGCCCTCGACGGGGATGCCCGGCGGGAGGGGGTTCCGGTGCTCACCGGGTTCGGCCTGTGCCCGGGCTTGTCGACGGCACTGTTGATTCTCGGGGTCCGCGCTGCGGGGGTCGAAGAGGTCCGCGATGTGCGGGTCGATCTGCGAATCGGCGCCGACCAGGAATCCGGGGCCGCGTCGGTCGAGTCGATGTTCCGGACCATCCGCGGCGGATACCGCGCGATGCTCGGCGGCGCCATTGTCGAAGTGCGGCGCAACCCGGTGTCGTCGCAAAGCGGAATCAGCTACGAATGCCCGGACATCGACATCGTACGCGAGGTGTGCCCCTCGATCCGTGGATATTCCTACCACGTCGCCTTCGATGCCCTCCCCGATGAGTCGGTGGAGAAAATCCGCACGTCGAGACTGTACTCGATGCCCGTTGTCTCCGGTCTGCTCGCCCGTCTCGGGGCGGCCGTGACATCGCGGAAGGCACGGGCGAAGGGCACTCCGCAACCCGCCGAGCTGGTCGTCGCACTGTCGTCCGCCGGCGCGGGCGATGCGGGGCCGGCGGCCGAGACGACCGTCGTCCGGGCGACTGGCCCGGGTTCCTACAAAATGACCGCGGCGATTGCTGCCGCCACCGTTGTGGCGGTCGCGGGGAAGCCGGTCGCGCCGGGGTGCCGGGATCTCGTCGGCCACCCCCGGCTCCTCGAACCGGTCCTCGCCTTCGCCCGCGATGCGGGCATTCATATCGAGGTGCCGCATGACAACCCGACCACGGGGCCGCTGCCGACAGCGGCCCACTGCGATACCAAAGAAAAGGGGAAACGATGATGGATCAAGCTGAACGAGGTGCGGCGATCGTCGTCCGCGACCTCACGAAGAGCTACCCGATTGCGGGCAAAGCGGGCACCCCGCCCGAAGGCGGGGCAGGTGCCCCGCCGGACGGCGGGCGCAAGGGAAAGCGCGGTGCCCGGATGCGCAAGCATGTGCTCGACGGCGTGAGTTTCACCGTGCCCGCCGGGGCGATTGTGTCGTTCCTCGGCCACAACGGCGCAGGCAAGACCACCCTCATCCGAATCCTGTCGACGCTCATCACCGCAGACTCCGGCGAGGTGAGCATCTTCTCGCGCGATGTGAAAGAGGATCCGGCGGGCGTGCGCGCTGACATTGCCACCACCGGCCAATTCGCGGCGATCGACGAGAACCTCACCGGCCGGGAGAACCTGGAGTTCTTCGGGCGGCTGCGCGGACTCGACCGCGCCGCCGCGGCCGCCCGCGCGACGGAACTGCTCGCGCAATTCTCGCTCGCAGACAGTGCCTCGACGTTGGCGTCGGCCTATTCGGGTGGCATGCGGCGCCGCCTCGACATCGCCGCGTCGCTGTGCGTCGTGCCCAGGCTGTTGTTCCTCGACGAACCCACGACGGGGCTGGACCCGGTCAGCCGCGAAGAGCTGTGGGGCTTCATCCGGCAGCTGCGGGACGACGGAATGACCCTGGTGCTGACCACCCAGTACCTGGAAGAGGCGGAGGCGCTGGCCGACCACGTCCATCTGCTCAAGGATCGCCGCATCGTCGCCAGCGGAACGCCGGAGGAATTGCGCCGCGACTTCGGGTCGCACGTGCTCCGCGTGTCCTTCGCCACCGCCGCCGAGGCGGAGGTGTTCGCCCGCTGCCTCGGGGGAACGTGCCTGGACGGCGCCCGCGTCGCGGGGAAGTCGGTGTCCCTCGACGTCGACCCCGGACCGCGGGTCCTCGAGGCGGTGGCGCAGGCGATGGAGGCCTCGGAAGCGTCGCCGGATTCGCTGAGCGTGTCGCCGCCCACCCTCAACGAGGTGTTCATATCGATGAACGCGGGGGGTGCGGCGCGATGAGTGCGACGTCGGTCGCGGCGTTCCTCCGCCGGGATCTGCTGCTGTTGCGGCGCAACACCGCGTCGCTGATTTCCATGTTCGTAGTTCCGCCCCTCTTCCTGCTGTGCCTGTACGCGGTGTTTGGGTACTCGGCGGGGCAATCCGGCTTCAGGTACCTGCGTTTCGTGCTCGGCGGCTGCCTGTTCCAGGCGGCGATGTTCACCGCCGCGGCGTCGGCGATGGCAGTGGGACAGGACGTCGAATCCGGGCTCGTTGACCGCGTGCGCGTGTTGCCCGGGGCCACAGGCGGCTATGTCGCCGGCAGGCTCGCCACCGATGTGCTGCGGATGTCCGCGTCGATCGCGGCGCTGCTGGTCGTCGCGTGGTCCTGCGGCCTCGACATGGCTGTCGGTGACGTCGCGTGGACTGTCCTGTGGTCGCTGCTCGCCGCGGCGTTCCTGTCCCTGGTCACGGACGGGGTGATCCTGATGGTGCCCGCCCCGGTGTCGACGGCCTCATCGATTCAGGCGCTGGAAATGCTGCTGCTCATGTTCTCCACCGCGTTCATTCCGGCGACCGCTTTGGACGGCTCCCTTCGCGACGTCGTGCGCCACATGCCTTTTTCGCCGGTGATCGAGGTGATTAGGGCGGCGTCCCCGGACGCCTTCCCGGATCGCGCCGGGGAAGAGGCCGCCCTGTGGCTCGGTGTCGCGGCGGTCGCCGGAATCGTCCTGTTCATTCGCCGGTTCACCTCGAGGAGCGAATCATGATCGGCCCCATCTTCGTGCATCTGCGGCGCATCGCCCACATTTGGCTGCGGCGCCCCGACTTCTGGTTCATGACGTTCATTGCTCCGCTCGTGTACCTGTTCATCGTCAACTGCATGTTCGGTGGCCTGGTCAGGCAGCTCACTGGAGAGTTCGAACTCCGGAACGCGGTCATCCTGGTCGTGACGGCGTGGGCGTTCATCCTGGCCATCACGGGATCGTCCACCGTGTTCGTTGAACGCAGCAATGGCTTCCACGAGCGGTTAATCACCATGCCGTCACCGTACGCGGCCGTGCCGGCCGCACGGATCATTGCCGAGTTCATCCGGATCATGGCGATGACGGCCGTCGTCGCGGCGGTGGCCGCCTTGCTTTCCGACGACCCCCCGGAGGTGTCCTGGTGGTGGAGGATCGCGGTGACCGGCGCGATGGTTGCCGTGGCGGCCGCATGCACCGGCACGTACATCGCGTTCTCCATCACCAGCCCCCAGGGTTCTGTGGCCCTCATCCCGTTAATCATCGTTGCGATGTTCGTCAACACGGTGCTCATGCCTGCCGACCACTTCCGTCCCCTCCTGCGCGGAATCGCCGGGCACACCCCCGTATCCGCGGCCGGCGAGGCCGTCAACGGCACCGGGGCTGCGGGTCTGGTGGTCTGCGCGGCCTGGTTCTTAGGCATCGCCGTGCTCGCGGCGTGGGGCATCGCCGTGAAAACGAGGCCGGGGGAGTCTGCATGACGGGCACGTCCACGGGGGCATCGCCGCCGACGACGGCCCGCGAACCCGAGCACCTAACCCGAAACGGCCGCGCGGACGCGGCCCACACACCCCGGAGACAGAACCAGATGAAGTCGATTGCCCAGATCGTCCAGAACAACCGCAGACTCCTTGCGGCCTACGAGGACAAGGTCCAGCCGAGGTTCCTCAGCCGCTATGCGCGTGAACCGATGGACGCCGCCGCCGTGTATCGGAAGCTCCGTGCGCTGGATCCCGGGCCGGATGCGCCGGCCCGGGTTCTCGACCTCGGTTGTGGAACCGGGTGGCTCGCCCGCATGCTCGCCGCCGAGCCTCGCTATCGCAGGGCGAATATCGTCGGCTACGACCTGTCGCCCAATGCGATCCGCATCGCCCGCGAACGCGCCGCCGTCGAAGGGCTCGGGGCCCGGACGGAATTCCACGTCGCCGACGTCCTCGCGCCACTCGCGGGAGAGCCCGGCAGGACCGATGAAATCTGGGTGTGCGGCGCGCTCCACCAAATGAAGGATGCGGGTGCCGCACTCGGCAGGGTTGCCGGGCTGCTCGCCGACGGCGGCATCGCTTACGTGCAGACGTTCGCCGAGGATCCCGACGTGAACGAGCGGGTCGACATGGCCGTCATGGCGAAGATGGGCCACCGGGTGTTCCGGGGCAGCGAGCTCGAGGACCTCGCCGAAGCCAACGGGCTGAAGCTGGGCGGAGCCTCACACGCCGGCATGGTGTACTTCTGCACTCTCACGAAGAAAAGCGCGATCGGGGAGGCGGGCAAGTGAGCGCTGTGGACGGGACCGTAGGCCCGTGGTCGCTGCTCGCCCCGATCCGGACTCGGATGCGTGCGGTGGTCGCGTTATCCGTCCTGTCGTCGGTGGCTACCGTCGCTTCGCTGGTCGGCATCATCGACATCGCGATGACGTACCCGGAGGCCCCGGAGCATCGGACGTGGTTGGCCGTGGCTGTCATCGTCGTCGCCGCAACGGTGCGCATGGCCGCGGACGGCGCCGCCGGCATGCTCTCGCACCGGGCGGATAACGACCTGCAGCTCCACCTCCGGCGCCGGCTGGTCGCCCAAATCCGGAAGTTGCCGCTGGGCTGGCTAGACGCCCGGCGCTCGTCGGGAATCATCGGGTCGGTTGAGAAGGACGTCGCGGCTGTCCACCAGCTCATGGGCCACACCGTCGGTGAGACCGTGGTGGCGGTGCTGGTTCCCCTGCTTTCCCTCATCGCGCTCGTCGCGGTGGATTGGCGGATCGCGGCGGTGGCGGTCGTCCCGGTGCTGGTCACCTTCGCCCTGATGGGCGTAATGATGTCGCGTGGCGCCGGCCTTCAGCGCGACTACGAGCGAGCCTCCGAAGGAGTGACGGCCGCGGTCATCGAGTTGGTGCGCGGCATCCCGGTGATGAAGTCCTTCGGACGCGCCAACCAGGGCTCGGGCCGCTACGATGCCGCGGCGTCGTCGTTCGTCCGCGCGTGGTCCGCCTGGTCCCGGCAGTCGAACATCTATCTTGGGCTCATCGACGTGGTGACGTCTCCGATCACGGTCCTCGCAGTGGTGTGCGGCGCCGGCCTCGCTCTGAGGGACGCCGCGGGAGGTCTACCGGAAGGTCTCGTCGCCGGGCTGGTTCTCGGCCTTGGACTCTCCGCGGCGATCGTGCGGGTAGCCATGAACTCCGAACCCATCATCGCGGGGATCGCGGCCCTGAAATCCATCGCGGAGGTGCTGGGCACGCCGCCGATCGCCGAGCCCGCCGATCCGGTGCCCGCGCGCGGGGGCGCGCTCGAGGTCCGGAACCTGGTCTTCTCCTACGGGGATGGGCCGCGGGTCCTCGACGGGATGTCCGCGACGTTCGAACCGGGGACCCTCACGGCGTTGGTGGGATCCTCCGGTTCCGGAAAGTCCACCGTCGCCCGGTTGTTGGCGCGTTTCCACGACCCCGTCGAAGGCTCGGTGCTGCTGGGCGGCGTCGATCTCCGCGACATCGCTGTGAGCGACGTGCACCGCTCGGTGTCGGTGGTGTTCCAGGATCCGCAGTTGCTCACGCTGCCGTTGCGGGAGAACATCCGGCTGGCCAGGAGAGACGCCACCGACGGCGAAATCATGGCGGCCGCGAAGCTCGCGAACCTCGATGCGGTCATCGCGGCGCTGCCGAAGGGCCTGGATTCGGTGGTCAACGTCGACGTGACCTTTTCCGGTGGCGAGGCGCAGCGCGTGGCCATCGCGAGGTCGATCGTCACGGACGCGCCGGTGCTCATCTTCGACGAGGCAACCGCTTACGCGGATCCGGCTTCCGAGGCCCTCATCCAGTCCACAATCGAGCGTTTGGCCCGTTCACGGACGGTGATTGTGATCGCGCACAGGTTGAGCACGATCCGAAACGCCGACCGCATCCTCGTTCTCGATGGGGGAGCGGTCGCGGAGGCTGGTACCCACGACGAGTTGCTTGCGCGCGGTGGCCGCTACCGGGATTTGTGGCGCGCGTTCGCGCTCGACGACGAACCATCCGCCCCGCGGGGCACTGAATTAGACGATGCAAAGGCGGGGAACCGATGATTCGGGACTTGTGGTCGATGACGGATCGGCGCTCGAGAATGACGCTGGCGTGGCTCATTGCGTTGGCCGCGCTTGCCGCGCTGGCTCAGGGAGCGGCGTTCGTCGCGCTGCTGCCGCTGCTGTCGGCTCTGGCCGAGGGAGATGATGCGACGGCGTGGCGTTTCACCGGCGTCATCGCCGGCCTCGCGGCCGCCCATGCGGTGCTGTCTCTCGCTGCGGGGACGGTCGGCAGGGCGAATTCCGCAGCGGTGCTGTCGTCCCTGCTGCGTTCCCTGGGCGAACGCGTGCTGACGTTGCCACTCGGGTACGTCACCAAGTCCACGGCCGGCCGCTTTTCGGAGATGGCATCGTCGGGTATCGCGTTCGCGGCGTCCGTGCCGCACGTGATCCTGCGGCCTGTCATCGCCGCGGCGGTTGCGCCGACCGTCATCGCCTTCGGAATTCTGGCGGTGGATTGGCGCGTCGGTTTGGTTCTCGTCGCGTCGGCGCCGGTGATCTTCTTCGCCTACCGGGCCATTGGTCGGGTCGGCGGGGAGTCGGACGAAGCGCATGCTGACGCCGTCGCTGCCGTCTCCGGCAGGCTGATCGAGTTCACCCGCTGCCAGCAGGCGATTCGCGCCGCGGGCGACGGTTCGGCGGCGGACGCGATGGTGGATGAGGCAATCCGGGCCCAACACGATGCGTTCGCGAAGGCGACGTCGACGCAGGGGGCGGCCATCGGACGGCTGGGTTCGGTCGTCCATGCGGTGTTCACGGCGGCGGTGATAGTCGCCGTGGCAGTCGCCGCGACGGGCGGGATGGCGCCGGCGCATTTGGCGCCGATGCTCATCGTGGTCGTCCAGTTCACCGGACCGATCACCACGGCGGGAGCGTTGTCCGGCGGTTTCGGTGCGGGCCGCAACACGTTGGCTGCGTTGCGTGACCTGCGGGCAATCCCCGCCCTTCCCGAACCTGCCGCACCGGAGCTGCCCGACGGGCATGACGTGGAGTTCCGCGACGTGAGCTTCGGGTACGGGGATAAGAAGGTTCTCGACGGCGTCAGCTTCCGTGCCCCTCAGGGAGCGCTGGTTGCCGTAGTAGGACCGTCGGGGGCGGGCAAGACGACGGTCATGCGGCTGCTGTCGCGTTTTCATGATCCGGACTCGGGGGAGATCCTCATCGGCGGGGTGCCCTTGCCTCGGATCGGCACCGACGGCGTGAACTCGCTGGTGACGCCGGTGTTCCAGGAGACGTTCCTTTTCGACGCGTCCGTGCGGGACAACGTGGTCTTCGCCGACCCCGAATTCGGTTCCGGGCCCGGTGACGGGGACCGCTTGCGCGAGGCCGCCCGGCGTTCCGGGGTGGACCGCATCGTGGAGCTGCTGCCTTCCGGGTGGGATACCCCGGTGGGGGAGGAGGGGACGCTGCTGTCGGGAGGCGAGCGGCAGCGCCTCGCCATCGCCCGGGCGCTTCTGAAGGATTCCCCGGTGGTGCTTCTCGACGAGCCGACATCCTCGCTGGATGCGGCCACTGAGCGGGCGATCGTCGGCACGATGGAGGCGTTGCGCGGCGATCACACCGTGATCGTCGTCGCCCATCGCCTGCACACCGTCCGCGATGCCGACCTCATCGTCGTGCTTTCGGAGGACGGGACGGTCGCAGAACGGGGTACGCACGATGAATTGCTGGCGAAGGGCGGTCGCTACGCCGAGTCGTGGGCGTGCCGGACGGGGAGCTCCCCGGGCGCCTGATCCTCATCACCTGGTTGATGCCCTCACGGGCGCCCTGCCGCAGCGTCCCGAATCCCACCGCCAGGCGCTCGGTGGACAGAGCGAAACCGCCGACGAAAACGCCGAGCAGCACGAACACCGACGAGCTCTAAAGACTGAAGCTCCCGGGAACGTGAAATTAGCCCCCTTCCCGCTACTGCTACCGCCCGTGAATCTGGTTCTGCGCAATCTCCAGCCCGTGGCTGGCGATTAGCTCCACCGCCTCCGCAGCAGTGGGCAGAGTGAAAGCGAGCTCCTCGCGTTCCTTAGCATTGAAATTACGCAGCACGTAGTCCGCCGGATCTTGGCGGCCCGGAGGACGGCCAATGCCAATACGTACCCGCATGTAGTCCTTCGTGCCCAACGACTTCGTGGTCGAGCGCAGGCCATTGTGGCCATTCTCGCCCCCGCCGCGCTTGAGGCGCACCACGCCCGGGTCCAGGTCCAGCTCATCGTGGACTACCACGACGTCGGTAGGTGCGACGTTGAAGAACTTTGTCAGCGCCGCGACCGGTCCACCCGACAGGTTCATGTACGTCCGGGGCTTAGCCAGAATCACCTGCCGCTCGCCACCGTCGGAAGTCTTGAACCGAGTCTGGACTATCTCAGCATTCGACTTCTTGTGCACGCTAAACGACGACGGCATCGGAGAAGTGCGGCTGGCTAGTTCATCTAGCACCAGATGCCCGACGTTATGGCGGGTGAGTTCATATTTGGGCCCAGGGTTGCCGAGCCCCACGACAAGCAGAGGTGTGGTGGAGGCGTTCATGAGTTCAATCTTGGCACACAGCGCGCGGACTTCTGACTTCGGGGAGTTTCAGAAAAAAGAAAGGGACGGACAAAAGTCCGTCCCTTTCTTACGCAGCTGTGTTAGCTAAGCATGCGAGAGGTTAACTACTCAGCAGCCTCTTCCTCAGCCGGCTCATCCGGGGTCTCAGCCTCGCCCATGCCCTCGATGTCGGCATCGACGTCACCAGCCGGCTCCTCCTCCGGCTCGACGATGTTGAAGATGAGCAGGTCAGCGTCGTCGGTGAGGACCAGGCCCTCTGGCAGGGTAACGTCGCCGGCGTGAACCATGGTGCCGACCTCTGCACCCTCGACGGAGACCTCGATCTCTTCCGGAATAGCCAGAACCGGTGCATTGACCAGAATGGTCTCGGCATCCTGCATGAGCAGGGCACCCGGAGCGAGCTCGCCAGTCGGAACGACCGGAACCTCAACCTCAACCTTCTCGTCACGGTGAATGGCGAGCAGGTCAGCGTGGTCGATGTCGAGAGTCAGCGGGTTCTGGTCAACAGCCTTAACCATGGACAGCTGGGACTCGCCCTCGATGTTGACGTCCAGAACAGCGTTGACACCGTGGTTACGGATGACAGCGTGGAAATCCAGAGTGTCAACGAGGATGTGCTTCGGAGCATCCAGGTCAGCGCCGTAGATGACAACCGGGATGTCGCCAGCAACGCGGGCACGGCGAGCGGCACCCTTGCCGAACTCGGTGCGGTTACGAGCATCAATCTTGATGATGTTGGGCTTTGCCATGAAAATGGACTCCTAAACGATTCGATACTGAGTCGTCGAGTCGAGCACGTGCCGCATCCATGCCACCGTGGGCGCAAAAGTTGGGCTGCGAGCGTCGCGTCGATAACGGCAACCACCTACTGTGGTCGCCCTCGCCGAGACTTACCGGAAAAATTGTAGTGGACTAACAGGTCAAACAGCAAACCCCGTCACCACCAGCAAAACTAGGTTGCTGGTCGCGGCGGGGTGCCCGTCGGCAAGCGGAAAGAGCTTATGCCTGGCCCTCGAAGAGAGTGGTGACGGAACCGTTTTCGAAGATCTCGTGGATCGTCTTAGCCAGCAGCGGCGCGATTGGCAGGACGGTCAGGTTGTCCCAGCCCTCGGTGGACTGCGGCAGAGTATCGGTGGTGATGACCTCGCGGGCACCGCACTTCGACAGGCGCTCGCGAGCTGGGTCAGAGAAGACGCCGTGCGTGGTAGCGATGATGACATCGGAAGCGCCAGCCTCACGCAACACCTTGACAGCGCCGGCGATGGTGCCGCCGGTGTCAATCATGTCGTCGATGAGTAGACAGGTCTTACCGGAGACCTCGCCGACCACACGGTTGGCGACAACCTGGTTCGCGACATCGACGGAACGGGTCTTGTGAATGAAAGCCAGCGGGGCATCGCCCAGGGTGTTGGCCCACTTCTCGGAAACCTTCACACGGCCGGCGTCAGGGGAGACCACGACGAGGTTGTCCAGGGAGTAGTTCTTCTTGATGTACTCCGACAGAATCGGCATGGCGTGCATGTGATCGACCGGGCCGTCGAAGAAGCCCTGAATCTGATCGGTGTGGAGGTCCACGGAGACGATGCGGTCAGCGCCAGCGGTCTTGAGCAGGTCAGCGACCAGGCGAGCGGAAATCGGCTCACGGCCACGGTGCTTCTTGTCCTGGCGGGCGTATGGGAAGAACGGCAGGATAGCGGTGATGCGCTTGGCCGAACCGCGCTTGAGCGCGTCAATCATAATCAGCTGCTCGATGAGCCACTTATTCAGCGGTGCCGGGTGTGCCTGTAGCACGAAGGCATCGGAACCGCGGACGGATTCCTCGTAGCGCACGAAGATTTCGCCGTTGGCAAAATCACGAGCGGTCATCGGAGTCAGCTCTGTGCCGAGCTCCTTGGCAACTGCCTCGCCCAATTCCGGGTGTGCCCTTCCGGAGAAGAGCATGAGGTTCTTTTGGTTATCGATCCACTGGCCGGTCATCTGCCGTCTAGCCTTCCTGGTCTTCCTTGTTGTTGTCAGCGTTGTCAGCTACCTGCGCCGCCTGCGCTGCCTCAGCAGCAGCGGTACCTGGACGCTTCCGCTCGACCCATCCCTCGATGTTGCGCTGACGGCCACCACTGACCGCCAATGCTCCCGGAGGAACGTCGTCCTTAATAACAGTACCTGCACCTGAGTACGCACCATCACCCACGGTCACCGGAGCGATGAACATGGTGTCGGAGCCGGTGCGAACATGCGAGCCGATAACGGTGCGGTGCTTGTTGACACCGTCGTAGTTCACGAACACGCTGGAGGCACCAATGTTGGAGTGCTCGCCAATCTCCGCATCGCCGACGTAGGTCAGGTGCGGAACCTTCGAACCGGTTCCAATCTGCGCGTTCTTCGCCTCTACGAAGCCACCGAGCTTCGCGCCGACACCGAGTTTGGTGTTCGGGCGAATGTAGGTGAACGGTCCGACCGTCGCATCCTCGCCGATCTCCGAATCGGAACCGTGTGTACGCACGACGCTGGCGCGCTTGCCGACGACCATGTTGGTCAGTGTCGTGTCCGGTCCCACGGTGGCCCCGTCGCCAATCACAGTCTTGCCGTGCAGCTGGGTGCCCGGCAGAATCGTGACATCGCGTCCGATCTCCACCTCAACATCAATCCACGTGGTGTCCGGATCGACGATAGTGGCACCCGCGCGCATAGCTTCCTCGCAGGTGCGGCGGTTGAGCTCGCGGCCAAGGGTAGCCAGCTGTACGCGGTCATTGACACCGGCGACGACGGTGGCGTCGGCGAGGCGGTGGCCGCGCACTGAGCGGTCAGCCTCACGGGCGATGCCAATGACATCGGTGAGGTAGAGCTCGCCCTGGGCATTGTTGGTGTCCAACTGCTTGAGGGCGTTTGCCAGGGTCTCGGCATCGAATGCGTAGACACCGGAGTTGACCTCGGTGATCTCACGTTCCTCGTCGGAGGCGTCCTTTTCCTCCACGATGCGCAGAACTTCGCCGTCGGCGTTACGAACGATGCGGCCGTAACCATGCGGGTTTTCAGCAGTGGAGGTCAGCACGGTCACGGCAGCGCGTGGCTTGCGGTTGTGCTCTTCGAGCAGCGCCTGGAGCGCTTCGGAATCCAGCAGCGGAACATCGGAAGTGGTTACCAAGATGGTGCCATCGAAATTCTGCAGCTCAGGGTGTTCCAGTGCGCACTGAACAGCGTGGCCGGTACCGTTTTGTTCTTCCTGCGGGGCAATGACGACGTCGTTGGAGTGCTCGGCCTTCTCTGTCCAGGTGCCGATGGCGTCGATTACCTTTTCGCGCTGGTGGCCAACGACAACAGCAATCTCTTCCGGATTAATGCCCTTGGCGGCATAGAGCGCGTGCTCCAACATGGTACGACCGCCGATAGCGTGCAGCATTTTCGGCGTATCGGATTTCATTCGGGTGCCTTGACCCGCGGCGAGAATGACCACAGCGGTGGCCGAACCGTTTGACATGAAACTTGCTACTCCTCGGTCAGGGTGCATCACGGTCACGGCGGGGCGAAAAGTCACTTCTTAATTAAGGGGCCGGCCCCCCGCTTGCTCTCCCACCAGGACTCGAACCTAGAATGCCGGTACCAAAAACCGGAGTGTTGCCATTACACCATGGGAGAATGGGGCGAACGCGAAAAAATTGCATGGCTGAGTCGACTCAGCCGGCTCGCTTGCGCCTGCGATATACGATAGCAAGACTTTAGCCACTAATCTAAAAGCATGGCCTCTAATTCTCCGAGACGACGTATGACCGGTCCACAGCGCAAAGCTCAGCTGACAGAAGTCAGCCGTGGAATCTTTGCCGCCAAGGGGCTTGATGCCGCCTCAATGGAGGAGATCGCTGCCGCAGCCGGGGTGTCAAAGCCGGTTGTCTACGAGCATTTTGGTACCAAAGAGCGGCTCTACCAGGCAGTCGTCGACCAGGAGATGAAGACCCTGGAGGCCACGATTAGGGAAGCGTTGTCCCTGGGGCGCTCGCGTTACCGCATCGAACAGGCGGTGTTGGCACTGCTGACTTATGTCGAGGAAAACCCGGAGGGATTCTCCATTATTTCTCGCGACCCCGGTGTGGCGGGTGGCTATGAGACGCTGCTGAATAATGCCACTGAGTCGGTTACGCCTATCCTCGCCGAGGCTTTCAAACGCGCTGGCTTCGACCCGGCCATGTCGGTGCTCTACGGAAACTGCATGGTCGGTATGGTTTCGCAGACCGCTCGCTGGTGGATGGAGAAGCGCAGTCCGGATAAGGAGACGGTGGCGGCGCACATCGTGAACCTGTGCTGGAACGGGCTGGCCGGCATGGAGGGGGCCCCGACTCTGCATGGCTCCGCTGATGTGCCAGCGGCCGCTGAGGGCGCGAAGTTCGGAGCAGGTGCTGCGGCAGACCCGATGCAGGTGGCGGAGAACGGCTAACCAGCACGCAGGGTGAATCCGGGGTGCATGGTTATATTGGGGCTATGCCAACTTCTGCGTCTTCCTCGGCGAAAGCCACACCCAGCATTCTGCCGAACCCGCTATCGGGGCTGGAAAGCCTCGTTGTCACGGATCCTCAATTTGTCGGCGTGCTCGGGCGCATCGGCGAAGACGAGCTGGCGCTCACGGGTGCGGACGCGGTGCGTTCGCACCTTATTTACGCCATGTCCACGAAGGTGCCGGTGCTGGTCGTCACGGCTACTGGCCGAGAGGCGGAGGACCTGACTGCCGAGGTCAAGTCGATGATCGGCGACCGTGTAGCTATGTTCCCCTCGTGGGAGACGCTCCCGCATGAGAAGCTTTCGCCGGCCGTGGATACTGTGGCGCAGCGTCGTAAGGCGCTTTACGACGTTCGCCGGGGCAAAGTCGACGTTCTGATTGCGGCGGTGCGCTCGTTGGTGCAGCCGATTGTGGACGACCTCGAGGCTGAAGCCAGCGCGCCCATCCACATCCAGCTGGACCAGGACTGCGAGAACCTGGTTGAGCGGCTGGTGCATCACGGCTATTCGCATGTGGACATGGTCGGCAGGCGTGGTCAGTTTGCCGTGCGTGGCGGCATCGTCGATGTCTTCCCGGCGACCGAAGAGCTGCCGGTTCGTATCGAGCTCTGGGGCGACGAGGTTACCGACCTGCGCGCCTTTTCCGTCGCTGACCAGCGCACAATCTCTGAGATAGAGGTCGACCAGCTGGATATCTTCCCGTGTCGTGCACTGCTTATCGACGACGACGTGAAGGCCGCCGCGGAGAAACTCGCCACCACGCGTTCTGGACAGGTCCAAGAAATGCTCACCCGCATCGGTGATGGCCAGTGGGTGGAGGGCATGGAGTCGCTGATTCCACTGATTAGTCAGCATCCGATGAAGATGCTCACCGAGGTCATGCCGGAGAAAACGCATGTGCTCATGTGCGGGCCGGAGCGCATTCGCTCTCGCGCGCAGGACCTGATTAGTGCGGGCGAGGAGTTTATGGCCGCAGCGTGGGAAACGGCCGCGATGGGTGGCTCGGCGCCAATCGCCACCGATGGTCTGGAGCCCAGCGCTTACCGCAGCTTGGCCTCTATCCCGATGCCCACCTCGTGGCATATTTCCCCGCCCGGCATGTTGGAGGCGGGGGTCACCGAAGATGATGTGCTGCCGCTAACCTTTGAGCCTGGGCCCGCGCCACGCGGTGACTTAAAGGAAATTGGTCACCTGATGAAGCAGCTGCGCGATGCCACGGTCGCGGGGGAACGAGTGGCGTACGTGGCGGCGACGCCCGCGGGAGCGCGTCGGCAAGCGGAAAGGTTTAGGGAAGCCGGAATTGCGACGCGCATGGCGGCGGGCCCGGAGTATCCCGAGTCCGGAAGAATTACCGTCTACCAGGGTGTTTTGCACGGCGGCCTGGTGTTCCCGCGTATTCCCGGTGGCGCGCTGACTCTGATTACTGAGCAGGACATCACGGGTAACCGCATCGCGGAAGGTGCCCTTGGTGGTCGCCGTAAACCGGCGAAGCGCCGTGGTCGCGTGGATCCGCTGGCACTGAAGGCCGGCGACTACGTCGTACACGACACTCATGGCATCGGTCGATTTGTGAAGCTCACTGAGCGCACCATCGGCACGGGCGAGGATCAGGCTCGCCGCGAGTACGTGGTGCTCGAGTACGCACCGAGCAAGCGCGGAGGCCCCTCGGACCAGCTCTACGTGCCGATGGAGAGCCTGGATCTGCTGTCGCGCTATGTCGGCGGCGAAAAGCCCGCGCTGTCGAAGATGGGCGGCTCGGACTGGAAGTCCACCAAGCGCAAGGCCCGTGGTGCTGTCCGCGAGATTGCGGAAGAGCTGGTCAAGCTCTACGCCGAGCGTCAAGCCGCGCCGGGCCACGCGTTCGCGCCGGATACGCCGTGGCAGCAGGAGATGGAGGATAACTTCCCCTTCACCGAGACTGAGGACCAGCTGCAGGCCATCGACGAAATCAAGTCCGACATGGAAAAGCCGGTACCGATGGACCGCGTGCTCATCGGCGATGTCGGCTACGGCAAGACCGAGGTGGCACTGCGTGCTGCTTTCAAAGCGGTTCAAGATGGCCGTCAGGTAGCAGTGTTGGTGCCGACCACGCTGTTGGCACAGCAGCATTTGACTACTTTCACTCAGCGTATGGAGGGCTTCCCAGTCACCATCCGCGGGCTGTCCCGCTTCACCTCGCCGAAGGACTCCAAAGAGGTTCTCGAAGGGTTGAAGAATGGGACGGTTGATATTGTTATCGGCACGCATCGTCTCTTGCAGACCGGCGTGCAGTGGAAAGAACTCGGTCTGGTCATCGTTGACGAGGAGCAGCGTTTCGGCGTCGAGCACAAGGAACACATCAAGGCGCTGCGTCACCACGTCGACGTGCTCACCATGTCCGCAACGCCAATTCCGCGCACGCTCGAAATGTCGATTGCCGGCATCCGCGAGATGAGCCAGATTCTCACCCCACCGCAGGACCGCCACCCGGTGCTGACATACGTCGGCGCGCAGTCTGACAAGCAGGTCGCCGCTGCTATCAGGCGCGAGCTGCTTCGCGACGGCCAGGTGTTCTACCTGCACAATAAGGTGGAAACCATTGACAAGGTCGCACAGAATATCCGCAATTTGGTGCCCGAGGCCCGTGTGGTGGTGGCCCACGGTCAGATGGGGGAGGAGCAGCTGGAGCGCACGGTCGATGGCTTCTGGCAGCGCGAGTACGACGTGCTGGTGTGTACCACCATCGTGGAGACCGGCCTGGATATTGCCAACGCCAATACGTTGATTGTGGAAAACGCCCACCATATGGGTCTTTCCCAGCTACACCAGCTGCGTGGTCGCGTGGGCCGTTCCCGTGAGCGCGCCTATGCCTACTTCCTCTACCCGGAGAATCAGACGCTGACGGAGACTTCCTACGACCGTCTGTCCACGATCGCGCAGAACAATGACTTGGGTGCCGGTATGGCCGTGGCCATGAAGGACCTGGAAATGCGCGGAGCCGGAAATATCCTCGGTGCGGAGCAGTCCGGTCACATTGCCGGCGTCGGCTTCGACATGTACGTCCGACTGGTTGGCGAGGCCGTGGCTGCACTGAAGGCAGTGGCCGATGGTGAAACGCCGGATGCTTCCGATAACGAACCGAAGGAAGTTCGGATTGATTTGCCGGTGGATGCGAATATTCCGGCCGAATATGTGTCGTCGGAACGCCTACGTCTAGAGGCGTACCGCAAATTTGCTGCCGCCAGTGCGCTGGACGATATCGACGTAGTGCTCGAAGAACTCATCGACCGTTACGGAACCCCACCCATTGAGGTGGAAAGACTGGCGGTTATTTCACGACTTCGAATTATTTGCCGGGAATTCGGCGTGCATGAAGTTCAAGCCATGGGTGCGCACATTAGAATAACCCCTATGGAGCTTGCTGACTCCAAGCAGGTGCGTCTCAAGCGCCTGTATCCACAGGCGACCTATCGTGCGGCAACGCGCACGGTTTCCGTCGGAATGCCGAAGGAAGGGCGAGGGTTGCGGGCAAAATCTGTCCGCGATATTGCATTGGTGCAGTGGGTAGCAGACTTCTTGACATCGATGGCGGGAATTCCACGTATGGATATCTCGCACATGGGAAAGGACTAGAAACCGTATGACTATCATCAAGCTCGATAGCCGCTTTCCAACTGCAATTCCGCTGGAAGCCGCTAGCCTGCTGACCGGTGAAGTCAGCTACACCGAAGAAGTCCCGATCCGTGTGCGCTGGGCAATCGCCGACGCCGGTGGGCACTCGGTGTCCCAGGCGGAGATTCTAGTCACCACCGATATGGAAAATGACGAGGTACTCGATCGCCTCGATGCGGGCGAGAAAGTCTACTCCGTCGAACTGGATGATGCACCGGACCCAGCAGCTCAGGTTGCGGCGGCACCCCAGCAGGACTCGGTGCAGGAACCTGAGCCAGAACCGGTTGCAGAGCCAGTGGCAGAGCCTGTTGCAGAACCGCTGACTCCGCAGGAACAGCTTGCCGCAGCTCGTCTGCCCCACGTCGTGGAGGCCGTGGGCATCATGGCGGCCGCACGGCGCACGGGGCAGTGGGAAGCTCGCCAGACGCACAAGAGCCTGCTGCCGTACCTCATTGAAGAGACCTACGAGTTTGTCGATGCAGTCAACGAGGGCGGTGACATTCGTAGCGAGCTGTCAGATCTGCTGCTGCAAGTCCTCTTCCACGCTGAAATCGCTGAGGACTTCGACTTCGACGACGTGGCGACCGACTTTATTTTGAAGATGCGTGCTCGTCAGCCGTACCTCTTCGACGGCAGTGTGGCCGAAGGAGAGATGGTCTCGGAGGAAGAGCAGGAGCGACTGTGGACTTACGGCCGCGGACGTCCGCGCTCGAACCCGGCCACACAGCTGCCGGCGCTGACTTTGGCTGAGGAAGCCATCCGCCGCGCACGTGCGCTGGGACTTTCCGATGCAGACATTCCAGTGGAGATTCTGGTCCCGACCCCGGGGCTGGAGACTGAGTCCGGTGCTGAAGAGAGGACCCGACAGGCTTCACGCGCATTCCTGGCTGAGCTGGCTCAGATGGAGAATCAGCAGGCCGGCAGTGCTGAGCAGTGGGCAGCGGGCAGCGAAGATAACGAAGAGGCTGAGGACCTCGGCCCGTCGGAAAGCGACAGCTAGTTTCCAACAAAAGTGATTTCTGTCCTCGAGTTTGAGTGATTTTTACGGTTTACCCCGTAGAGTAATTCCCCATGCCTTCTAATTCTCCCTTTGATGAATACGCGCACCCCGCACCCCGCGGGGCGAAGTCGCGTGGCCGCAGTAGGGGGAAAAAGAAGTCCTCGCGAGGCTGTGGCTGCCTCGGTCTAACCTCCCTGGCGGTGCTGATTATCATTGGCACGGTTGGGGCGTTGGCGATGTTCACTGGACCCGTTATCCCGTCGTTGACCAAGAAGCCGATTCCGGACAATGTGCCGCCTGCCGCGGCTGAGCCACCGCCGATGATTGATGTCAACGCGCCCGGCCGCACCTCTGAACAGCTCCGACAGTGGGCGCAGCAGATTTCCCCGAAGACGGGGATTTCTGAGGACGCCCTCCGCGCCTACGGCAACGCATATGTGATTGCGGCAGAACAGTTCCCGAGCTGTCACCTGGAGTGGAACACGCTTGCGGGACTGGGCAAGGTGGAGACTAATCACGGCACGTACTCGGGCAATTGGCTCAAGCCGGCGCATATCGGTGCCGATGGGGTAGTGCGTCCGACGATTATCGGTCCGCCGCTGGACGGCACGAATGGCTTCGCTGAGGTTCTCGATACTGACAATGGCGAACTCGACGGTGACACAGAGTATGACCGCGCTGTGGGGCCGATGCAGTTTATTCCCGAGACATGGCATCGCTTTGCGATGGATGCTTCGGGTGATGGTGTCGCGGACCCCAATAACATCGACGACGCGACTGCGACGACCGCGCGGATGCTCTGCAGCGACGAACGCGACCTCGCCACCCCGGAAGGGTGGGCATCTGCAACTCGCTCATATAACCAATCTGAGCAGTATCTTCGCGATGTTCGGGACGCTGCGGCGAACTATGCGCTGAATCAGCCCGCATAGGGTGAAAAGGATTTAAGGCGAAGGTTGGCAAACCGTGCCACAATTGGAGTCATGTGCCGGAACGGTTCCGGCGGAAAGGTGACCTATGGCTGCAATCATCGAGTTGAACGCACGCGAAATTCTGGACTCCCGTGGTAACCCGACCGTTGAGGTTGAGGTGCTGTTGGAAGACGGCGCTGTGGGCCGCGCTGCGGTTCCGTCCGGTGCCTCTACCGGTGTACACGAGGCTCACGAGCTCCGCGATGGTGAGGATCGTTACCTGGGCAAGGGTGTCCAGAAGGCTGTCCGCGCGGTGCTCGAGGAGATTGAGGACGCGATTATTGGCCTCGAGGCTGAGGATCAGCGTCTCGTTGACAAGACCATGATTGAGCTGGACGGCACCGACAACAAGTCCCGCCTGGGTGCCAACGCCATTCTCGGTGTGTCCATGGCCGTTGCCAAGGCTGCTGCTGAGTCCGCTGGCCTGGACCTGTTCCGCTACGTCGGTGGCCCGAACGGCCACGTTCTACCGGTCCCGATGATGAATATCCTCAACGGTGGTGCACATGCGGACTCCGGCGTTGACGTCCAGGAGTTCATGATTGCTCCGATTGGCGCCCCGACCTTCAAGGAGGCACTGCGTGTCGGCGCTGAGGTCTACCACGCACTGAAGAAGGTCATCAAGGACAAGGGTCTGTCCACTGGTCTCGGCGATGAGGGCGGCTTCGCTCCGTCGGTTGACTCCACCAAGGCTGCACTGGACCTGATTGTTGAAGCAATTGAGGCCGCTGGCTACAAGCTGGGCGACGATGTCGCTCTGGCTCTCGACGTGGCTTCTTCCGAGTTCTTCAAGGACGGCAAGTACCACTTCGAGGGCGGCGAGCACACCGCTGAGGAGATGGCCGCTGTCTACGCCGACCTCGTTGAGAACTACGCCATCGTCTCCATCGAGGATCCGCTGCAAGAGGATGACTGGGAGGGCTACACTACCCTGACCGCTCAGCTTGGTGACAAGGTCCAGATTGTCGGCGATGACTTCTTCGTTACCAACCCGAAGCGTCTGGCTGAGGGCATTGAGAAGAAGGCCGCTAACGCTCTGCTGGTCAAGGTCAACCAGATCGGTTCGCTGTCTGAGACCTTCGAGGCCGTCGCAATGGCCCACAACGCCGGTTACAAGACCATGATGTCGCACCGCTCCGGTGAGACTGAGGACACCACCATCGCTGACCTGGCTGTCGGTCTCAACTGTGGCCAGATCAAGACCGGTGCTCCGGCTCGCTCCGAGCGCGTTGCTAAGTACAACCAGCTGCTGCGCATCGAAGAGTACCTCGGCGACGCCGCAGTCTACGCTGGCCGCAGCGCTTTCCCGCGTTTTAAGTAAGTAGTTGATACGCTGCGAAAGCTGCGTATAGCACTGCCCGCCCGCACCACGCATGTGGTTGTGGGCGGGTTTTTGTTATTTCATCGGCTGGCGGTCGGGTAGAGTGTGGGGCATGAGTGCATCGGACCGATCTCGCCGCGGAACACAGTCGCGCCCTGCAGGGGCGGGGCAGCGTTCGGCAGCGGCAATCGCATCGGGAATGCGCTCGCTGAGCACGGCACAGAAGATTGGTATTGGTCTGCTGGTGCTTTTCTTAGTATCTGTTCTCGCAATCCCGCTGCGGACTTTTGCACAACAGCAGGCGGATGTGGCTGCAACGCAGGACAGTATTGCGCGCATGGAACAGCGAATTGAGCAGCTAGAGGATGAAAAGGAGCTTTACTCCAACCCCGCCTATATCAAGGAGCAGGCACGTCTGCGCCTGGGACTGGTAGAGCCGGGGGAGACCCCATTCCGTATCCTCGATCCGGCAGTGGGCGAACAGCCCGGGACGCAGCCGGAGGAAGTTCCGCAGCACCAGGCCAAGAAGTGGTACGAGACTCTGTGGGATTCCATTTCCATCCCGCCCGAACCTGAAGAGACTCGCCCTAATCCGGGGCGCGATCAGGCAACGAGGCCCGAGAGTTTGCCGACGGTACCGGAGTCCTAAAACTCCGTAGGGCTCTCGGTGAGGTTGCATGCGCGGCGGAGTGTGCCGTCGTAAAGCGAAACAACGCGCTTGTAAGGCGACTGTGAGATTATGTGTCAGTAAAACGGAAGCAAAAGGAGTGTGACCGATGTCTGTGGATACCGCAGATTTGGAAGTGATAGCGGAGCAGCTCGGGCGTGAACCACGGGGTGTAGTGGACATCTCTTACCGCAGTCCCGACGGCACTCCTGGTGTGGTCAAGACGAAGCCTCGTTTGGACGATGGCACTCCGTTTCCCACGCTCTTTTACCTGACTGATCCGCGACTCACCGCGGAGGCCTCCCGGTTGGAGACGACCGGCGTGATGAAGGAAATGACCGCGCGTCTGGAAAGCGACGACGAGCTTGCCGCTGATTACCAGCGTGCACACGAGGCGTTTCTGGCGGAGCGCAATGAGATGGAAGACCTGGGCACGGACTTCTCCGGTGGCGGCATGCCGACGCGTGTGAAGTGCCTGCACGTCCTTATTGCCTACGCGCTGGCCAAGGGGCCGGATCACTTCCGACTGGGTACTGAGTCGGTGGCGCTGGCGGCGGAGAACGAGAAGCTGCGCGGCACCGCGATTCCCGCGGACTGGCCGACGATTTCCGAGCTCGGTATTGCGTATCCGGGGGTGGAGGGATAAATGACGACTCTCGCTGCCGTCGACTGCGGCACTAACTCGCTTCGCCTGCTTATCAGCCGGGTCGAGGTCGTCGATGGGGTTCTCGAAATCACAGAACTGCACCGACTGATGGAAATCGTCCGCCTTGGCCAGGGCGTGGATGCCACTGGCATGCTGGCTCCAGAGGCGCTGGAGCGCGTGCGGGAGGCTCTGACGAAGTATGCAGAGCTTATGCAAGTCGAAAAAGTGCAAGCTGTCCGAATGGTGGCGACATCGGCGACGCGCGACGCAAGCAACCGCGACGATTTCTTCGCCATGACCCGCGAGATTCTCGCTCCGTGGGGTGCAGAGGCCGAGGTTATTTCCGGCGACGAGGAAGCCGCGCTGTCCTTCCGCGGGGCAGTCGATGACTTGGAGCCCGAGCTGGGTCCGTATTGCGTCATCGACGTCGGCGGCGGCTCCACCGAGGTTATTGTCGGTGACCACGATGGTACGGTAGCCGGCTCTGATTCCGTGGCTATGGGCAGTGTGCGCTTGACCGAACGGTTCCTGCAGGCCTCGCCGCCGACGGCGGAGCAGGTCCAGGAGGCGCGTTCGTATGTTGCGGAACTGGCCGACGAGATTATTGCGAAGGTGCCTGTCGACAAGGCTCGCACCATCGTCGGCTGCGCCGGGACCTTCACCACCCTGTCGGCGCTGGCACAGGGCCTAGAAACCTACGACCCCGAGGCAATCCACCTGTCGCAGCTGCGCTTTGGGGCGTTGCGTGCGTTGACAGCATCCGTCGTCGAGACCGATGCGGAATCCCTTGCTGCGAATCCGGTCATGCACCCGAAACGCGCGGATGTCTTCGCCGGTGGTTCCATCATTGTTGACGGTCTGATGGACATGTTTGAGGCGCTGCCACTTTCCGAGGCAGCCAAGGAAGAGCAGCGCTTTTTCTACATCAGCGAGAAGGATATCCTCGACGGAATTGTGGCGAGTTTGGTAGACACCCATATCGCCCATTAATCTTTCTTAGGGGCCCCTATAGCCCAATTGGCAGAGGCAGAGGACTTAAAATCCTTTCAGTGTGGGTTCGAGTCCCACTGGGGGCACCAAAAGGCCAGGTAGAAGCGATTTTCTACCTGGTTTTTTCATGCTTAGACTTAAAACTGTCCAAAAAATGTCCAAATAATAACCGGACTTGCTAGAGAAGTAGCAAGGTGTAACGCTGCTCGGCAGGTCGGAATCACGACCTAAAGATGTTGTCGGCACTCCTGGGGGTTATCTATCCGCTTCAACCGTTACGAGGTTCGTAACAGATGACTTCTTTCTGCACGGTCATCTTTGACCGGGAAGGTTCCCGGAGCCGGGAATATCTCCCGTGTGCGTGTGGGGCTTACAGTCGTGGGCAACTGTGTCGATAATCAACACGGATAGTTTCCGTGCGCATGTGGGGCTTACTCTCGTTGACCTGCACAAAACCCCTGTTCACAAATCGATTCTAAGCGGTTAAACGCGGGGAGCACGTATCCTAGCACCCTCCAAACGTTCACAGAGCCTCCTAGCGCAACACCCCGTAAAACACGCCAGAACCAACACACACGCCACAAGCCCCAAAACAGCACCCAACCACCAAACAAAACCCACAACCCGCCAAACACGCCCACGGGCACCAAAAACAGCCGGAGAGAGAAGCCCGATGCGGACGGGATGCGAGGGTAGGAAAAACCCGACCGCCTTAAGATTTTCGGGGGTCGGGTCTGGGCGTCACCAAATGAATGGTTCTGTTCGGTGGAGGGCGGGGCGGGTGTTGTCTCTGGTGCCGTCGCCTCGTTGTTGGTTGCAGGTTGCGTGCAAGAGTCTGTCTGCGAGGTTGTTGTGTGCGCCGTATTGACCAAGCGCTCGTGAATGGTCTGCATGCAAGGCTCTTTGGTCCCAGTTGAGTTTCGCGTCTCGATACATCGGCTTGCCGCACCACCAACAAAGAGCGCCGTCGTGGTGTAGATGCATGAGGCGTTTCCGGTTCTTCTTGTGGATACTGCCGCGGCCTTTTTGGTTCTCGGTCTGCCGCGGTTGCCTATTCATTGAAAGTATTCCTCTTGTTGATAGCGGAAAGACCCTCCGGGAAAAGGGTTCCTAGAGGGTCTTGCCTGGTTGGTTTGGGCTAGCGCACCCAACTGTTTCGCTCGATCGCGTCTAGCTGCTCGATTGACAGTGAATGCCCAATCTCAACGCGCGGAATTTCCTTCGCTGCATTCAGCGCTCTCATAGTCTTTTCCTTGTCAGCGTTGTATGCGTCAATCCAGTGTTCTCGCTGAACTGGTGAAGCCTTGCCGCGTCGGATTGCTTGGTCAACAACTTGTTCGGCTGCGAGTCGATGCTGTTGACGTTCTGCCTTGATACCGACGTCCATTGCCTTCTTCATGTCAGTCCACGCGTTGCGGTCGATGATGACAGCATCGTTGGTGTTGACGCTTGCGAGAACTTCCTTCGCTGCTGATGCTGCAATGCGCTGTACTTCGTCTTCGTTGAGTGAAGCTGCAACATTGTTTTCAGTAGCCTTGGCGACTACCTCGTCGGCGGACTCGACGAGGGCGAGGAACTTGGCGACGAACTCGTCGGCGGTGACGTCCGGATCTAGGTTGAGGGCGGCGCACATGGTGGCCGTCTGCTCTTCGGTGAAGGTCAGCGGGGCGGGGGTCTTTTCTCCCGTGTCCGCTTCGGAGGGGGTGGGGGTGCTGAAAAACAGGCGCTTAAAGTCAGGCATGGGGGTCTCCTTAGTGAGCGAGGCTAATCAGCGCGTCGGTGTCAGCGTCGGCATCGTCAACGCACCAACCAACGATGTGGCTGTTGTCGGTGGCGGTAGTTGCCTTGCCAGCGTCACCAACGGTTACCGGGTCTCCTGCCTTCAGGCCGGTGGCGGCGGTGATGGTGACGATGCGGCCGGAGCCACGCGCAACACCAACGTGCTCGCCGGTGTCGGCGTCGTACTTAGCGACTCCGGCAACTGCCTTGCCTGGGGTGGCGGTGGCGACGCTGATAAGGCCGCTGGTGAGCCCCTTCGAGTAGGTGACGAGGGTCTTGCCTGTCACCTGGTCGGTGGCAACGGCGGTGAGGTCGGTGCCGGGGTTGAAGCGCTCTTGCATCTGATTGTGGAAGAACATTGGTTTACTCCTTAGAAAATTCGATTACCCCGATAGCGGACGGGGTAGTAATTCCCATGACCGGCATTGCGTATGCCTGTGTCCAGGTCTGTCGGTGTGCCTCATCTCGCCATGTGGTGACGGTCAGCGGCTCTTCGTACTTGACGAAACCGGCCTTTCCGGGGTCAACGAAGTAAGCCAGATCGTCGGCCACAAAGTTGGTGGAGATCAGGTCGAGGCCGAAGTCTTCGAGCATGGTGCCGAGGTCGGAGCCGTAGACCATTCGCAGGGTTGCCTTCATTGCCGGGGAGACCAGCATCTTGGTGTACTCGATGCCGAGCTCTTGCTGTTCGGCGACTGCGAACAGGTTGGCGATATGGGAGTGAGGGCGGTCAGCTGGTGCTGTGATGGTGGTTGGGTTGCCGTCGAGGACAACGTCCTTCCAGCCGGTGCCGGGGATTGCGAGGGTGTTGGTCTTGTGGGCATCACGGGCGGCTTCGATAGTTTCGATTGCTCGCTGGTTGAGCTTGCGCACAAGAGTGTTGGACAGGACGCGGACGTCGTTGTCGAAGTCGATTGCCTGGTTGCGGCGGCGTGCCTCGTCGCTGGTGGCGAACTTGCCGCCGTAGTCTTCGACGCGGGCGAGCTTCGCTTCTGGGCGCTCGCGGTAGACGATGGTGTACTCGTCTCCTGGCATGCGCTGTGCAACATCATTGTCGGTGTAGAAGTTCTTCTCCGTGGTCTCGGAGTAGATCACGGCGCCACCCTGTACGGGCGAGTTGTCCTGTGAGAAGACGGTCTCGACAATCAGGTTCGGGGTTGCCAGTTCTGCGATTCGGTGCTCAATGATGGTTGGGTCATTGAGGACGGAATCAACGGTGATAGTGCGGTCGTTGAGGTCTGCCGCTCCGGGGTAAAACATTTACTTATCCTCCAAGCAAGGGTAGTGAGCAAGGTCGAACTCGATCGTGTTGACGGTTGCGTTCTCGTAGGTGTCTTCAGCTGCGAGACCAGCGAGGTATCCCTGTACCCATGCACCAACAAGTTCCGGGGTGCGGTAGGACGGCGGGTTGGGGGCGAGAGCCGGGGTCACGACATAACCTCGGGTGCTGCCGGTCTCGAATAGGTTTTCTGGGGCGTTTTCCATCGCCTCACGGAAAGTAATGACGTTGGCGATTTGCGGCTTAGATGTGAACATGACTATTTCTCCAGTAGATCTCGAATGTCTTGAAGACTGGTTACTGCTGGCCATTCCGCTCCGAGAAGAGCGAGACCAGTAAGGCAAAAACGGAATGTTCTGCCTTCGTGTTGGAAGTCGAGGGCGGCTTCGATACTGCGCTGTGGATAGGCTTTTGAGACGTTGTCGTACAACCAACGAGGAAGGTCTACGAGGTCTCCGAGCAGTACGTCGCCAGCCTCGCCGGTGCGTAAATTGACCACACGCCCCAGGGAAGGAGAGCCGGAGAAGCGTGGGTCAAAGTGTCCGAGGCGGACGGGGATAGCGGGTAGATGTGGTGCTGCTGCGACGGCGGAAGCAAGGTCAGCGCGGGTTATGGCGCATTGTCCTGTTTCTGCGTTCCAGGTGCCGACGCGGGCGAGCTCCACATCTGCAATTGAGCAATCACTCGCGGTAGTCGCGGAAGGCCACGACATCACTCCTGTTGAAGATCCAGAAGCCTTGAGGTTTGGCGCCGGGGAGCCTGCCTGTTCTGGCGAGTGCTCGGACGTTGGGCTCGCCACAACCCAAAATTTTGGCGGCTTCGGCGGAAGTGATTTGCTCATACTCCACAGTCTCGCCGGTGTCCTCAATTGGCTTTTGCGTCTTTACGTTGTCGTAAACGGTATTGGCGAAGGCAATCATGCTCGCCGGAATCTTGGCGCCTTGACGGGCGAGAGCTGCGTTCGCTTCAAGTAGAGTTCTGGCGATTTTAGTTGCTTCTTCCGGGCTCAAGATGAAACACGACTCCTTGTAATGATGCATTCCTTATCGGCTCCTTCTAGTAGTCCAGACACACCGCGATGAGCTCCGGCTTCGTCAGACCGGCGGCGGGGATACCGAGGGCGGTGGCGTAGTCCTCCCAAACTTTTTTCGGCGCGGCCTTGCGAGGCGGTGCCGGTCGCTGCTCCTGTGGTGTCGGCTCGTCTGGTTCCTTGACAGCGGGAACTTGGTTTCGTGGTGTCGCTTGCTTAGTGGACTGCTCGGCGGGGTGGGCTGATCCACTGCGGATAAGACGCTCGCCGGTGGTTGCCGTGGTGGTGAAGACGGCGCCCTTCTTAACGAGAGTGCCGTCGATGAAAATTGAAGTTAGTGCCGTGAGTTTCACTTAGTTCTCCTTGTTGTCGTCGAGCAGCGATCCTGCCCAAAGTCCTTGCTTGTGGTCATTCTTGAGTTGGCCTGCAACCGTGGTGCATTGAGTGAAAACAGGGCACCTCCGGCACAGGTTGCGGGCTTGGTGGTGGCGGGCTTCGCGCTGCTCCGAGGTCTCGCCATGAACAGTGAGGTCGAATAAGGGAGCGTGGCCTTTGCAAGCGGCTCCGTCGAGTGAGGCATCGGTGATGGGGCGGAGGCTTGCCGGCAGGCGCCTAACCTTCGGGAACGGTGGTGTCTTCACTCGTCGGCCTCCAAGAGGTCGGCAACAGCGTTGGCTAGCTGGATCATCTGGTCTTCGTCGAGCAACATTGCACCGTGTGGAGTGCCGAGGAACCACTTGGTTTTATCGCGTGAATCGGGGCGAAGAACGATGCTTAGCCTCTTCTTTGAATTGACTGTCCGGCACCTAATGTGACGCTTCACGACTACTTGGCTCCTTGTGCTAGTAGGTAGTTGCCCTTGAAGTCCTGGACGATGAGACCGTCTTCTTCGAGATGCTTCAAGGCGGGGTCGAGGTTGTTCTCAGGGTCGAGCTTGGTGGGGATTGAGCCGGTGAGCGCTCGCTTGGAGAGCCCTACTTCTGGGCTAAGAGAAGAGAGAATGGCCGAATACACGTCAGGATTGACCGACCTCTTAACACGCATGTCCCTACTGTCCCTACTAGGGTTCGGGGCGCTTTTTACAAGATGTTCTTGCTGGTCAGAGGTAGTTTTTGTAGTAGGGACACTATGATTTCCACTATTTGTAGTGGGGACACTGCATTTATGCAGGTCAGAGACAGTAGGGACAGCAGGGACACCTCTATACGCATTGGGAGACACAGTGTCCCGGCTAGGCAGTGACCACAGCGCGGTTCGAGGTTTGGTCTGCGTGTAATCAGAGACGCCACCGAGCCGCTTAAAAGCGCGCTGGACAGTCTTAGCAACCTTGAAGCCAGCCTTGGCCGCTTCCTCTAGGACAAGCTGGCGAGGTACCCCGTTCTTGCCTTCGAGGAAGTCTTCGAGCCAGACCTCACAATCGGTACGATCCATCTTGTCAACGTCGGAGTCTTCAGGTGCGAGAAGGTCACTGATGCTTCGATTAGAGACACCGTCGAAAACGGCCTTGCCGACGGGAACGGTTTCACCTTCGATGAGAACGTCAGCGGGCTCGATATGCGCGTCGAGAGTGACGGCATGCGGGGCTAAATTGTGCTTCGTCGTAGAAACAAGCAATTTGCCATCTTCGTCCTTGGCAACTGCGATAACAGAACGTGCCACCTGGCTCCAGGCAATCGAGCCGGTAATCAACTTTCCTGTGTCTGCGGACTCTCGCTTACCGAAATGAACTAATCCAAGGAAGACACACCCTAGTTCGTCGGCAATCCGGTTCATTGGGTCGAGCATGCGTCGGACGGACTCATCACGGTTGCCGTCGATGCTGGAGGCCATTGCCGACTTCGCGGCGTCGAGGACAATCATGCCAATGTTGTTGTCTTCGATTACTTGGCGAAGGTGTGGAAAGTGAGCGGGGAGGACGAGGCCGGATTCGATTGGGTCTTCGCCGTCGTACTGGAGTTCGATATCAAGGAAGTAGATGCGCTCAAGGTCTGCGTCGGCAGCTCGGAGGCGGGGAACAATCGTTGCTTCGCGGCTGTCCTCGGTGTGCAAATAGATGACGTTTAGCGGTTCCTTGTTATCGAGGTTGCCCAGGGTAGCGGCTGCAACCCACGCGCATGCAATCGTTGATTTACCGACGCCTTCACGACCTCCGAGAAGGGTAAGGCCATTCCACGGGATCATGTGCTCGACGAGCCACTTGGTTTGCTTTGACTTCACTGTCGATGCCTGCACGAGGTTGAAGACAGTCTTCGGTGCACGATCTGGGGCGGTCATTCTAGGCCACCTTCTTCAGGCGACGGTGCGGGTGCTCGATACGCACAAACAAGTCAATCTCTGGTTGATAAACCTCCTGGAGTGAAGTCTGAATAGTCTCCAGCGGCGCGGTCTTCGTCTCCTTGATTAAGCGACTGAAGATTGCGCAAGTCTCGGCGCGGAACCTGTCTTCTCGAAGGCTCTTAGCGAGCGGAAACGCCATGTCTCCAGTGGACTGGTCAGTAGCGATATCTAGGATTGCAAGCTGGACTCCACGGCCAAATTCGCCGTTCATCGAACCATTAGCGACCGATTGATCGCGAAGAGCTAGACCAAGTGCTTCGCGCCCGTCGATAGTGTCCAGGCCGGGAATCTCCAGTAAGGTCTTGTAGACGATTCGGAAAGGTTCTGTGGTGAAGTCTTCCGCTTCGACGCTTTCCAGTGCCTGCCGGCGAAGGCCGGGGGCAAGGTCAAGGACTGCCGAGAGGAACTGTGTGCCTCGGTAGCTGGTCTTCTGTGAGGGTGAACTCACCAATCCTCCTAAAAGCTCGGAGTCTGCATCTGATTTGAAGAGGGACTGCGGAAGCTCAATCCCTGCTCCCGGTCGGAGAATCGAACTCCGTCAAACGAACCATTCCGGGAAACCCTGCTTATCGTTGTGTCACAGCAGCGTTTAAGCGCTTTCTGTTTTTACGGCGGCGTAAAGCAGACTGGTGACGTCGAGGTGTGCGAGCAGGGTGGCCGCGTCCTCGACAAGTGCTGTGTCGGCCTCGTCGAGAAGCTCGGTGCAAACAATGGCGGTCATTCGTTGGCCTCCCAACGGTCGGCCAGATCCAGCGCCATATCTGCCGGGATGAGGAACTTTGGCCAATGGTTGGCCATGCTCTTTTCGAGTCGCTTCATGTCCCGGCAGACCGGGCATGGGTAGTACGCGACGGACAGCGGCACGCCGTTGCTATCAACCTTCACGGGGGTTGAGTCTTGCCGGGCGATGAACTTTCCACACGCGGTGTGGTCGCCTGCCTCCGTCTGGCGGACGATGATGTGTGCCGCAATCCTGCGACGTCGCCTTTTCGATTTCGTCCCCGTCTTCTTATCGGAGATATGTTCGAAATCTGTGTTATTCTTGTTGTGCATCTTTCGAGATGTTCCTTCCGTCTCCTGGTTCGGGATTGGGTAGAGGATTAGCGTCTTGCCGTGTCGGCGGTGAGGCGCTTTTTCTTATTTCGGGGTGGCCAGCATTGCCATGACTGCCTTTTCTCCCTGTTCTGTCAGGTACTTCATGGCAGTGCCGAAGGAGTCTTTCGCAATAAGCTTGAGGAGCGTTTCCTTGCCGAAGTGGGCAATCATGCCGTCGAGCATTTCTTCCTTATCGATGTTGGGTGCGAAGTCGTAGGACTCGCCCTTAATGACGCCGATGTAGTCGGCGAGTACTCGACGAAATACGGGCTTGATGCGCTCGACGAGGATCTCCTGTACTTCGAACTCCCACGCGGCGCCTTCCGGCGAGCGGTCTGGCATGTGCTCCAGAATGAGCGGGAGCGTTTCGACGGTGGTCAGGAGAATGTAGGAGTTGGCGTAGTTGGACATTGGTTCTTCCTTCCTGGGGGTTAGTTGTCTTCGTCGCGGGTGGCGGCTTCGTAGTCGGCGTTAGCGATTCGGAAGTCGATGAGAGCACCGGCGACAGCTTCGTCGGCATTGACGTTCTCTCCGTTCTCGACTGCTCGGAGGACGGCGAGGGCGAGGGTTATGGCGGCGTCGGCGCGGAAGAGGGTGAGTTCTTCGGTGGTGTACTGGTTCGGCATTGTGGTTCTCCTTTTTGGGTTAGGCGGCGTCGGCGGGGAGTTCGTCGAGGCCGAGTAGGTCGAGCAGTGGCTTCGCTGGTACTGCGTAGCGGCCACCAATTCGAATGATCGGGACGGGGAAGTCTCCATCTCGGATAGCTGCGTATGCGGTGGACTCGCCGATTCGTAAAGCGCGTGCAGCCTCTCGGACGGTGAAGACGGTTGGTTGAGTTCTCATGTAATACCTCCAGTTCAACAAAAGCGGGAGAATTCAACAACATGTTTAACTTAACACGATAGCGGGAATTCTTGCAACACTTTGTTGAAAATTCCCGAAAATGGCTGATAGGTTTGGTTCATGTCTTTTGCCGATGAAGAGTCCAGGCTTATCAGGAGAATGACCGAAAAACGCCTTGAAAAAGGCTGGTCACAGAACGAATTTGCTCGCAAACTTCAGGAAGTCGGACTTAACTGGAAACAGCCGACAGTAGATCGAGTGGAAAAGGGAGCTCGACCGCTGCGCTTCACAGAAGCTCTAGCGATAGCGAAGTTCTTCGGCGAGACGGTCGAGTCAATGAGCGCACCGGAAGAATTCACGCGGTGGCAACTCTTAGTTCGAGAAGCGGCCGTAGCGATACTTGCCGAGCGGCTCGTTCACTATCAATGGGAAAATGAGCGCATGGAAGAGAGGGTCATCGAAATCTATGGCCGCTCTGTTTATGAAGACCTACCTAAGCCGTTGGCTAAGTGGGTTGATTGGATTAGCCACAAATCGCCAACAACGCAAGCATCACTTGCGCTTTACGACCATGACTTTGACTTGTACGAGGCGGCGGCGCAGGAATCGGGGAGAATCTTTGTATCGTCTATGCATTCAGTTCCGAAGTAGAGACACCATCAGCGAGACAGCTCCTTTAGCAGGCCTTGCGCAATCATCAGCGTTGTTTCTACAGGGTGTGCCGAAAGTGTAGAAAAGGGAACCACCACAATGGCACGAGGCAGACCAGCACTCACACCAGGAACCTGGGGCGAGATAAACATAAAACCAGTCACAACCGATGAAGAAGGCAAACCAACCCGCTGGGAAGCAGACACGCGGCTACGACTCACCACAGGCGAAACCGTCAGAGTCCGAGCACGTGGACAATCGGCAAACAAAGCCAAGACCGCGCTGAAGCAACGATGCGCGCAAAGACTCGAAGAGCACACCGACCACGCGGAATTATCGTCGACAAGCACCTTCTCGAAACTGCTCGATGAATACCTAGCCGTCAAAAAGACCGACGGCACCAAACCGCAATCCGTCGACAGATACACCGACGTCATAGAAAAGCATCTGAAACCCACCCTCGGAGCGCTAAGGCTCAACGAGATAACGCCTCTCGTTATGGATCAGTGGCTTCACTCGTCTAAGCGTCGCAACGTCCAGCAGTGCAGAACAGTCCTCAACGGAGCGTTCGGGCTCGCTGCTCGTTACCGGCTCATTGGCCATAATCCAATGAAAGATGTTCGACCACTGAAGACGGCCAAGAAAGAGGTCAATCGACTTACATCTGAAGAAGTAACAGAGTTCCTTAAAGACCTGCGAAAAAGCGATTACGAATACGTTTACGACGTGTGCGTCTTAGCGCTGCTCACAGGGTTCAGAGCAGGGGAGTTGTTAGCGCTCAACTTCAGCGACATTGACGAGGAAAAAGACCCGCCAGTCCTTACCCTCAATGCAACGATTAGTTACTCGAAGGCAACGGGGAACATTCGCCAGGAGCACGGCAAGACCGATGCGGCCACACGCTCAATCTCATTAGCGCCGAAGGCAATGGAGATTATTCGGAAGAACAAAGAGCGCCACGGCGAATATCTCCCGATGGTGTTTCCGTCGGCTACGGGAACGTACAGGTGGGAGAATAATTTCAACGAAGATTTTCGGACGGCGCGCGGCGAGCGGTGGAAGAACGTCACGATCCACACGCTTCGACGGACGTTTAGCAGCGTCGGCAAAGGCAACCTCGACCCGTGGTCTCTTGCTGTTGCGATGGGTCATGCCGACAGTTCGATTACCGAGAAGTTCTACATCGCACGTGACGCGGTGGACGTCGCAGCATTCGCAGACCAGCTAATCCCGGATAAGGACGAGGAAGTGTAACGCGGCGGGAACTGTCCAAAAAATGTCCAAATAATAACCGGAATTACCGAATACCAGCGAAACTAGGCGGGTTAACTAGACCGTTGACCAGTAATAATAGGAATCTCGGTCAGTGGCAGGAACCAACATTATCGCCCTTTAACACCCTTTCAGTGTGGGTTCGAGTCCCACTGGG